>JBMDXA010000208.1:0-24695 GCA_048594725.1 Candidatus Kapaibacteriota bacterium
CCCGGACAAATAGCGGTGGGGATAACAAAAACCGCCATGCCGCATCCGGTGCGGCATGGCGCTTCGTTTCCTTCACAACATCCCTTTAATGGACGGATTTCAGAAACTCACCCTAGAGACCCCCGATTCCCGCAGGTGGTACCGTACCGTCCGGAATATGTGCAAAGGTCACGGAAAAAAATGTCCGGCTCCCTCCCCTCTTCATTGGTCCCTCCCGGGCTTCCGTCGCTTCTCCAGCCCGCCGGTAGAGTTTGCATGCGATTGCCTTCTTGCGAGCATGAGAGAAGCGGCCGAAATCCGGCAGGATACCCCTACCTCCACCTTGCGGTGCTGATCGTCCCGACATCATCTCCATCGAACTCTCGCCGCCCCCGCGCGGAATGTTCCGGAAGCTCCGGATGGTACGCCCGGCCAGGACACCATCCCCCTTTCTTCCGGGGGAACACCGGCCGTTGAAAGCCGCTGTTCCCGCTGTATTCCGCGGCTTGGGCCGCGGTTATCGACTGTGTCAAACTTACCCCATGGCAACCCCTGACAATAGTACATCTTTGTGTACCCGAAATCCCCCCGGCCATCTTCCAGGGGGAAACATGGTTGCACGGGACGGCCTACCCCCCCTCTTCAACGCCCATCCTGCGCCACAGGGGGCGCCGGAACCCAGGGCGGCTCCTGGCTGATCGCCCGCTGATTATTAGCGTTCCTGCGGGACCTGGCGGCTTTGCCTCATGCATTTCCCCCTCCGCAAACCGATTTTGCGAGAATCCCGTATCTTCGGGCCGATGAAGAAAGTTCTGATCGTAGCCTATTACTTCCCCCCCTCGGGCGGCCCCGGTGTGCAGCGTGTGCTGAAGTACGTGCAATACCTCCGCGAGTTCGGATGGGAACCGGTTGTGCTCACCGTCCGTGACGGCAACTTCCCGGCGCGCGACGAGTCGCTGCTGGCGGAGATCCCGTCCGGCGTGAAGGTGATCCGCACCGATATCTTCGAGCCGTACGACCTGTACCGGAAGCTGACCGGCAAGGCCAAGGGGACCGCTATCGACGTCAATACGATCCGCAAGGAGGGGACAACGCTCTCGGCCTCGGAACGGCTGGCGGAGTTCATCCGCGCCACGATCTTCATCCCGGATGCGCGGATCGGCTGGTACTCCCACGCCATCAAGGCGGGGCTGGAGGCGATCGCCAGCGAGAAGATCGACGCCATCTACAGCTCCTCCCCCCCCTATACCTGCGCGCTGATCGCCCGTAGCCTGAAACGGAGGAGCGGGCTCCCCTGGATAGCCGGATTCCGCGATCCCTGGACCGGCTTCATCACCACGCCGGACCGCTGGGCGATACCGGCGGCGATCGACCGGAGGCTGGAACGCGCGGCATTCACCGAGTCGGATCTGGTGGAGGTGGCCTGGCTGGGCATCACCAAGGATGCCCTCCGGAAATATCCGAAGCTCCCTGCCGAAAAATTTCATCATCTGCCGAACGGCTTCGACAGCCACGATTTTCCGCAGATCGACCTCTCCTCCCGCACCGACAATCGCTTTACGGTCACCTATACCGGCTCCATGTACGGGCGCCGCAACCCGGATGCGTTCCTGGATGCCGTGGAACGGCTCGTCTCCAGAGGCGAGGTGGACCGCTCCCGGATACGCCTGCGGTTTATCGGACGGTTCGGCGAGGAGGTTATGGAGACCTTCCGGAAAAGCCCGCTCGGGGATGCCATCGAGGTGGTGGGCTATATGCCCCACCGCGAGAGCATCGTTCAGCTCTTCCTCTCCGATGCGCTTCTGCTGGTGGTGGACGAGTGCGACGAGAGCGACGAGGTGGTGCCGGGGAAGGTTTACGAGTATATCGGATCGGACCGCCCGCTGATAGCGGTGGCACCGGAGCGGAGCGCGATCGCCGAACTGATAGCCGAGACACGGAGCGGCTACGTGGCGCATCAGTCGAACACCGCCGGCATCGCCGGGGCGTTCCTGGCGCTGTACCGCGATCACCTGAGCGGGACCCGCTCGCTCAAGCCGGATACCGCCGCGATAGCACGCTACGAGCGGCGCAATACGACCGGAGAGCTGGCCCGCCTCCTCGACACTCTTACGGCCGCCCCCTCAAGGAAAGCACCCTCGGCGGCATCCTAGCCCCGTCAGGGGGATCTCCTACTGAACTCACACGGCTAACCCCACATGGACGAACGGTTCACACACACAACCTACCTGATCCGGAAGAAGATCCTGAAGCTTTTCGGAGGAGAATTCCACATCTTCGATCCCGCCGGGAACGTGGTGCTCTATTCGAAGATGAAAGCCTTCAAGCTGAAGGAGGATATCCGTATCTATGCCGATGAGGAGATGACCGTGGAGCTGCTGAAGATCTCCGCGCGGGGCATACTGGACTTCTCGGCCACCTACGATGTGACCGATTCATCCACGGGGGAACACCTGGGCTCGCTCCGGCGCAAGGGGCTGCGCTCCATCATCAAGGACGAGTGGCTGCTGCTGAACCCGGACGACCGGGAGATCGGCAGGATCGCAGAGGAGAATATGCTGATGGCGCTGCTGCGCAGGTTCATCTCCTCGCTCATCCCGCAGACCTTTCACGGGGAGATCGGAGGCCAGCCGGTGGTGCTCTACCATCAGAACTTCAACCCGTTCGTCATGAAGCTGACCGCCGACTTCTCCCCGGACACCGGCAATCTGCTCGATCGCAGGCTCGGCCTGGCCGCCGGCATCCTCCTGTGCGCCATCGAAGGCAGACAGGAGGGGTGAGGGGATTTTCGATTGTAGATTTTCGATTTTCGATTGGGGGAGGGGGAGATATTAAGTACCTGGGAGAACGTTTTCTGACATTCTTCTTCGGTGTTGTCGCGGAGTTCCACTCCGCGACCCTGGCGGCTACCACCTCGCACGGAGTCAAACTCCGCGCGAACAGTGAGGGGATTTTCGATTGGGGGAGTTGGTGGATACTAGCTTCTCCTCCCGGCTCCGGACTCCCCCATCCCGGATGTCTTTCTGATTCCGGACTCTTTGACTTTTATCACATATTCGACACACAACACGCACGAGCATGGCAACATCGCGAAGCACGCCTCCGAGGCGCACCCCGGCCGGCCGGGGCCTGACCGCACGGCCCGGCGGTACCCGTACCGCCCCGGCGGGGTGGTCGCCGCTGGCGTCGGTTCCCACCAAGTATCATACGCCGATCTTCATCGGGCTGATCTTCCTGTCGCTGGTCATCTTCTTCGCCAGCGTCATCTTCGGCGGGAAGTTCTTCGCCACGAACGATAACATCTCCTGGCTCAGCTTCCTCCCCTATCTGGATGCGATGGCGGCCAAGGGGGAGCATCCCTTCTGGATTCCCTACATCTTCAGCGGCATGCCCGCCTACGGCGCCTATCTGGTGACCGGCGACCGATGGTGGGATCTCAGCATGGCGATACTGGGAACAGGGGAGAAAGCGCTCGGGTTCGGCAATTACTGGCTGATGAGGGTGATCTTCCATTACTTCATCTACGGCGTCGGCATGTACCTGCTGATGCGCAGCAAGAAGGCGGCTCGCTCCACATCGCTCTTCGTGTCGATGGCCGCGATGTTCTCCACCTGGGTCATCATCTATATCATGATCGGTCACAACACCAAGATCTCGGTGCTGATGACCTTCCCCTTCCTCTTCCTCTGCATGGAGAAGCTGCTGCAACGCTGGAGCTTCCTGTATGCCGGCCTGCTGATACTGGCGGTGCATCTGATGGTGGAGGGGGCACATCCGCAGACCGCGTTCTACGGGCTCTGCGCGGTGGGCATCTATCTGCTGTTCGAGCTGATCGGCGCGGCGGTGGACAAGAGCAAGGATCTGATGGTGGGTGTTGTGCGGGCCGGGCTTCTGATGGCCGTGGCCGGCGCGTTCGCCTACGGCATGGGGCTGGACCGATACCAGGCCATCGCCGAATATACCCCCTACTCCACCCGTGGCGCCTCGGCGATCATAGCCGACTCCACAAACCCGTCGGCCGATCAGGAGACCGAGGATGGCGGGCACGGCTACAAGTACGCCACCGACTGGTCGTTCTCCCCGGAGGAGATGATTACCTTCGTGGTCCCCTCCTACTTCGGGTTCGGCAAGGTGGATTACGAGCTGCCGGACGGCCGCTCGCAGCAGGTGATGAGCTACTGGGGGCAGATGCCCTTTACCGATGCGGCCCACTATATGGGGATCGGCGTGCTCATCCTGGGCATCTTCGGTGCATGGATGAACCGGAAGAACAGGTTCGTGCAGGCGCTGATGGTGGTGGGCGTGTTCGGATTGCTCCTCTCGTTCGGCAGGAACTTCCCGCTCGTCTTCGACTTCTTCTACAATGTGGTCCCGAGCTTCAACAAGTTCAGAGCCCCAAGCCAGGCCACCGTGCTGCTGGAATTCGTCTTCCCGCTGCTGGCCGGGTTCGGCATAGAGTCATTGATAGCGATGCACAAGTCGGGGGATAATCCGCGCTCCGATAAGTCCATCCTCTACGGCACCTACGCCTTTGCGGCGTTCTGCGCCATCGGCCTGATGGCGGTGAACGTGGCACGCGCGAGCTATGTGGAGGGGATCGCCCAGGCGGCCCAGGAGAAGGGGCAGACCGATCTGACCCAGCTCCAGGATTTCATCTTCAGCAACATGCAGTCCGACTGGATGTTCGCCGCCTTCTTCGGTGTGGGAACCCTGCTGCTGGCGTACTTCTACGTGAAGGGGCGCATCAGCCCCACCGCCTTCAAGCTGGGTCTGTTCGCCATCCTGATCTTCGATCTCTGGCGGGTCGATTACCGCCCGATGGGAGAGGCGATACCGCAGGAACAGGCGTTCGCGGTCTTCCAGTCCACCGATGTTGATGCGTTCCTGGCACAGGATACCAGCCAGTACCGTATCCTCGACCTGACCACGCAGGGACCCAACTACCCGGCCCGGCAGTTCCATCAGCATATCCTCGGCTATCACGCCGCCAAGATGCGCAGCTACCAGGATCTGCTGGATGTGGCCGGCAACGGGAACATCCCCACCTCCCCGCTTGCCTGGAACCTGCTGAACACCAAGTATATCATCGCCCCGCAGCCCATCGCCGAGGGGATGCAGCCGGTGTTCCAGTCGCGCCAGAAGCAGGCGCTCGTCTTCCGGAACGAAGGGGCGCTCCCGCGTGCCTGGTTCGTCAACCGCGTGCAGGTGGCCGACCCCAAGACCACCCTCTTCAATATCCGCGATAACGCGTTCGATCCGCGCGATGTGGCGTTCGTCACCAAGCCGCTGGCCGGGACGATCGACCCTGTAGGCTATGCCGCCGCCGGCGCGCCGCGCACGGCCGATACCGCCGCCTCCGCCGACACCACGGCACCGGCCGCTCCGGCCGGCGGAAGCCAGGGACGCGGCACGGTGAGCATCGCCAGCTACGAGGCGCACCGTATCCTGATGAATGTGGAGGCGCCGGGGAACAACTTCCTCGTGGTCAGCGAAATGCACTATCCGCCAGGGTGGAAGGCCACCATCGACGGCAAGCCGGCAGAGATCATCCAGACCAATTATCTGCTCCGCGGACTGGTAATCCCCCCCGGCAAGCATACGGTGGAGATGACCTATGTGTCCGAAGGGTTCGATACCGCGAAGTACACGTCGCTGGGGCTGAACCTGGTCATGTTCGCCCTGATCGGCTTCGGCTTCATGCGCGAACGCCGCCGCCCGGAGGATGCCGATCCCGAGCATGATGCCCCGCTGATCGCGGAGGACGACGTGTAGGGGATTTTCGATTGACGATTTTCGATTTTCGATTGGGGGAAAGCTGCTTCAGGTTCCCCCTTCGATCGAGCGGTAAGAGGGATTTTCGATTTTCGATTGGGGGAAAGCTGCTTCAGGTTCCCCCTTCGACCGGCTGGCAAGAAGGATTTTCGATTTTCGATTGGGGGAAAGCTGCTTCGGATTCCCCCTTCGATCGGCCGGTAAGAGGGATGTTCGATTGACGATTTTCGATTCATGGGTTCCGGTCCGTAGTCAGTCGTCCGTGGCTCCCGGAAACCAATCGCACCTTCAGCGATGCGTTCCGGTCTCAACGGCCACGGACCACTGACAGCGGGCGAAGCCCCGAAGGGGCATGGCCCGCGCACGGACCACTGACCATTCAGTGACCGCTGACGATCTCAGCACCATGGTACCGAGGGGCGATCTTCTCCCACATCGTGATCCGGAGAAGCTTGCCCTTCTTATTTTACCGCAATGATGAATCACGAGACAGACCAGGACAACGAACCGAATACCGAACAGGAACCGCAGGCGCGCAAGCCCCGCAAGGGAGAGGAGCTGGTGCTCCATGCCGATGCCGCCGCGTTCGAAGGGGGCTGCGTGGCCCGGCATGAGGGGATGGCGGTGTTCGTCTCCGGATGCGTCCCCGGCGACACCGTGCGCGCCCGCGTGATGCGCTCGAAGAAACGCTACGCCGAGGCGAAAACCGTGGAACTGCTGGAGCCCAGCCCCACCCGTGTGGAGCCCCCCTGCGTCTACTTCGGCGATTGCGGCGGATGCAAGTGGCAGAACCTCCTGTACAGCGAACAGCTCCGCTGGAAACGCCAGCATGTGGTCGATGCGTTCGAACGGATCGCCGGCCTGCACGGGGTGGAGGTGCGAGAGACCATCGGCTGCCCGGAGGAATATTTCTACCGGAACAAGATGGAGTTCTCGTTCGCCGAACAGCGCTGGCTTACCGATTTCGAGATAGCCTCCGGCGAGGCGTTCAACCGCGATTTCGCGCTCGGCCTGCATGTGCCGGGACGCTTCGACAAGGTGATGGATATCCATAAGTGCTGGCTCCAGTCGGAGCTGAGCAACCGCATACTGAACCTGACGCGGGCGTTCTCGCTGGAGCACGGCCTGAGCATCTACAACACCCGCAACCACACCGGCCTGCTGCGGCATCTGGTGATACGGCAGTCGCGCGCAACCGCCGAGACCATGGTGATCCTGGTGATGAGCGATGATGCCGACGAGACGATCGCCGCCTACGCGGCCCTGATGCAGCGGGAACTGCCGGAGGTTACCACCCTGGTGCAGGGGATCAACCGGAAGAAGGCACAGATCGCATTCAGCGAGGAGATGCGGGTGATGTTCGGACCCGGCACCATCACCGAACGGGTGTCCGGCAACGAGTTCACCATCAGCCCCTTCTCCTTCTTCCAGACCAACTCCCTGCAGGCCGAACGGCTCTACGAGGAGGCACTGGCGGCGGCCGAACTGAGCGGCGGGGAGAACGTATGGGATCTGTACTGCGGAGCCGGCACCATCACCCTGGCCGCGGCGCGGCGCGCCGGAAGCGCGCTGGGCATCGAACTGAACGCCGGCGCGGTGATCGACGCGCGCATCAATGCCGGGCATAACGGCATCTCCAATGCGGAGTTCATCGCCGGCGATCTGAAGGATATCATCACAAGCAGGGCCGGGGAGCTGCGCGAAGGGGCCGCCGGAGAACACGGTCCGATAGCGCCGCCGGATGTTATCATCACCGACCCGCCGCGCGCCGGCATGCACGAGGATGTGGTGGCGACGATACTGGAACTGGCACCCCGGCGCATAAGCTATGTGAGCTGCAATCCCACCACCCAGGCCCGCGATTGCGCTTTACTGGCGGAGCATTACAGGATTGAATATGTGCAGCCGGTGGATATGTTCCCGCAGACCTATCATGTGGAAACCGTTGCCCGGCTGGTCAGGAAATAAGCCGGTTCGCCGCGCTGGAACATATTGATGCAGATGGGCCGGTTGTGCCGCCGATGGCGCAGCCGGCCTTTTTTATGCGCAGGAAAGGATGCCGAAGGGCCGATTTTACGCAATGCCGGGGGGTGCCGAAACAGTTGGAAATACCTGTTAAAAAGGACACCACCGGCCGCCGCCACACCACTTTTTTCCGCCGGGGGCCATTTACAGATGGTGATGGTTTGATGGAAATACCGGGAGTTATCTTGGCATACGCTGTGTGATAATGAGGGTCATGGGAGGCCGGATACTGTATGAAGCTATGGGGTCCATCACACATGCAATGGATACCGCAGCGACCGGATTATTCTCTTTTCCAAACGTTTGGTCTATGAAGATTGAGACCAGATACCGTAAGAACGAGTCGATCAGCAGCATCCCCGATATCAGGCAGGTCAATGCCGGCCAGGAAGCCAGTCTTACCGCGGTTGCAGCGGTGATAGCCGCCGCCGTGCTGCTGGTGATTACGGTGATGATAGGGCTCGGCTCGCTGCCGTTCCCCAATTAGAACCGTTGAGAAAATACTCCTGCCAGGCGGTAACTGTCACGGATGTGGCAGTTACCCGCTTCCGCCGCCATCCCGCAGCAGCACCCTGTCGCCGCCGGTTCAATCCCGCCCCCCTCTTCTTGTACAGCACACCAGATTCACGAGCGCTCGCAACGATAGTTGCCGCCGCAATTCCATTTCCCGGCCCGGCGTGATAAGATGCGTCCGCTCCGGAATTAACGCGTATGGGCCATGCCCCCTGACGGAACCATGGCCCATACGGAATCTATGGAAAGGTGATATACACCGGTTGGGAGGCGTTCCGGCAGAGGCATGATATCGCCACCGCCGGAGAATATCAGTTCAGCGTCACGCAGGTGCCGCCACGGTTGATGACGAATGCCGTCGGGCCGCTGAGGTCACCCTCGCGCACGAACTCCACATCGTTCTCCAGGCAGAACCGCTCATGCTCGAACGGGCGGAACGAGTGCACCGCATCGTTGGCGAACACCAGCTCGGTACGGCTCTGATAGCGAACGCCGGCAATCTCGCTGATGGCGTAGAAGCTGAAGCGGACGCTGGCCGGGAAACGCTCCTTGCGGTTGTTGGAGCGGATGATGGCGTTGCTGGAGGTGCGGCTGCGGTCGATCTCGGTATGGATCGGGCCGTATGTCGGGCTCTGGCCGGTGGCGTTGATGGAGATCGGCGGCAGGCTTACGTTCAGCGGGCCGGTGGGGGGAATTTCCTTGGCGCAGTCGAAATCGCCGGTGCCGGTGCTGGGGCAGATGGTCTCGGTGCTGGTCGGGTTGCCGAACTCGTCGTAGAACGTGACCACCTTGCAGCCATCGACGATAACGCAGCTGCATTCCTGCTGGGCATACGCCGCGATATTGGTAGCGAAAATGCCCGCGATCGCCATGACGGCAAACAGGGCAAAGTTTTTGACTCTGGACATTGAATCCTCGTGATTGGTTTTGGTGTATGCTCGAAAGTCATCTGGCCGTCACTTTCTACGGCACAATAATAGGCCGTAATAGCAACGAAAAACTTCTCCCGGATTGCTGAACTCCATATTGCCGGAATATATATTCGCCATTATTTATTGCCGGCCCCATTCAATTCCATCAAAAAAATACCCCCCCGCGAAGGCACGAAGAATCGGCAACAGCCCCCTACTGTTCGCGCGGAGTTGCACTCCGTTCGAGGTGGCAGCAGCAGGGTTCACCCAGTCGAACTCCGCGACAGCACTGACATCCGGCTAAATACCCAGGATCGAAAAACGCGCTTATAACGCAGACGGGCCGCCCCGAAATCGAGACGGCCCATCATGAAAGCGGGTTATCCGCACCTTGCCAGGGAACATTACAACCCGATTTTCTCCCGCATTTTTCAGCGCATGACCATCACCTGATCCGGCCGGAATAAATCCTCGTCCGGAGATCGGCGCCGGCCTGGCAGCGCTTGAAAAACAGGGGGAGCCGCCTCCGGGCGTCCGAAGACGGCTCGTCAATCCTGGATTCCGGAAGAAATTCTCCCGGCTCACCGGTTTTGATGATATCCGGTTATTCGGTTACCACCACACGGCTGCTCGTGGAACGTCCGTCCACCTTCACGCTCACCATATAGGTGCCCCTGGCCCATCCCTCGGTGCTCACGCCCAGAGTTCCGGCGCCGGCGGCGGCATTGACGTCGTTGCTGTAGATAACACGGCCCGTCATATCGGTCACGGCCACGTTCATGCCGGTCTCGCTCTTCAGCGTGTACTCCAGCGTGATGGTACCGCCAGCCCTTACCGGATTCGGATAGGAGCTGAGCGAGAGCACTCCATGATCGTGCTCGCCGGGATTGGCGGTGTTCTGCTTGCGTCCCCCCTCGGAGCACTCGCAGCGCTCGATATCGCAATACTCCTCGTAGTTCAGGCAGATACGGGTCTCCCAGTACTGGCAACGTTGCTCCACAGTGGCGGCGCAGTATTCCCCGAGACGCGATACCTCCGGCCAGTCACAGTTCCAGCCGTTGTACAGGCGGTCGTAGGGCACATCGTACGGCATTTCGGTGCACTCGTCGCGCAGATCACGATCGGTATGGATCAGATACATCTGCTGGGGATCGCCCGCATCCACCAGCTCCGGGCTGTTGGTCTGCCCGGCCACGATAAAGCCGTACGTCACGCAATCGGGGTTCTGCTCGGCCAGCATCGGCGACCACGTGGGAGCAACCGACCAGCCCCAGTCCGTGCCGCTGCCGCCGTAGAGCATTGCTCCGCCGATCGGGCGCAGCGTTCCGGCTTCCAGCTTCTGAAGGAACACATCAGCCCTGCCATGCCCCTGTCCGCTCGGCGGGGTCATATAGCCGGTGACGATCAGCGCGCCGCGCTGGGATTCTTCATCGTCGAACGTGATTTCGCGAATCCAGTTCCCCTCGTCCGGCAGGTTTCTAAGATCGCCGAAGACGATGTCCTCGCGGAACTCGCACGGATGCGGCGTGGTCTGGACCACATAGACGTCGCGGCCGCCGCCATAACTGGTGGTGGTTCCGGTGGTCACGATCTCGCCGCGGTAGGAGTTGTACTTAAGCTCCTGCACCGAATGGAACTCCTCGAATCCACTGCCGCCATAGGCGGCCGTGCCCTGTACGCCATTGCCGATGGAGCCGTCGTCGCCGCTTACGCGGAGGAGCCATCCATCGAAGCTGCCGGTGCCGTAGCTGGCGCTGGCGCCGGCCACCACGATATCACCGGTGGCGCCTGGGTTGTTGGAAGCTGCCTCGTCCACCGCGCGGAAATAATCATCCCGCTGCTCCGGGCCATCGTAGGTAGCATCCCAGATGAGCGAGCCATCGGCCCAGCTTGCGCGCAACAGATATCCGTCGCGGCCGCTGCCGGAGCGCGAATAGGTGGTGTAGCCGGCGGCGATGAAATCGCCACGGCTGGTGCCGCGGTCGGGCTCGCCATCGGTGCACGCCTCGGTCACATCCCAGCCAACCTCCGCCCAGTCGGGCGTGCCGTAAGTGCGCGACCAGATGATCTCACCGCAACGATCGATACGCAGCAGAAAGAGATCGCGCTGGAAACCGCACTCGGAATAGCGATTCTCGGTATATCCGGTGAGGATAAAACCTCCCCGCCCTTCCGGATCGCACATCACTTCGCGCACGCTGAGAGCATAATCGTTCCCGCCCATGTTATACGACTTCGACCAGAGCCGCGAACCGTTGTTGTAGGTGCGCACCACATAGACATCGTTGTCGCTGCAATCATCTACCACGCTTCTGGTTTCGCCCACGCTGATGAAACCGCCCTCCTGCACCGGCTGCACGCCGTTACGGCCCAGATCGCTGCAATGACCGCCATAGGTGTATTCGAAACGCCTGGGCGGCGGTTCGTCCTGCGCCAGCGCGGTGCTGGCGAAGATCCCCGCCAGCAGTGCCCCTGCGCCAGCGGCCGAGAGCATGCCCGAAGCGATACGTTTTAATCGTGTATACATGATATTCCTTGCATGTTGTTAATTGGGGGTTTTGAGCGGATCATATCCGGATATCACCATGTGGCTCCATCGGCATGCCCGCGAGGGCTGCCCGGATCAGCGACGGCCAGGCCACTTTCATGACATGGTGAGAGAACCGGATATATCGCGCTCCAGGATATCTATGGTATAATTAGTCTTCGATTGGGTTCTGCGTCCATAAATCGCGTATCGGGAACCTGTACCGGGAAGAGGAAAATGGTGGAGATTCTATCCCCTGTATCTGCGGCAGCGCCGGAAGCCGCCATACAAATAGCACAGGTAAAGCCATGGCGGCCGGAAGATATTCTCCGCCGCCCGCAAGGCCCTCACCAGAGCCCCCGCACGTTCGCTCCCCCGCCGCAGCTCCGGATGCCCGCATACGGGATGTTGTATCCCGAAGAGAACACATATACACTGATGGAATAAAAATACCCCCTGTGCAAGAGGGAGGTAAGTACATCTTTGTGTACCCTCCCCCCTTCTAGGGGGTACTGCGGAATATTGATGAAATGAATGTGATGGAAATTGCGCCGGCGGCTGTGCCCGGCAGCGGGGTGAACGTGCCGGTGTTCACTGCCCGGGAAATGCAAAACGACGACGAGCCGCCCCCGGTTCTCCCGGAGACGGCTCGCCACTATTGCATGACGAGAAGGAATTTCTCCCGTCAGGTTATCGGTTGCGCGATTATTCGGCTACCACCGCGCGCGTGCTGGCCGTACGGCCGCCCGAGGTGATGTTCACGATATACGTGCCGCTCGTCCAGCCCTTCGTGCTTATGTCGATCGTTCCCCGTCCCGAAATATCGCTCACCGTCTTATCGTAGATATTCCTGCCGGAGATATCGCTCACCGTGATCTTCATTTCCCCGCTTCCGGAGAGCGTATAATTCAGCGTGATGGAGCCGCCCGATTTCACCGGGTTCGGATAGGAGCTCAGCGAGATGGCACCGGTTTCGGCCGCACCCTCCATATTCCGCTTGCGGGCATCGTCGGAGCACTCGCAGCGCTCTATCCGGCATTCCTCGGGCAGATCGCGATCCAGGCAGATACGGGTTTCCCAGTACTGGCATTCCTGCTCCAGACCCACCTCGCACCACTCTCTCAGATCGGCGATGTGCGGCACCCCGCAATATCCCTGCCGTAGGCGGGTCTCGCGGACATCATATATCCGTGTGGTGCAGGTGGTGTACAGATTTTCGTCGGTCTTGATGAGATATAACTGGAGCGGATCGCCGGGAGCCACGCGGTTCGGGCTGTTGGTAAATCCGGCCACCACAAAACCGTTGGTGACGCAACTGGGATTATATATATCCACGACCGGCGATACCGACCAGCCCCAGTCCATATTCGCGCCGCCGTAGAGCATCACCCATGGCCCCGGCGTCAGGCGCATATTTCCAAGGGTCACGCGGGCCAGGAAAAGATCCTGATTGCCGAATCCCCGGCTGGCAGGAGCAACCATATAACCGGTAATTACAAGATCGCCCGGCTGCGCGCCCTGGGATGGGAAGGGAATTTCGCGGAGAGAAAATCCCCGATCCTCCAGACCTCCCACGTCACCGAAGACGAGATCATCGCGAAACTGGCAGGGATTCGGCGAGGTGTGAATCACATAGACATCCCCCTGCCCGTCCAGAGTGGTGCTGCTCCCCACCGCGGCAATTTCCCCGCGATATTTTCCGTACTCCAGTTCCTGCACCGACCACAGCTCCTCGAATCCAGTTCCTCCATATGCCGCCGCACCATGAAATCCGGTGGTAAAACGCCCCGTATTGCCATCCACACGTACGATCCAGCCGTCGTAGCTGCCAGTATGATAGCTGTTGGAAGAGCCCACGGCTATGATATCGCCGGTAGGCTGGGGGGAACTGAGCGGGGCTTCATCCACCCCCTGAAGATAATCGTCGTCGGCACCCGGCCCATCATAAATGGCATCCCAGATAACCGCGCCATTGCTGCCGCTGACGCGCAGCATATATCCGTCGCGGCCGTTTCCGGACTGCGAACGGGTGGTATATCCGGCGGTGATAAAATCGCCCTGGCGGGTGCCGTAGCTGGGATCGCCGCTGGTAGCAGCTTCCACCACATCCCATCCCCACTCCTCGTAATCCGGGCTGCCGTAGATATTCGCCCAGATCCTGTTGCCGCACGGATCGATACGAAGCAGGAACAGGTCATTGCTTGAACCACAGTAATTGCCATTATCGGTATAGCCCACGATGATGAAGCCTCTCTGCCCGGAAGGATCATACTGAACCTCGCGA
This sequence comes from Candidatus Kapaibacteriota bacterium, assembly GCA_048594725.1. GTDB lineage: Bacteria > Bacteroidota > Ignavibacteria > OLB7 > OLB7 > JAFDZV01. The sequence continues at coordinate 14,012 of JBMDXA010000208.1, forward strand.
ACCGCAAACGCATAATCGGCGCCGCCTATATTATAGGATTGCGACCACGCCAGCGATCCATCCGCCTCATGACGCGTCACATAGACATCGGTCTGGGTTGCATCAAGGCAGGTTCCGTCGCCCCGGCTGTGCGTTTCCCCTACGGTGATATATCCGCCGTCGGATACCTGGACGACGCCACGTCCGGCATCGACGCAGCGGGGACCGCCATAGGTATATTCGAAGCGCTGCGCCGAAGCCTCGGTTGCGCCGAAGCCAGCCAGAAGAGCCCCCGCACCAAGCAGCGAGAGCATACCGGTAGCGATACGTTTTAGTCGTAACTGCATGATATTCCTTCCGTTTGTGAGTGGGTGGATACGATCCGTATGATGCCATGCGCTTCGCGGAATTCATCCCCGCAGCCGAAGCAGAGGAATGAGTCCCGACCCGATGGCATCACAGATCCGTGATAATATTCCGATTATCAATATTCCGGAATTATTCCGGTGGAGAACATCAGTGGGGTATCCGGGCTATCCTCCGCATTACCGGCATGTGAGGGTGATGCCATGATAATGCGGCAAAAAAATCCCGCATGATGATCCGCTGCTGCGACCATCACGACTCCAGGAATTCCTACAGCAATAGCCTGTGGTCTAAAATACAGGGATGGATAGGGTGATGGTAAGTACATCTTTGTGTACCCTCCCGCTGCTTCGCGCACCAGCAGGTGGCAGAGATATGGCACAGTGTCGTCTTCTGCCTGGATTTCCCTCACGGGTGTGCCTGGCCGTGCTTACCGGCCGTTCCCCTGCGGAACTACAACGAGCCGCCCCCGGTTCTCCCGGAGGCGGCTCGTGCCTGCAGATGGCGGTAGAGATATCTCCCGCCCGTTTATCAGTTGCGTCGTTATTCGGTTACCACCACGCGCGTGCTGGCCGTGCGGCCGGATGAGGTGATATTCACGATATATGTTCCGCCGGCCCACCCCTTGGTGGTTCTCCCGCTTACCAGTGGATACAGGAGCGGATCAGATCCCTCATGACAGCCCAGTTGCATGGAGGTACGCCCCCGGCCGGCGTGCATTATCGGCACGCCACCGCTGGCGCCCATGAGGACAGCTTAAGGATATGAACCGCCTGGTTGCTATGTATCCGATACTGGGGGCCGATGCCGAGAATGTGATATGGCAATTATGGCGAGCACGTCCGTACTTCATACGGACCATTATTCCGGAATAATCACTGGGAGGCGAATTCAAGCTCTGGTGCCGGACCCTGAATTCATGAATATTCCGCAGCAGCATGATCTGCGATACGTGGCAAATATAGATCTCTACCGGCGCACTCTGTCAGTACATCTTTGTGTACCCCCCCGATTTAGTTCATACAGAACACAAAAAAAGCCGGGAGCGCGCGGCTCCCGGCCTCATCCTATAGCGCAGCCGCATCCGGCCGGATCTTTATTTATTCATAGAGAAGATAATCCTCGCGGCGGGAGATATAATCGCGCAGCCCCGGCTGCCAGCCGGCCACGATGCTCTCTACATTATCCCCCCGCAGAAGTGCCCGCCGGAGCTGGTCGGAACCGCAGACCTTGTCGAACATCTTCCAGCGATCCTCGGCCACACCTTCCAGGAGTTTCCGCTCCGGATAGGCATCGCGCAGCGTGGTCATCAGGGCAACCGTGGCGGTGAAGGGGGCGGCGCGCTCGGAGATCCGCACCAGCTGCACGCCATAGCACATGCTGCCGCTGGACATGCCGTAGAAAGGTTTGTAGGCGATCTTCCGGAAGAAGATGCCTGGCACCCCGATCCGGTTCAGCCGCGAGGAGAAATCATCGGGATCGATCCAGGTTCCCCCCACCAGCTCGAACGGCAGCGTGTAGCCGATGCCGATGCTTGCGATGCCGATCTCGCCGATGGCCCCGGTGGCGGCATTGGTGAAGGCGGCCTCCGGTGTGGGAACATGCGGCGATGTGGGAATCCAGAGAAGACCGGTCTGGCGCCAGGTCATCGAGCGCCTCCACCCTTCCATCCGCACCACGTGCAGATCGCAGCGGGAACGGGTTTCCAGCCATCCCTCGCCGTTTGCCATCATCGCCAGCTCGCCGGCGGTAAGGCCGTAGACGTACGGCACCGGGATGATGCCGACGAAGGAGCGGAAGCTCGTATCCAGGACCGGGCCGTCGATCACATCGCCGCCGATAGGGTTGGGCCTGTCCAGCACCACCACCGGAATGCCCGCCTCGGCGCATCCCTCCATCACCTTGATGAGCGTGGAGATGTAGGTATAACTCCGCACGCCGATATCCTGGATATCGTAGACCATCACATCCACATCGCGGAGCATGGCGGGGGTGGGCTTCTTGGTGGCGCCATAGAGGGAATAGACCGGCAGGCCGGTGCGGCGGTCGGTCTGGTTGCCGACGCTCTCTCCGGCCAGTGCCGAGGCATCTATCCCATGCTCCGGCGCGAAGAGCGCGGTCACCCGGCAACGATCGGTCGCCATGAAAGCATCGAGCGTGCTCTGGCGCACATCGCGGCGCAGCGCCGTCTGGTTGATGACCAGCCCCACACGCTTCCCCTCCAGCCCCCGGAAATCATCGCGCGCGAGAACATCGATGCCGGGGAGCACCTGCGAGCGCGATGGCGGGGAACCCACGGCCAGCAGGCCGGCCAGCACGGCGATGGCGAGAGTTACCCGCCGGAGGGCCAGAGCCGCGGGGGAGATGGCCGGGGGGACGGCCGGCGTTCTTCCGGAGTGATGCGATATCGGAGGCTGGACCATCAGTTGGATTCGATGAATTCAAAAATATACCCGCTCTCGTCCAGCGATCGGCAGACGCTGTCAGGGGCGTAGCTGCGAAGCTCCTCCACGCCGAGCGAGCCGGTTGCCACCGCCAGCGAGCGGATGCCCCAGGCGCGGGCACAGGAGATATCGCGATGCGAGTCCCCCACGATCAGCGTCCGCTCGAAGGTGAACGGGCCGCCGTGGGCGTTGGCCCGTTGCAGGGCGATGGGAGGGAGATCGTCCCGCCTGACCGCATCGGAGCCGAAGGCACCGAAGGGAAAGAAACGATTAAGATCGTGCGGAGCAAGTTTCAGGCGCGCTCCGGCCTCCAGATTGCCGGTCAGCAGGGCAAGCTGCACATCGTCCCGGGCGTGGAGCCGTTCCAGCAGATCGAACACGCCGGGGAGCACCTCGACGGTATCGCGGTTCAGGGTGCGCTCCCAGTATTCGAGAAGATGCTCCCCCATGGCATGGCACTGCGCATCGGGCTCGGAGATATCGCGGCCCAGCGCCTGGCAGATCTCCATCATGATCTGGCGATCAGTCTTGCCGTGCAGTTCCACCTCTCCAAGGTCACCCTCATGTCCAAGCCCCAGGCGCACCACATCGCGGAGCGCGTTGCGGGTGACGTCGGAACGAACATGAACAAGGGTTGCATCGATATCGAAGAGAATCAGCTTCATATGTCGGGGATTTACGATCTTTGCAGAAGTTGCTGGAAGATACCGCACCAGGGGAGAAGCACCGGAATCATCGTGCCGAACCGCCGGCGGTTTCCGGCGGGCTCCCCGACAACCGAACCGATATGATCTACCGCTCTCTGGCCTTGCGGGGCACTCGTGCCCTTACAGTCACACTGTTCCTTTCCCTTGCGCTGAGTGCCTGCGGCGGCAACCGCCCGGCAGAAGAACCAGGCGGCGGGTCCGCCGATACGGCCACGGTGCCCTCCCCTGCTCCGGCGCTCCCCGATACGGGAACCGCCGCCACCGATACGCTCGGCGGCGCAACCGTTCCGGATGGTTCCGGACCGGGCCCCGGAGCCCCCGGCACGGGACCGGGATGGAACCGCACGGAGCTGGTTCAGGGGATGCAGCGCTTTATCACCGCCATCGACTCCGGAGACCGCGAGAAGTTCTGGAACTCGCTGTCGGAACGGAGCCTGCGCCAGATCGAGAAGGGGGGAGCCGGCTCGCGCGATGAGATCTGGAGCACCGCCCGGCAGACGCTCGGCGATATCCAGAACCGGCGCATCACCGTGATCGGCGGCACCTCCGACAGCGTGGCGCTTCTGATCGACGGCCTGCGGATGATCGACAGCTCCCGCCAGAGCGATCCGGTTATCGTGCATCTGCTGCACGAGCGCGACGACTGGAAGGTGATGTACCCGGGACTGCTGTATCCGACGCATCACCTGAGAAAGTGAATCGATTTACGATTGACGGAGAAGTCCGTTGTCAGTAGTCCGTGGTCCGTGGCATACACGAGGAAGGGAAAGGGAGCGCGCGTGGAGAAGGGGAAAAGGAGTAATCCGGCTGGCTGGGGGAATGCGCCGAAGAGTTGCCCCGGCCCGGATACCTGCCCGGCAGCCTGCACGGCAGCCTGCACGGCAGCCTGGCAGAAATGCCGGGACCATAAAATTCCGACCTGAAACGCTGAAACAATGGGGCCGGAGAGGGAACTCCACTCCGGCCCGTATATCACTGCTATCACTCCAGCGCGTTGCTCACATCCACCGTCCCGCTTCCATTCGCGGAGATTTCATCCCCACCGCACCAGCCCCCCCAACGCTCCCTCACCCCCGCCCCACCAAGATTCGCGCAGATTCGTGGATCAGATTAGTGGATCAGACGTTGAACCGGAAATACATGATATCCCCATCCTTCACGATATAGTCCTTCCCTTCCACGCGGTACAGGCCGGCCTCCTTGACGGCCTGTTCGGAGCCGAGGCGATGGAGATCCTCGTAGCTCTGAACCTCGGCGCGGATGAATCCCTTCTCGAAATCGCTATGGATCACACCGGCTGCCTCCGGAGCGCTGGCTCCCTTGCGGACGGTCCAGGCGCGGCATTCCTTTTCACCCGCGGTGAAATAGGTGAGCAATCCCAGCAGGTTGTAGCCGGAGCGGATGATGGCATTGAGCCCCGGCTCCTTCAGCCCGAGCGAATCCAGGAACTCGGTGCGCTCCTCGGGGTCCAGTTCGGCGATCTCGGACTCGATCTTGGCGCAGACCGGCACCACCTCGAAGCCACGGTTGCTGGCGAACTCGCGCACCCGGTCGATATGCTCGCTTCCCTGGAGCAGACCCTGCTCGTCGGTGTTGGCGATGTACATCACCTTCTTATCGGTCAGCAGGTGGTACTCGCGGACGATCCTGGCCTCCTCCTCGGTCTCGCGCTGGAAGTTGATGGCGAGATTTCCCTTCAGGAGAAAATCGCGGAGGCGCTCGGCGAGCGCCTGCTCATCCTTGGCCTCCTTGTCGCCGGTCTTGGCGCGGCGTGCGGCCGCATCGATCTTCTTCTCCACGGAGTCCACATCGCGCAGGATCAGCTCCGTCTCGATGGTCTCGATATCGCGCAGCGGATCGATGTCGCCATCGACATGCACCACATTCTCATCATGGAAGCAGCGGACCACATGCGCGATGGCATCCACGGTCCGGATATGGCCGAGGAACTGGTTGCCGAGCCCCTCCCCCTTGGAGGCGCCACGAACCAGCCCGGCGATATCGACGAACTCGATGGTGGTAGGAACCTCCTTCCTGGTGCTGTAGGCCTTCGAGAGCCACATCAGGCGCTCATCCGGCACTCCCACCACGCCGGTGTTCGGCTCGATGGTGCAGAACGGGTAGTTCTCGGCCGGGATGCCGGCGGCGGTTATCGCATTAAACAGGGTCGATTTGCCGACATTCGGCAGCCCGACGATTCCACAAGCAAAGCCCATAGTCTATCCGGTTTCCAAAATTGCTTTCACACAAAACCATAAGATACGAGGAGCGGCGAAACCGAGAGCGCAAGGACAATGAATCGTAACAAGTGAGGAGGACCCCGGAGTGCCGTGCAGGTAGCTTTCAGGGCTTCCCTGGCAATGAGCGCACATCGCCACTACCGCTGCTCCATCACCCATCAACCATCACGCCCAATGACGCTCACTCCATCACCCCCAATGAAGATTCGCAAAGATTCAAACCTGCACCACGATTCATTCCCTCCCTCCAATCCCCCTAACCAGGATTCGCGCAAATGAAGATTCGCGAAGATTTCAAACCTGCACCACGATTCATCTCTCCCCCTCCAATCCCCCCAATCAAGATTCGCGAAAATTCGTGGTGAGAAGTATGGCGGGTACGTGCGTTCTTACTCTACAAGGTTCGTTCCGATGAGGAAAGCGGGATGATCCGGACCGATCCGGGAGCGCGCCGGCTCCCCGGCCCGGACGCCCATGAACAGGACACCGGACGGATGAACGACGATGATCGGCAGCGATGCAGATGCCATTCCGCATCGGCGCGAACCCTGTTCCTGTTTTGTTGATACACGCCCGCAGCAGCCAGCGGGGCCCGCCTCCGATCTTCCTTTCGTTGCGGAAAGGATACATGGATGTGGTAGACGATGAGAGGCCGGACATGGCGACTGCCGGATACCGGAGAATACCGGCGGTTGTTCCATGCTCCGGCGCTTATCGCGCACCCCGGAAGACTGTATGAAGAAAGGGCGTGTGATGGAGAAGCGATGAAGACTGTGGGTGAGAGAGCCGCACTGCACCAGGGGCTCTCTCACCCGCATCTTTTGGCGATTATATACCTGATAGACCCAACCATGCCAGATGCATCACGCAAAGGCGCGAAGGCGCAAAGAAGATGTCTTTATTTGCGCCTTCGCGCCTTTGCGTGGGATTCTTCTGGAATTGCCCACTCAGGGTCGCTCAAGTATTATAGTTGCCCATCTTTTTTCAGCGACTATCCGGCTCAGACGTTCGAGGGATCGAACCGGCGGAAGACGATCGTGGCGTTGTGCCCGCCGAAGCCGAACCCGTTGTTCAGAGCATATTCCAGGGGGCGCTCCTGCGGAACGTTCGCCGTCACGTTCAGATCCACCTGGGGGTCCTGGTTGAAGACGTTGATCGTCGGCGGCACGATCTGATGCATAAGCGCCATGATGCAGGCGATGGACTCCACAGCGCCGGTGGCGCCCAGCAGGTGCCCGGTCATCGACTTGGTGGAGTTGATATTGAGATTGCGCGCATGATCGCCGAACATCATCTTCATGGCCTGGATCTCGGCCACATCCCCCAGCGGCGTGGAGGTACCGTGCGCGTTTACATGGTCGATGCGATCGGGGCTGATATCGGCATCTCTCAGCGCCATCTTCATCGAGAGCATGGCGCCGGTTCCCTCCGGATGAGGTGCGGTCATATGATACGCATCGGCCGACATCCCCAGACCGCAGACCTCGGCATAGATGGTGGCACCACGCTCTAGGGCGAAATCAAGCCTCTCAAGCACCAGCGCCCCCGCCCCTTCTCCCAGAACGAAGCCATCGCGATCGACATCATACGGGCGCGACGCGGTTGCCGGATCGTCGTTGCGGGTGGAGAGCGCCTTGGCAGCGTTGAACCCGGCCACGGCCATCGGGGTTACCGATGCCTCGGCACCGCCGCAGATCATGTAATCGGCAAGGCCGTTCCTGATAATCATGCAGGCATCGATCAGCGCATGCATGGAGGTGGAGCAGGCCGAGACGGTGGCGTAGTTGGGGCCGCGCAGGCCGTTGCGCATGGAGATCATCCCGGCGCCCATATCGGGGATCATCATCGGGATGAAGAAGGGGCTCACCCGGCGCGGGCCGCCATCCAGATAATTGCGGAACTGCTCGTCGTAGGTGATGAACCCGCCGATACCGGAGCCGAACACCACGCCGAAGCGGGAGGTATCCACCACACTCAGGTCAAGGCCGCTCTGTTTCAGAGCCTGCTCGGCGGCGATCACCGCGTACTGGCAGTAACGGTCCATCCGGTTTACCGACTTGCGATCCAGGAACGCCACCGGATCGTATCCCTTCAGCTCGCAGGCGAACTTGGTGGCATGTTCGGCGGTATCGAAATAGGTGATTGGGGCCGCACCGCTCTTCCCCTGAAGCATGGCCTCCCATGTGGCCTCCGTGCTCAGGCCGAGCGGCGTGAGCTCTCCCATGCCGGTTACCACCACGCGATTAGATGATGCTCTCATATCTGTAGGTAATCAGAATTGTATGTTCAGAGTCGTTCGATGACAAGCGCCGTGGCACCGCCGCCGCCATTGCAGACGGCAGCCGCGCCGAGCGTGCCATCACGCCGCCGCAGGACCGAAAGAAGCGTCACGACGATACGCGCCCCCGAGCAGCCGATGGGATGCCCGAGCGCAACCGCGCCGCCGTGAACGTTGGTCCGTTCCGGGTCCAGGCCGAGCAGCCTGTTGTTGGCGATCGAGACGACCGCGTAGGCCTCGTTGATCTCCGTGTAGTCGAGATCGGAGACCGCCAGACCGGATTTTCCGAGCGCTTTCGGAAGCGCTATGGAGGGGGAGGTCGTGAACCACTCGGGCTCCTGGGCCGCATCGGCGTACGATCTGATGCGGGCCAGAGGGGTAAGGCCGTGCGCCCGGAGATACTCCCCGCTCACCATCGCCACGGCCGCGGCGCCATCGTTCAGCGACGATGCGTTGGCGGCCGTCACGCTCCCTCCTTCTTCGAAGGCCGGTTTCAGCGCCGGCATCTTCTCGAAGATCACCCGCCCCGGCTCCTCATCCCCGGCAATCGTCGTTTGCGCCCCCTTTCTTCCGGCGGTCGTCACCGGCACGATCTCATCGGCGAACCAGCCGGAGGCCGCAGCAGCGATGGCGCGCCGGTAGGATTCGGCGGCGTATGCATCCTGCTCCTGTCTGGTGATGCCGTAATGGCGCGCGCAGACCTCCGCCGCATTCCCCATGTGATAATCGTGATAGGGGTCCCAGAGCCCGTCGATCAGCACTCCGTCGGTAAGGCGGCCATGCCCGGCCCTGATGCCGAAGCGCGCGGCATCGATATAGTGGGGCACGTTGGACATGCTCTCCATGCCGCCGGCGATCACCACATCGGCATCGCCCAGCGCTATCGCGCCGGCGCCCAGGGTTATCGCCTTCATCCCGGACGCGCACACCTTGTTGACCGTGGTGCAGACGGTGGTAGCGGGCAATCCCGCCCCCAGCGCCGCCTGCCGGGCCGGGGCCTGCCCTTCGCCGGCAACCAGGACGTTGCCCATGAACACCTCATCGACCGCACCGGCCGGCAGACCGGCGCGCTCCAGGGCGCTCCGGATGGCCGCGGCCCCGAGAGCCGTGGCGGGAACGGAGGCAAGGCCGCCACCGAACGCGCCGATGGGCGTCCTGGAAACCGCAATGATAAAGACTTCTCGCGCCATATCGCTCATCCTCCAAACGTTTTTCTTCGTAAATGCCGCGCTCCGGGTTGCATCCCGGCGGGGAGAACGCCCGAAAACAGACCGATCGGTCTCCCTCCGGGCAGGGCCCTGAATGGTACCCACAAAGGGGGGTACACAAAGATGTACTCTTGCAGACGGCCGGAGGGATATAAGTTTGCCCTCTCTTCACCGGCAGCGCCGGGGGTGTCCTGAAGCCTCCGCGACGCCAGCAGGTGGGGATCTGATGAAAGGCATCGGGCTTACCGATGAAGGTCCATCTCCCTCCTTTCAGCAGGCCAAGCCAGAACCTGAACAACCCCCTGCTCGGATTTACAAGCAACAACAGTCACTCAAACGCATGCCCTGGCATTCCGTGACCGATACTGCCGTTCCCTCTCTTGCCCACACTTGAAGAGTTGCCGGTTCCAGTCGGTTCTCATGCGGGATGCCGTAGCGGCCGCGCGGCCCCTGCCGGGCGGCATGGCATACACGTGGCGTACGGCCACGGCATATCACAACTCACACTCTCTCAACAGAAGGAACAAGCATCATGGCAACTCTGACTTTCATCGGCATGGCGAACATCGCCGTCAACCTGGTAAACGCACAGTATCCCGGCTCGAAGCTGTACGAAGGCGACGGCACCGCGCCGAACGGCCCGACCACGAACGTGCAGAACGTCAACAGCTGGCGCTTCGTGTTCCGCACCGCCAACGGCGGCACGGCGATGATCCACTCCACCGAGTGGGGCGAGTTCGGCCCGATCACCTACGTGGACCAGCCGTGGCTGGAAGACGTGGTGATCCCCTGGCCGGTCAAGATGGATATCGTCGAGGCCGACAACCTGCTGAAGAATGCCGGCTACACGGGCGAGTACGGCGCAGTGACCCTTCGCTGGCCGCTGTATCCGAGCAGCGACCAGCCGTTCTATATCTTCGGCATGGTCGATGGCTCCCACATCTTCGTGGGAATCAACAATGGCAAGGTGACGGCAAACAGCGTGAACGCCGCCGCCGAGGCCACCGCCTAAACATGGTATAAGGCTTTTCATGCCACGAGAAGCCCGGTCCCGGACCGGGCTTTTTTTATACCTGGAAGACCACGGATTCCCGTTCCCACGCGGCGCCGGCACGGACGGGCTCACCGGGGTTCCAGTTCGGTATCGATGTAGCGCCTGAGGGGAGCGAACGCCACGCGCAGGCGCACCACATCGCCGTAGACTCTGGCGAGCATGATCCCCCCTTCTATCGTGGCTACGGTCATCAGCGCGAACTCATCGACATCCAGATCCTTCCGTATCTCCCCGGCCGCCATCCCCTGCCGCAGGATGGCCCCGATACGGCTCTGCCATCGGTCCAGCGCGCTTATCACACGCTGCCGGAGCGCCGGCGAGGTGTCATCGGCCTCCACCGCCGTGTTCAGTACGGGACATCCCCCCTCTACCGGCGGCTCGATCACATAGCGCTCGTAGAAGTCGAGC
>JBMDXA010000209.1:0-10994 GCA_048594725.1 Candidatus Kapaibacteriota bacterium
CCTTGACACGGCCGCCACGGATCAGCACGATGGAGTGCTCCTGGAGGTTATGCCCCTCGCCGGGGATATACGCGGTCACTTCGATGCCGTGTGAGAGCTTCACACGAGCCACCTTGCGGAGAGCCGAGTTCGGCTTCTTCGGGGTCGTGGTATACACACGGGTGCAGACTCCGCGCTTCTGCGGGCAGGAGTCGAGAGCGGGAGAGTTGCTCTTATAGGGCTCGACTTCGCGCCCCTTGCGGACTAACTGGTTGATTGTCGGCACAGCTCAGAACTCTGAAAAGATGATCAATGAGGTCGTTCGATGTTAGAAAGCCTGCTAATATAGGTAACGCCCCGAACATGAGTCAAGCTCATGAGCGGTCGGCGCTCCATCTGCTTTTGTTACGGTTCGTGTTCCGGCAGGAACAGGCCCCTAGCATATGTCCCCGTTTCGTGGTCCCGAAGCCCTCTACAGGGGCCCCGCTTCACGCTCCGCCGGGGGTGGAGATCTTATCGCAACTGCGGGCTGCTGTCCGGTTGCTGCGGCATCGGCGACGGCTGCCGTACGGGCGCTCTCCCGGCGGCCGGAGGAGCCGGCGGGAACGTCACCTTGAAACTTCCTTTGGAGGGACGGAGATACATCAGGTTCGGTTCCTGCCCTTCAGGCTGAACCGTGAGTACTACTAACGTATCGACCTTAAGGATCTTGTAACCTCCCTGAAAGAGATCTTTGACCCCCTGGTCCCCCTCGATGATCTTGGCGTAGATATCACGCTTGCTCTTCCCTTTCAGGGAGTCCCACTTCACCCGTTCATCCGGCGGGAGACTGTCCAGGCTTGCCATATGCATACCGATCAGGGTGTCCAGATCGGCCTGCCGGGCGCTGTCCAGCATATCATACATGTATCCGCCGTTGCTCTTGCGGATCTCCTCGGAGAGTTTGCCGTAGAACTCCCCGGCGTCGCCGATCTGATCCCCTCCGCAGGATACCAGCAGGAACGGGCCAAGCAGCAGTGCCGGGGCAAGCCATGAGAGACCTGTGCGCCAGGCCCCGAAGAGCGATCGGATCATACGTATCGGATGACGGTTGCAAAGACATTCCGGAGGAACCGGAGCGGATACCGGACCCTGAAAACCACCTCCCCGGAACGCTCCACGCATGCCACGGAGTGGCGGGCGGAACCATGTACATCCGGCGGGGGGATCGGTAGGGATAGACAGACTACAAAGTTACGCTATTTCCTCCACCCGGCAATCCCCCGCCGATGAACAAAATATAACCGTCCGGTAACGGCAATCTCCCCCCGCAGCTCCCATTTCCGGGGGACGATAATCGTCATTTGATTCTCACTGACCCTCATATGATTTCTCTCCGGCTCCGCCGGTATGTACTTTTGCCTTATGAGATCTACGCGTATCATGCCCCCGGTTGAAACGATGGACCTGGAGGGAACAACGGTCTCGTACATCGTACGGCGTAGCGCACGCGCCAAATACATGCGCATAACCATCACCCCGCACAGCGGCGTGGTGGTAACTCTTCCGGCCCGGCTGAAACGGTATATCAATCCGGAGAAGCTGATCCGGGAGAAGCAGGAGTGGGTGCTGGAGCATCTCTCTAAAGTCGCCCCCCCCTTCCCCCCTCTCCCTCTGACCGATGGCTCGAAGGTGAACTTCCGGGGAGAACCCCATACCATACGGCTTGCCATCGGCGGCCGCAGGCCAGCCATCGGAGTGAACGGCCGGGAACTCCATGTCACACTCCCGGCCAGCCACCAGGGGGAACTCAAGGAGGTGGTGAAGGAATGGATCAAGCAGCAGGCTCTGGAGACAATCCTGCAGGAGGCGGCCTCGGCTGCCGAAACCATCGGCGTACGGTATAATCGCATCACCATCCGCGATCAGAAGACCAAATGGGGAAGCTGCTCGAAACAGGGAAACCTTTCGATGAACTGGCGGCTGATCCTCTTCCCCCCGGAGGTGTTGCGCTATGTGGTGATCCATGAACTCTGCCACCTGAAGCATTTCAACCACTCCCAGCGCTTCTGGGATATGGTGGAACGCTACGATCCCTCCTACCGCGATTCGATAGCCTGGCTGAAACAGTTCGGCGCCCGGATGGAGGGAGATCTGCGGTGATGTTCGATTGGCGATTTTCGATTCCGGATTGGGCACCCTCCACCCTGAGCGGGCCCGGCAGAAGTGGAAATCGCCGGAGGAATCCCGCAGGAAGGCGCAAGGAGAATCCATCTCGTTGCGCCTTCCTGCTTTTCGGTGATGCCTCCGCCATGGCCGGGCCTGCCGGCTCTATGGTTCCAAGGTGATGGCAATCGCGCCACGCTCCCCGGAGCGGATCGCATCAGCACCGGGGAGCCATCCCGTACCGTGGAAGCCATCTCCCCCCCCTTTCCAACTTTTCCCTCAGCGCAAACCCGCCGATATCGTAATTTTGGCGTTCTATCCGTTTTCCGGACCGCCGGACTTCTCCCATCCGACCCTGTACCTACATGGCCGACCTACGTGACAGACTGTTTACGCTTCGCAGCTACACGCCCATCCCCTTTCTCATCCTTGGCCTCGTCTTCGGCCATCCCACCATCACCAGCCTGATAGCCGGGGTGCTGGTCTCCGGACTCGGCGAGGCGATCCGGTTCTGGGGAGTGGGCCATGCGACCTCGGAGACCAGGGTGACCGGATCGGTGGGGGCATCGCGGCTGGTGGTCTCCGGTCCGTTCGGATATGTGCGCAACCCCCTGTACGTGGGGAACATGCTCCTTTATACCGGCTTCGGCGTGATGGCGAACATCCCCTGGCTGATCGTGCTGACCCTTGCGTGGTTCATCTTCCAGTACTGGATGATCGTCTCCCGCGAGGAGGAATTTCTGGCGGGGAAGTTCGGACAGGAGTACGATGCCTATCGCAGGGCGGTGCCGAAATTCTTCCCCCGCTTCACCCCGTACGATCGTGGACGCGAGGTGGTGATCCAGTGGGGCATCGCCATCCGGAGCGAACGCCGCACCTTCCAGGCGTTCGCCATAGCGCTGCTGCTGATGGTGGGGAAGTTCGTGTGGCAGAGCTACTAGAGCGGGTTTCAGTTGAGTGTGAGGTAACGCTCCTCAGAAGAATGGGCCGCTGCTCCGGAGCTTCCGAAGAAAACACTGACACCATAGCTACAGACGGCTGCTCCCTACGGGAGCCAGAACCGATCAAGTCAATTGAAAACGGCTCTACGTACCTGGGAGAACGTTTTCTGAGGTTCTTCTTCGGTGTTGTCGCGGAGTTTCACTGGGCGCCCCCTGCTGCTCCCACCTCGCACGGAGTCGAACTCCGCGCGAACAGTGCAGGGGATCTCAGAAAACATATCCGTAGGTACTTGGCGATTGAGAACGGATAACGGGAAGAACCATCGTCATGGCCGGGAACTCCCGCCGGCCTCCGGATCTGATCCGGGAGGCGATGCCGGCTGCCCGCTCCAGACGCTTGCAGGCCGCGTGCCCCCATCTGCCGTCCCTCAATTACAAAGGCGATGACCGAGAAGAAATCTTCTCCTGTCATCGCCTCTCCGCAGAAATTCATCCACCACGCCGGGCAGGAGAACCAGACCTAGCGAACCAGCACGAGAGGATGAATCGTCGTTTCCGATGGAAGCTGCAACCGCAGGAAATACCGGCCGGCGGATAGCCCCTCGGTAACAACCGACTGATGGTGCTCGCCGGCGTCGAGCGGGCCATCGAACACCATTTTCACAACGCGACCCTGAACATCCAGCACATCGATAACGACGTGCGTACTCCGCTGAAGGTTGAACCGGAGCGCGCCATCGCCGTGCATCGGGTTGGGCGAAAGGCTCAGGATGGCACTGCCGGCGGCCGATCCTCCCTTCCGTTCCACGCCGCTGGTGCCGGGAGCATGATAGCCGAGCGCTGGGCCGGGGATGGTATCGTACTCGGTACGGAGCGTGGGGATCACCTGGCGGTAGCCGCCGTTGCGGCGGGTATCCGGAGAAGTGTAGTAGATGGAGCAGCACCCCTTGGCGAAGATGATATCGGCTATCGACACGAAGACCGAATCCATCGCGGCCGGATCGCGCACGCTGAAATAGCGCCCCCCGGTCCGGGCGGCCAGCAGCCGGAGCGAGTCGTCGCTCTCCAGCAGCAGCCCGATGGCGAACACCGGAACGCCCGCGCTACGGGCACGATCGATCACCGCGCGGATGCTCCGTTCCTCCGACCGGTTGTCCTCGCCGTCGCTCAGCAGTACGATGGCCTTGCGGCGTGAGGCCGGGCGCCGGGAGATCTCGTCGATGGCCTGGAGCACCGCATCATTCATGGCGGTCCAGCCATCCGGCTCCAGACGTTCTATCGCGCGGTTCAGCAGGGTCTTGTCGGATGTCCAGGTCTGGTCGCGCGTGGTGGTAAGGCTGAAGGAGTAGATGGCCGCCTCGTCGGCGGGGGCGAGCTTCTCCACGAACTTCTTGCCGGCCGAGCGGGTGTAGGTCATGCGGGTGGAGCCGCCGAACGGCTCGCGCATGCTGCCGCTACGGTCGAACACCATCGCCACGGAGACGGCATCGCCACGATCGGAGCAGTCTATCCGGTTGATCTTCACCGGCTGGCCGTTCTCGCTCAGGAGCAGATCATCGCCGAAATCCTCCACGGCGACCGAGTTGCGGGTGACCTTCACGGCGACACGGATCTCCGGGAAGCCGCTGGAATCGATCCCGCAGATCTCCATCTCGGTCAGCGGAAGCTCCTCCACCAGCACATGAAGCCATCCGCTGTTGTTCTCATGGGCATCGCGCCAGGCCCCATCGCGGAAATTCCGGTCCACGATCGTAACCGCCACGGGCCTTCCATCTCCCTTGATGATGGTGCTGTAGCGGTGCGTGGCAGCCAGAGGGGATTTCGGCAGCGGCAGGCCGTTGATTCGGAGCCCGTGCGAGCCGAACATCCGCTCATCCCCCACATAGATGGGATAGCCCTCCGGAAAGAAGCGCCACTCCGGCTTGGCCCATTCCTCATCGGGAAACGAGTAGATCCAGGCCGGATCGACGCTGCTGTTGACGGTATCCTCCCACATCGAATAGGTTCCCCATGCGGTGATCCTGTAGCGATGTTTCGGGGATGTGGAATCGGGGGAACGGAGCGTATCGGCGGAGCGGGAATCGAGAAGGAACTGATGGGGGAACCGGCGCTGCGCCTGAAGCATCCCGGAGGATGAGAGAGCCAGGCCGGCCAGGAGAAGCAGATAGAGTATTGTGAAGCGTTTCATGTGCATATCTCCATATACCTTTACTCGTGGGACAAGGTAGCAACGGGATGGAGACATAGCCAGCACGAAATGGTTGATTCCCCTGCCGAAGAATTCTGCGGGCTCATCGGCACTATCGAAAAAAAGAGAGCGGGAAGGGCGGAGAAAACGTACCGGCAGAAACAGTGGAAGGGACAGAGCCGAGCGGAAAATAGAGGGCATAAAAAAAGAGCGAGTCTGCAGTGGGGGGCACAAACGCAGACCCGCTCGATGTACCGGCGAGGCGGAACCTCACCGGCGATCATTACGCTTCGCAGCCAGCCGGAGCAAGGGGGTGACCTGCTTCCGACCATATCCTTAACCTTAACAGATACGTAGACGCCATATCTCGCCGACGAGTGCGGGAGGACATGGGCGGATACAAGTTTTCACGGGTAATTTCCGGCACCTGGTGCGTAGTCCACCAACTCCGGCGGCTGCCAGCCAGGAGCGGATATCCATTGGATTGCCCCTGCATAGCGCAGAAGAATGGGCCGCTCCTCCGGAGCTTCCGAAGACGGAAAAGGGAAGCCCCGGTGCTACAGATGGATGCCCCTCCGGGGGGCAAGCATATCGGAGTCATTCCCCCCAGCACATTCGCGCAGATTTCACTCTATCCGCTACGATCACCGCAACGGCAGAGCGCCCCCGCCAACCAAGATCCGCGAAGATTAGCGGTTAGAGGCGGCGCTCCAGATAGCTTGGCAGCATGGCGCGCCAGGTGGGCCAATCGTGCGACCACTCCTTCCCCCAGATCTCCACATTATTTTTGATCCCCTTCATACCCAGCAGATCGGCGATAGCCCAGCTTGCGCGCGGGGCCTCGTACGGACCCTCACCGCTCAGGAAATGGATATGCTCCTTGCCGCGCAGCTGGGAGAGGATATCCCCTTCCGGGAGGTTCGGCAGGTAATCGGCGGGGGAGTTGTAATAGACATCCTCATCATAATATCCCCCCGAATAGGATTTCAGATCGTAGATGCCGCTCATGCCGATCACGCCATCGAACAGATCGGGACGGCGGAAGAGCACATTGGCGGCATGGAAGGCGCCCAGCGACACGCCGCAGGTGATGGTGGTGGCGGGCCCTCCCATCGCGTTGCGGATGTAGGGGACGACCTCATCCTCGATATACCTGTTGTACTGCTGGTGGCGCACGACCTTCTCCCGTCCGGAGATGGTGTTATTGAGCCAGCTTTCGTTATTGATCGAATTGATGGAGAAGACGCGCATCTTTCCCGATTCGATCATCGGCTTGATGGAATCGATCAGATGGAACCGCTCGTATTCGAGATAGTCGGCACCGGCGGAAGGGAACATCAGGAGCGCGAATCCATAGTGCCCATACATCGCGATCTCCATCTGCTTGTTCAGATTCGGGCTGTACCAGGAATCGAGGGTTCGTTGCATGGATATCGTCCGGAATAAATGATTGTATCGTGAAGGTATTCAGGAGCACCAGCGCCAGGAGCGGCGCTCCGCAGAAGGGATAATACTAAACGCGGAGTACATGGCGCACTCCGCGTTCGTAGAAATCTGATCGGCACGAAGGGAGCCCATCCCCGCAGGCATCGGCGCATGGGGGGAATGGCTCTACAAGCGCGCGGTATCGGCGCGCACGGTATCAACCCGGATGGTATCGATGGAAGAGTCCACCACCAGATCGTTCCGCACGGCGGCCACCCCCTGGATGTTCCGGGTGATGGTTCCTGCGAGGGTCTTGGCCTCCTCGTTGCCAACACGCCCGGTAAGATGCACCTCCCCCTCCGGGGAGAGCTCCACCTCCACCTGATCCATGCCGCGCAGGCGATGCAGCGACGCCTCGATCTGCGACTCGTTCACCTGGGTCTTCAGGCCGGTGAAGGCGGTATCCAGCTCCTTGCCCACCTTCTTCGCCCCCCGCTCGATCTTGGCCCCGGCGGAGTCCAGATTGATATCGGGACCATCATTTTGCGCATCGCACCCCGCCGCCAGCAGCGCGGCCGCAAGGATCATGGCCCCCGCAGCGCGATCGGGCCGGAACTTCGCACGGGGCATTCCCGGCATCCTGACAGTGATGTTCATGGTTTCCTCCTGTACCCTGTTCTGCAACTTCGATAGTATCGCTTATTCCTCATCTTCCGGGTCAAAGGACATGCCACCGGGCTCCGCCTCCCGTTCTCCCCGCTCCCGCCGGGCTCTGGGCCGCCCCCCTACCACCACCACGAACTCCCCCTTGATAGAGGCACGCCCGGCATACAGGGCGTGCAGTTCGGCCAGGGTGCCGCGGTTGATCTCCTCGTACATCTTCGTCAGCTCCCGCCCCAGCGATGCGGGACGATCGCCGCCGAGATGCTCGGCAAGCTCCTTCAGCGTCTTGACGATACGGTGAGGGGATTCGTAGAGCACGATGGTCCTCTCCTCCTCCTGAAGCCGCCGCAACGCCGTCTGCCGCCCCTTCTTGTGGGGGAGGAAGCCCTCGAACAGAAGGGAATCGGTGGGCAGACCGCTGGCGATCACCCCGGTGACCAGGGCCGTGGGACCGGGAAGAGGGACGATGGTGATACCGGCGGCGATCGCCGAGGCGATAAGCCTGGTGCCGGGATCGCTGATGCCGGGGGTGCCGGCATCGCTCACCAGCGCCACATCCTCGCCGGCGTGCAGCAGCGCGATGATCTGCCCGGCGCGCGAGGCCTCGTTGCCGGTGAAATAGCTGACCAGCCGCTTGTGCGGGATCTCGAAATGGCGCAGCAGATTGGCCGTCACCCTGGTATCCTCGCAGGCCACCGTGGGAACCTCGCGCAGCACACGGAGCGCGCGAAGAGTGATATCCTCAAGATTGCCGATCGGCGTCGGCACGATATAGAGCTTGCCGGAGCTGGTGCCGGTCATACTGGGTCTCCTCCTTTCCCCCGCTTCGTCCGAAAGAAATCGCGCAGCAGCGCGGCGCTCTCCAGATCGAGCACCCCGCCCAGCGTCTCGGTCTGATGGTTCAACCGGGGATCGGTCGTAATGGTGTAGAGTGTGCCGGCAGCCCCGGCCTTTGCATCGTAGGCACCGAACAGAAGCTGCTCGATACGGGCATTGACGATTGCGCCCGCGCACATCGGGCAGGGCTCCAGCGTCACATACAGGCGGCAGCCATCCAGGCGCATGGTTCCGAGCGCGGTAGCCGCAGCGGAGATCGCCAGAATCTCCGCATGGGCGGTGGGGTCGTGAAGCGCCACGGTGCGGTTGTAGCCGCGGCCGATGATCCGCTCCCCCTGTACCACCACGGCTCCCACCGGCACCTCCCCCTGCTGGAACGCCTCCCGTGCCTCGGCCAGCGCCATCCGCATGAACTGTTCATGATAGGTCATCCACGAAAATAATGGTATGGGAGGTGCATCCGGTAACATTGGGAGATGTTGCGCAAGAGAGTAGTGTTGCGGCGGGCCGAGCGGCGAGCCGCATGGTAAACATTTCTTCTCCGGAGAGCGTCACAGCAGCAGTCGATAGAACCGGGGTTCCCCTGGAAATGTAATTTGGAGGTATCATGAACATTCAATCGCTCAGCGCGGCCGTTATGCTGGCCGCAGCCATCGGACTTGGAGCCGGAGGCTGCAAGAGCTCGCAGAACTCCGACATGGCCGAGGCCGGGGCACTTCCCACAGCCAAAATGATCGTCCCGCCTGATTCGGTGGACCCGGCCCTGGAGGGGATCGATCCGCAGTTCGCGGCAACCCATCTGGCCGATCGCCGCTACTCCCTCAGCTTTCGCGGAGGGGCCGGCGGGCGAAGCAACTCGGCCGGGATGAACGCCCTGCACAGCCTCACATCCCTCTCCTTCCAGATCTATGCGCCGGACGGACGGCAGCTCGGATCGGTGGCGACCCAGGAGATCACCACCAGCGGCGTAGCCAACAGCGAGACCAGCGAGGCATCGCTCACCGCATTCGGAGGGGTGGAATGGGATTCCCCGGCGCCGGTCCTCCCCGGCACCTACGCGATAGCGGTTCTCAGAAGCGACCGGGGCGCGCTGGCCCGCCGTGTGGAGTTCCCCGGAGCGATAGGGCAATCCCCCGCCGCAGCGGAGAAATCGGTGGATATGAAGCTGGATGTGCGAAGCACCTCCGGCGGCGTGGAGTTCACCCTCACCGCACGGCGCGTATCGCCGGGACCGGAGGAGGAATATCTGCCCAGCGGCGAGAAATACCGCATCGAACTGAGAAGCGACGTCGGGGAGACGATATGGTCATCCTCCAACGGCAAGGTCTTTACCATGGCTCTGGGCCCGATGCAGCCGGGCGAGGTTGGCAGCGAGGTGACCTACCGCGAATACTGGAACGGCAAGGACCAGCTTACCCGCCTGGCGGTGCCCCCGGGGGTCTACCGGATCATCGCCACGCTGCCGGCACAACCAACACCCTATATCCTTAGAGAGGAGTTTACCTGGAGTGGCAGATAATTCGATGGTGAAGGAATCATTCGACCAGGCCGAATTCGATGAGCGGATGATGCGCCGCGCCCTGGAACTGGCAGCCAGGGGGAACGGGAACGTGAGCCCGAACCCGATGGTGGGGGCGGTGATCGTGAACTCCCGGGGGGAGACCGTAGGAGAGGGATGGCACCAGCAGTTCGGCGGGCCGCACGCGGAGATCAACGCCCTGCGCGATGCCGGAGAGCAGGATCTGGACGGGGCCACGCTCTATGTGACGCTGGAGCCGTGCAGCCATCAGGGGAAAACCCCTCCCTGCGCCGAAACCGTGGCCGCAACGAAGATCCGCCGCGTGGTGGTGGCGATGCGCGATCCCAATCCGCTGGTGAGCGGCCGTGGCAACCGGAAGCTGCGCGAGGCGGGGATCGAGGTGAGCGTGGGAACGCTGGAGAAGGAGGCGCGCCAGCTCAACGAAACCTATATCCATTACATCACTACCGGCACCCCGTTCATCACCATCAAGATGGCCCAGACGCTGGATGGATTCACGGCGCTGCCGAGCGGGGAATCGCGCTGGATCACCGGCGAGCCGGCCCGCCGCCGGGTGCATCAGCTGCGCGCCGTCTACGATGCGGTGATGGTGGGAACCCGCACCGCCGCCATTGATGATCCGTCGCTTACGCTCCGCTACGGCGTGGAGGGGCGCAACCCGAAGCGTATCGTGCTGGACCGGGAACTTACCCTCCCCTCCAACCTCCGGCTCTTCACCGACGGGCATCAGGATCTGACGATCGTGGTCACCTCCGAAACGCTTCTGGAGAGCGACCGCGCGCGGGAACTCCGCCAGAGCGGCGTGCGCCTGGTAGGGGCGCCGGTGACCGCACGCGGACTCCGCCTTCCGGATGTGTTCCGGCAGCTCGGGGAGCTTGGCATCGCCTCGATCATGGTGGAGGGAGGAGCGCAGTTCGCCGGGGCGCTCATCAAGGAGCGGCTCTCGCAGAAACTGATCCTCTTCCTGGCCCCGAAACTCTTCGGTCATGGCTTCCCCGCCTTTGCCGGCCTGGACGATGTGGAACGGCTGGATGATGCCTATACGCTCAATCTCCGCCATGTGGAGCCGGTGGCCGAGGATCTGATGATGGTGGCCTACTGGGAGAAGGGAGGGTGAGGGGATTTTCGATTGACGATTTTGGATTTTCGATTGGGGGAGGGGGAGGGATTTTAGATTGACGATTTTGGATTTTCGATTGGGGGAGAAGATGTGCGTGGGGCCGGGGTCTGAATTTGGTAATGAACGGGGACTGGAAAGATGCCGCCGTGCCAGCCA
>JBMDXA010000021.1:0-13448 GCA_048594725.1 Candidatus Kapaibacteriota bacterium
TCGCGTCGCGCACCGGGGGGATCTGCTTTCAGAACGTGCGCTCGCGCGAGGAGGCGGCCCGCATCTACCGTGCGATCCTGGCCGTTGCGCAGGGGGCCGAGCCCTGCCGGATCGTCTGGAACGGGGAACGAAGCTGCAATCCGCTCCGCACCATCACCGTGTCGGTGCCGGCCCGCGCTATCGGCGACACGGTATCGTTTACCGTTCCTTTCTCCTCCACCCCTCTGCTCCAATACGATCCTCCGGTAGTGCGGTTCAACGGGGTTCCGGCCGGAGCGTCTCGCGATACCACGATCACCATCACCGCGCTCAACGGGGCGGTGACGGTGCGGGGCGTAGCCGTGGCCGATCCCCGGTTCTCGGTGCTCTCGTCCGGGGTGCCCCCCGCCCGTACTCTGCTGCCGGGGGAGAGCATGCAGGTGCGGGTACGATATGCGCCGTCCAGTGCCGGGTTCGTCTTCACCCCGCTCGTGGTGGAGTCCGATGCCTGCCCTGGTCTGGCTCCCTATCTCAGCGGCGGCTATCCGGGCGTGCCGCCATCGGAGCGGACCCTTCGTGTGCTCCGCCCGAACGGCGGCGAGGAGCTTCCCGCCGGCGCCGATACGCTGCTGATGTGGAGCGGCGTCCCCGCCGATGCGCCGGTGCGTCTGGAGTACAGCACCGATGCCGGCGCCGTCTGGAACCTGATCGACTCGGAGGCGCGCGGGCTGAGCCGGCGCTGGATAGTGCCGGGCACGCCCGGCCGCCGCTGCCTGCTTCGCGTATCGCAGATCCCCGATCCCGACGAGGCGCTGGTTCTGGCCGGACATACCGCCTCCCTCTCCGACGCCCGCTTCTCCCCGGATGGCCTGCTGGCGGTCACCTGCGGCACCGACAGCACCGTGAAGATCTGGGATGCGGCAGCCGGGATGCTGCTGCGAACCATCACTCCCGGAGCGGAGCCGGGGGGGAGGCCGGGGTGGGTCCGTTCCGTGGAGTTCAGCCCCGACGGGCGGTCCATCCTCGTGGGGTGCGACGATACGAAGCTGCGGATCTACGATACGGCCGGCACGCTCCTGCGGGTGATCGCTCCGGCCGGCGGGGTGCTTCTGGGGGGATGTATCGCGGCCTTCAGCCCCGATGGCGGCCGCATCGCCGCCGGCTATGTGGATGGCACGCTCAGGGTGTTCGGCCTGGATGGGAGCATGCAGATCATCGTCAACGCGCATGGCAGTTTTCTCACCTCGGTGCATTTCAGTCCGGATGGCCGCTCCATCGCCACCGGGGGCGGACGCGATCGCTCGGTCGCCGTCTGGGATGCGGCCTCGGGATCGCTCGAAAAGCGCTTCACCCAGCGCCCGCAGGATTACGGCCGGGGAGCGGTCTGGAGCCGCGATGGAAGCGCGCTGGCGGTGATCTTCGACGATGTATCGGTCTACTCCTGGCCCGGCGGGCTTCTCCTCCGGAAGATCCGCGATAGCGTAAGCTTCGCCTCGTTCAGTCCGGACGGGGAGCGGCTTGCTACGGGGAACTGGCCGGGGACCGGGGGAGGCACCCTTTCGGTCTACGATATCTCCTCCGGTGCCCGTATCAGGAGCTACACGCATAGCCGCGACGGGGGGGAGGTCTATCCGGTCTGGTTCAGTCCCGATGGCCGCAGGATCATCAGCGCGGGGATACGGAACGTGGCGAAGATCTGGTATGCCGAGCCACCCCTGTTGCAGAGCGATATCTCCGATTCGCTCTGGGCGATCGTCCGCCCGGTTGGCTCCGGACGCGATGTGGATCTCGGCAGAGTGGTCCTGGGGGATACGCGCGATTCGCTCGTGGCCGGGTATCTCTGCAACAGCGGCGATGGCCTCCTGGATGTGCAGGCGATACGGTTTCAGGGGGATGGGGATTTCAGCGTGGTTTCCGGCGATGCGGCGTTCCTGCTGGGGCCAGGAGAGTGCCGCGCCGTGGAGTTCCGTTTCCGTCCGGCGGGCATAGGGCCTCGCTCCGCTACCGTGGTCGTGGTGACGGCGGCCGATACGCTCCGCTACCGGATACGAGGGGAGGGGGCGGAGCCGCTGGTGGAGATAGGGGGCGCCCCGGTCGATTTCGGCGCCGTGGAGATCGGCGGCCGGAGAGATACCCTTGTGGCGATGATCGTGCGGAACCCAGGCTCTCGCCCGGTAGAGATACGCTCGGCGGAGCTGCTGGGGCCGGATACGGGGCAGTTCTCGGTTGTGAGCGGCGGCGCCCCTTTCACTCTGGCGCCGGGGGAGGGGCACGCGATGATGCTCCGGTTTGCCCCGCTTCGCTCCGGACGGACGAGCGGGGGGATCGCCTTCGGTTTTGCAGGGGATGGCTCGCCGGTGGAGGCCGCATTGTTCGGCGAGGGGATCTGCCCCTCCGGGGAGATGGCGCACGATCTGGCGCTGGTGGTTCCCGAACGGGAGCTGGCGCCGGGGGAGACGCTGGCGCTGCCGCTGCTGCTCCGGAACCGGAGAGGGCTGCCGCCGACCGGCGGGCGATATTCGCTGGCGCTGCGGCTGAACCGGCGGATTCTCTTTCCGCTCGATAGCGGCGTTGCCGTTACCCTGGCCGGCGGCGATACGCTGCTGCACTACGAGGGGGTCTGGGATGGGCGTGGCGATACGCTCGCGCTGCTGGAATATGCCGTGGCCCTCGGCGATGCGGCGGAGACCGGGATCGAGGTGGAGTCGTTCCGGTGGGATTGGAATTGTCCCGTGGCTGTGGGGCTGGAGCGGGGGAGCGTACGGGTGCTGATCTGCCGCGAGGGGGAGCGTCCCAGGCTTCTGCTCGATGGCGGGGGGATCGCTCTGAAGCCCCTCTATCCGAATCCGTCAGGGGGAGCGTTCACTGCCGGGTTCTCCACCTCGGAGATCGGGCATACCGAGCTGCTGCTGGTGGATCTTGCCGGCCGCACCGTTGCTACGTTGATGAGCGGGGAGATAGCTCCGGGCGAGCATCGTCTCACCTTCGATGTGTCGGCGCTGCCGGCCGGGTTCTACCACTGCGTGCTCCGTACTCCCACGCGAGTCCTCCCCCAGCCGCTAATTATCGCGAATCCTGGCGGGGGGGAGTGAGGGATGATGAATACGGATCGCTCGTTGGGCATGAAATCGTCGCGAATGTGGAGGGGTAGGGTATGGGAGAGGGGTGAATAATGTACGGGAGAGGGGTGAATAATGTACGGGAGAAGGCTGTGAATGCAGAGGGGATGGGAGGGAGAAGGGAACTAGGGAGATGGAAATAAGGGGAAGGGAAATAGGGAGAAGGAAATAGGGAGAAGGGAGATCAGGATGCGAAAATCGTAGGCTTGCCGGAAATGAAATCGCCCGGAATAATGCAGAGAGATCAGCGGGGGGATTTTCGGACGATTTTATATACGATATCTTCTGGTATTCTCCTGGCGGTATGGGCAGTGCATGGAATACATCGCGCGGAGCCGCAAGGGAACGCAAGGAAAAAGAAATACGGAGAACCGTGCTCCTCGTCGCTTGCCGCCGATAGAGTCGGCGCATAAAAAAGCCGCCCGCCATCGGCGCTTCCCTCTGGTTGCATCCTGGCGTTTCTGCGGTTGTGCGTGCGTTATCTATCGTGCAAGGGGCATCAACGGGCGCTTCAGGCCGGCGAGCGATATCGCTCCACACCGTAATCCATCACGTAGAGATTGGATGAAAAAAGAGCGCCTGATTCATCCAGTCCCGCGCGGAGCTTTTCTTCTATCCCCTCACGAGCCAGCTCCTCGGGCGTCATATCGAGCGCGCGAGCGGCTTCCTCCAACTGGTCCCCGATATCGTCAGGGAGTTCCACTGCAAAAATCTTCATAAACGTTCGATCATGTTGGACCGCAGAGAGACTGAACGTCGAGCACGGTGTTCTCCCGGCATGCCTCGGTACCGGGAGAGCATGAAGTGATGTTCCGTTATCGGCGATGGGGGACCGGCGTGGACCAATGCCGGTTCCTACAGCAGAATCATATGTATCCGCATCGTGCTGGGATAAACAATTCCGAATCTAGCACGAATTGCCGAGACACCATGCGGGCCCATGCATAGCGCCCCGGGAATATTCTCCGGGAGTATTTCGTTCCCCGCAGAATGCTGTTCGTGCCGCCATAGCAGCATGTAGTGCGCAACGTCCGGAAAGTTGCATTGCCGTAGCGTAACCAACCCGCAATTTCCCCCGTAGCGCCCTCTGCCCGATCAACTATTAGTCATCCGGCTCCTGCCTGCCATCCGGGAGCCTCCGGTCATACTTCAACATCTACACTCTATGAATCCTGATCTACTGCGCCGAAGCCGCCGCCTGCTAGCCGGAGTGTCGCTGGCTGTCATGGCTGCGGCAAACAGTTATGCCGCCGGCGAGTTCCCGACCGTCACCTATGAGAAGTACGAGCTGCCGAATGGATTAAAGGTGATCCTCTCCGTGGATAAAAGCGCCCCGGTGGTGGCTACGTTCGTGCATTATCATGTGGGCTCCAAGAACGAGCGCCCCGATCGCACCGGGTTCGCCCATTTCTTCGAGCATCTGATGTTCGAGGCCACCGAGAACATCCCGAGAAAGAAAATGGACGAGATGCTCCAGGATGCCGGTGCCCGACGGAACGCCTTTACCTCGGCCGACCAGACCGGCTACTGGATCAATCTGCCGGCCAACCAGCTCAAGCTGGCGCTCTGGATAGAGTCCGAGCGGATGCTGCATGCGAAGGTGGAGCAGATCGGCGTGGAGACCCAGCGGAATGTGGTGAAGGAGGAGAAGAAAGCGCGTCTGGACAACCAGCCCTACAGCTCCTTCAACGAGCATGTGCATGCCCATCTGGCGAAGGGCACCCCGTACGAGTGGCTCCCGATCGGGTCGGCCCAGTATATCGATCAGGCCAAGATCGAGGAGTTCCGCGATTTCTACAAGACCTTCTATATCCCGAACAACGCGGTGCTGGTGGTGGTGGGAGATATCGATATCGCCCAGACCAAGAAGATGATAAGCGATTATTTCGCGGAGATCCCGCGCGGCAAGGAGATCGTCCGTCCGAACTTCTCCATCCCGCTGGGCAACGCCGAGCAGGTCTATGATGTGAACGAGGAGAAGACCCCTCTTCCGGGTCTGGTCTACGGGTATCGCACGGTGGGACGGGGCAATCCGGATGCCTATGCGCTGAACCTTCTCTCCGGGATTCTCGCGGTGGGGAACAGCTCCCGCATGCACCGCCGTCTGGTGGATGAAAAGCGGATCGCCCTGGAGACCGTCGCATTTCTGCGAGAGCAGGAGATGGCCGGTTTATTCAATATGATCGCCATCGGCAACCCGGCGGCCAGCATGGACCAGCTCGGCGCGGCTATGGATGCCGAGATAGCCGATATCCAGCAGAACGGGGTCAGCGACCGGGAGTTCCAGAAGGCGCTCAACCAGTTCAAGACCCAGTATGCCGCCCGCTTCGGCGATGTGCTGGAGAAGGCGCAGAACCTGGGCATCTACGAGGCGATCGAAGGTGATCCGAACCTCATCAACACCGAGATCGACCATTATATGAAGCTCACGCCGGCCGATCTCCAGCGGGTCGCCCGGAAATATCTCGTCCCCTCCAACCGCGTGGTGCTGAAGTACAACATGCCGGGCAAAGGAGGTGGCGAATGACCATGCAGCCTACCATCGATAATCATTCATCCAGGGGAGCAGGAAACCGTATGAAGGGTCTCAACAGAGGAGCCAGAACACTCCGAACCGGAATGGCGCTGTGCGGCCTTCTTGCCGTTGCCGCCATGCCCCTGCACGCGCAGGTGGACCGTACCCGGCAGCCGGCCCCGGCGCCGGCACCGAAGGCATCCTTTCCGGCCTACGAGGAGTTCACGCTGGGCAACGGGCTGCAGGTCTTCCTGGTGCACGATCCCCGTCCGCTGGTCACCTTCCGGATGATGGTGGCCGGAGGTATTGGAACCGACGGCACCATGCCGGGGGTGGCGCAGGCTGCCGCCGGGCTGCTCACGAAGGGAACCGCCAGGCAGAGCGCCGAGAAGTTCGCCGAGGAGATCGACTTCATCGGCGGCTCCATCGGCGCCTCGGCCACCGAGGATGCCATCGAAGTAAATGCCAGCGGGTTGAAGTCGCAGGCACCGCGCATTCTGGAGCTGTTCGCCGAGACGGTGCGCTCTCCTGCGTATACCGCTGCCGAAGTGGAGAAATACAAGCAGGAACAGATCGCCGGACTGCGTGGGGAGATGGCGCAGTCGGAGTGGCTTGCCACGCAGGGGGTCAAGCGCGTGCTCTACGGCTCCACCCCGTACGGCCAGGTGCTCACCGACAAGACGATCGCCAAGCTGACGCCGGACGCGGTGATGAACTACTACAAGACGTACTTCGTGCCGGGCAACGCGATGGTGGCGGTGGTGGGGGATTACTCCGTTGCCGAGCTGCGCAAGATGATGGAGGCTGCCTTCGGCGACTGGCCGAAGGGGGGGAAGCCGGCCGTGACGCGCCCGGCGTTCCCGGAGCGCAAGGGACGCCGTATCATCCTGATCGATCGCCCCTCATCGGTTCAGAGCGCCGTGCGCATCATCGGCGGCGGGCCGGTGTTCAACGATCCGCAGCGCCCGAAGACCACCATCCTCAATACGATCCTCGGCGGCGGCTCCACCGGGCGGTTGTATATGAACCTGCGCGAGACGCATGGGTACACCTATGGTGCCTACAGCGGGTTCGATGCCAATCTCTACGCCGGGCATTTCATCGCCAGCGCCGATGTGCGCAACAGCGTCACCGATTCGGCCGTCACCGAGATGCTGCGCGAGATAGAGAAGATTCAGAAGGATGAGATCTCGCGCGGGGAGCTGGACCGTACCGTGCAGGCGGCAGAGGGGACGTTCCTGCTATCGGTGGCCGATCCGAACATCACCGCCCAGAGGGTGCTCTTCACCCGCCAGTACGGGATGCCGAAGGATTATTACCGCAACCTCCTCGGGGTGTATCGTTCCGCCTCCACCGGCGACCTGAAGGATCTGGCGCGGCGCTATCTGCGTCCGGAGGATCTTACCATCGTGGTGGTGGGGAAGGCCAGCGAGGTGCGCCCGAAGCTGGAGAAGCTGGGGACCGTGGAGGTCTGGACTGCCGATCAGCTCGGCGGGTGATTTATACGGTATAATCACCTATCGTATTTTCTGCCGGTGCATACGTATATTATGGCGGCCGCGGGAATATCCCCGCGGCCGCCCTTCGTAATAATAGTAATCGTCCCGATATACAGCTGTTTCCCGGCGCGCGGAGAATTCCGCCAGAAGGGAACGGGAGGATAATGGGCCGGACGATTATCACATCGTTACGGGTCGCTCACGAAAATTTTGCCGGGATGATATTTGTCATATTCGCGTGCAATTGCGTATGTTGTGGCTCGTCAAACAACTGCCATACCAGATGGTCCCCCCCCGGTTGGTATCTCACTCCGAACTTCATTGAACAGTCCAGTCAATTAACCATGGAGCCGAGATAAAGCAGAGTTTGGCCTGAAAACTAGCCTCTTGTTGCTATCACATATATCTCTGTCCTATTCACTAAAGGATTCCAATGAGACTCAATGCCACGCGTTCTACGCTGGTGCTCATGGGAACCTTGCTGGCGTCAACGGCGCTGGCACAGGTACCACGTGAAATCAGCTATCAGGGTGTTCTTGCTACGTCCGGCGGTACCGCCGTGACCGGCACGCATACCCTGACGATCAAGATCTACACCCAGGAGACCGGTGGTGCTGCGTTGTTCACCGAGACTCATACGGTGAATTTTGATGCTGCTCCCGCCAATAAACAGGGGCTCTTCAACATCATCATCGGCAGCCAGACCACCGGTGGTGTTCCGGCGATCGTCCGTTTCGACCAGCCGTTCTACCTCGGCATCACGGTCGACAGCGATCCGGAGATGAGCACTCGCACCAAGCTGACCGCATCTCCGTATGCCTTTACCGCCCTTCATGCCGACAGCGCCATGCGCGTGGCGATGAACGCGATCGGCAGCGAGAATCTGAAGGATGGAGCGGTGACGCTGAACAAGCTGAACACCACCGGCTCCACTCCGGGACAGTTCCTTACCTCCACCGGTGCCGGCGCAGTGTGGCGCAATCCGGGTGATGTGGGCGTTACCAGCGTCAACGGGCAGACCGGAGACATCGAGCTGGTGGCCGGTTCCAACACGACCATCGTTCGTAACGGAAACCAGGTGACGATCAATGCCAGCGGCGGCGCCAACGGCATCAGCTCGGTCAACAGCGTTGACCATGCCATCGCCATCACCAACCCGACCGGTCCTTCGGTGACCCTCTCGCTGGTGCCGGGCGGTATCACCAACGGTCTTCTGGCTGATGACGCCATCAGCAGCTCCAAGATCCGCGAAGGCGCGATCACCACGCCGAAGATTGCCATCGGTGCAGTGACCAGCGACAAGATCCTTGACGGCACGATCGGCAATGCCGACATCGCCAACTCCTCCATCACGCTGCCGAAGTTCAACCCCCTGGGGGCCACCTCCGGACAGGCGATCATCTATAACGGCACCTCCATCGTCTGGGGCAACCCGAACCCCGGTGGCGCAGCCGGCGGTGATCTGACCGGCACCTACCCGAATCCGACGGTGGCTGCCAATGCGATCACCACGCCGAAGATCGCCGATGGCGCCGTGACCACCGCCAAGCATGCCGATGCATCGGTGACCACGCCGAAGCTGGCCGATGCCGCTGTCACGACCGCCAAGATCGCCGATGCCTCGGTGACCACGCCGAAGCTGGCCGATGGTTCGGTCACCTCCGCGAAGATCGCCGATGCCACGATCGTCAATGCCGACGTCAGCCCGACCGCGGCTATCGCCTACGGAAAGCTGAACCTGAACAACAGCATCGTTACCAGCGACCTGACGGACGCCTCGGTGACCGACGCCAAGGTTGCCAACGGCATCAGCTACTCGAAGCTCTCCGGTGCACCCACCTCGCTTCCGCCGAACGGCCCCGCCGGTGGTGATCTGACCGGTACCTATCCGAACCCCACGGTCGCCGCCAACGCGATCACCTCGGCGAAGATCGCCGACGGTGCCGTGACGAACGCCGATCTGGCCGATGGCTCGGTGACGACCACGAAGCTCACCGACGGAACGGTGACCTCCGCGAAGATCCTCGACAACACCATCGTCAATGCCGACGTCAGCCCGACTGCGGCTATCGCCTACGGAAAGCTGGCGCTGACCAACAGCATCCAGAACGCCGACCTGGTGGACGGATCGGTCAACAGCGCGAAGATCGCCGACGGATCGGTTGTCGATGCCGATGTCGCAGCCGGTGCTGCCATCGCCTACTCGAAGCTGAACCTCAGCAACAGCATTCAGACCAGCGACCTCACCGCCAACTCGGTGACCACCGTGAAGATCGCCGACGGCGCGGTCAACAGCGCGAAGATCGCTGACGGCACGATCATCGATGCCGACGTGGCAGCCGGTGCGGCTATCGCGTACTCGAAGCTGAATCTGACCAACAGCATCCAGAACGCTGACCTCACCGCCAACTCGGTGACGACCTCGAAGGTCGCCAACGGCACGGTGACCACCTCGAAGCTCGCCGACTCGTCGGTCTCGGGCCTGAAGCTGCTCACCTATGCAGTGACCGACCGTCACATCGCCGACGGCGCCGTGACGACTCCGAAGATCGCCGACGCTGCCGTGACGACTCCGAAGATCGCCGATGGCGCCGTGACCGACGCCAAGGTTGCCAACGGCATCAGCTACTCGAAGCTCTCCGGCGCGCCCACCTCGCTTCCGCCGAACGGCCCTGCCGGTGGTGAGCTGAGCGGCACGTATCCGAACCCGACGATCGCCAGCGGTGTGATCGACAACGACAACGTGGCAGCCGGTGCGGCTATCGCGTACTCGAAGCTGAACCTGACCAACAGCATCGCCAACAGCGATCTGACTGCCAACTCGGTGACCACCTCGAAGGTCGCCAACGGCACGGTGACCACCTCGAAGCTGGCCGACTCGGCAGTCTCGGGTCTGAAGCTGCTCACGTATGCAGTGACCGACCGTCATATTGCCGACGGCGCCGTGACGCTTCCGAAGATCAGCAGCACGGGCGCTTCCACCGGTGATGTGATCCAGTACAACGGCACCAGCGTGGTGTGGGGAACCGGCGGCGCCACGGGCGCAGCGGGCGGTGACCTGACCGGCACGTATCCGAACCCGGAGATCGCCACCGGTGCTGTGGGCAACGCCGAACTCGCCGCCAACTCGGTGACCACCTCGAAGGTCGCCAACGGCACGGTGACCACCTCGAAGCTGGCCGACTCGGCGGTTTCGGGTCTGAAGCTCCTCACCTACGCAGTGACCAACCGTCACCTCGCGGCCGGTGCGGTGACCAACGACAAGATCAGCGGAACCGGTGCAACCACCGGCCAGGCGCTCGTCTATGATGGCACCAACGTTACCTGGGCAACCCCGGGCGGCAGTGTGACGACGAATGCGACGCTGAGTGGCAACGGTTCGTCCGGCTCGCCGCTGGGCATCAACCTCGGCAACTCCAACACCTGGACTGCCAACCAGACCTTCGGCGGCACGTTCCTGATTACGTCGAACTCGCGCATCGCGATGACGAACTCCGACAACAATGCCCGTGACATCCGGTTCCAGGAGCCGAGCGGCACCGGCAGCCAGTACATCGGTCTTCGTGCTCCGTCGGTGACGAACAACGGCAACTACGTGTTCCCGGCAGCAGTCGGCAGCGTGGGCCAGGTTCTGACGATTGCGACGAGCAACGGCATCGACTCGGCAACGTGGAGCTGGACGACTCCGAGCACTGGCGCAACCGGTGCAGCGGGCGGTGACCTGAGCGGCACCTACCCGAACCCGACGGTCGCCAACAACGCGATCACCACGGCAAAGCTGGCCGACTCGGCCGTTACCGGGGCGAAGATCGCCACGGGCGGCGTCAACACCGACAACATCGCCGACAACGCGATCACGACGGCGAAGATCGTTACCAACTCCATCGACAACTCGAGGCTGCAGGCCAACTCGGTGACGACCTCGAAGGTCGCCAACGGTACGGTGACCACCTCGAAGCTGGCCGACTCGGCGGTTTCGGGTCTGAAGCTGCTCACGTATGCGGTGACCAACCGTCATCTGGCGGCCAACTCGGTGACCACCGACAAGATCGACCCGACCGGTGCAACCACCGGCCAGGTGCTCGGCTACAACGGCACCAGCGTCGTCTGGACCACCCCGAGCGGTGGTGGTACGGTGAATCGTAACGCAACCCTGGTTGGCGACGGCTCGGCCGGCTCGCCGCTGGGCATCAACCTTGGCAACTCCAACACCTGGACTGCCAACCAGACCTTCGGCGGCACGTTCCTGATTACGTCGAACTCGCGCATCGCGATGACGAACTCCGACAACAACGCCCGTGACATCCGGTTCCAGGAGCCGAGCGGCACCGGCAGCCAGTACATCGGTCTTCGTGCTCCGTCGGTGAGCAACAACGGCAACTACGTGTTCCCGGCCTCGGTCGGTAGCGTGGGCCAGGTTCTGACGATCTCCTCCAGCAACGGCATCGACTCGGCCACGTGGGCCTGGACGAGCCCGACGCTGAGCGGTGCAGCGGGCGGTGACCTGACGGGCACCTACCCGAACCCGACGATCGCCAGCGGTGTCATCACCGATGCGAACATCGCCACGGGCGCAGCGATCGCGTACTCGAAGCTGAATCTGAACAACATCATCAGCAACAGCGATCTGGTGGCCAACTCGGTGACGACCTCGAAGGTCGCCAACGGTACGGTGACCACCTCGAAGCTCGCCGACTCGGCAGTCTCGGGTCTGAAGCTGCTCACCTTCGCGGTGACCAACCGCCATCTGGCGGCCGGTGCGGTGACTACCGACAAGATCAGCTCCAGCGGTGCAACCACCGGCCAGGTGCTCCAGTACAATGGCAGCAGCGTGGTCTGGGGAAGTGCATCTCCCTCGTTCAGCCGCGTGGCAATCACCAGCGCCAACAGCCCGTACACGATCCCGGCTACCACCGATATCGTTGGTACCAACCAGAGCACGCCGATCACGGTGACGCTTCCGGCTGCCAACTCGGTTCCCGCCGGCAAGGTGATCATCGTGAGCCCGGAGCAGGGCACCTACAACAACAGCAACCTGCTGACGGTGAATGCCGCGGCCGGCAATACGGTGAACGGTGGCTCCAGCGTCACCATCAACGCCATCAACGCCGCCCGCCGCTTCTACAGCGACGGTGTCAGCGCCTGGTACGCGTTCTAAGCCAGGATATCACAGCATGATATCCGGGAACGTATAAGAAGACGAGAGGGGACATTCTCACAAGGAATGTCCCCTCATTTATTTGCAGGAGAATAGGTCGCTCCATACAATCAATTCAACACCATCGACTATGCAGGATCAATTGACAGGGGCCAATTTTTCGCAGTATATCGGCCAGACATTTCAGATCGTCTTCGACGATCACGAGCCCATCCCGATGCGGCTGCACAAGGTGGATATGACGAAGCTGTCGCCGATCGACGACCGCAACAGATATTCGCCGGAGGAGCGCCGCCCTCCATTTTCGCTGCTGTTCAAGGGGCCAGGCGCCTTTATCCTGCCGCAGCGCCTCTACCGGTTCCAGCATGAGGGGATGGGGCAGTTCGAGATCTTCATCGTCCCGATCGGCGCCACCCCCGATGATGTCAGCTACGAGGCGGTATTCACGTGAAAACGGGGGGGAACGAGGAGGGGTCCGGCGTATAGGCCTCCGGCATCTTTTCGGGATCGGGATGCCAGCCCATCTTGAAGTGGGTGGTGATCTCGCTGGTGAAGACGAACCCGAGCCGCTGGTAGAGCTTCATCGCCTTGTGATTGATCTTCTCCACATGGAACCATGCCGGCTTCTGTTCTCTGCGGCATTCATCCATAAGATCGGTGATGATCGCCGAGCCCAGTCCCTTGCCACGATATTCCGTCAGAAATCCGATTTCCAGAAAATGATGCTCCTTTTCGGCGCGATATACCATCAGCCGGCCAATGGGGCGTTCATCGTGGAGGATGATGAGATATTCGGCATCGGGAAAATGCAGCACATAATGCCCGCTCTGCGCTGTGAACTGCATCCGGAGAAATTTCTCCCGCTCCTGGTCGCTCCAGGCGATGATGGAAAGTTCCTCCTCGCGCAAGCTCGCATAGAGCTCGTAGAGGAATTGTTCGTCCTCCGGCCCTTTCGGCCGCATGGTGATCTGCATTCCGTTGATGGTCATGATTAATGCTGTCAGGTAGGCTGAAAAATCGGTGAGAGGCATTCCGTGCCGGGCGCCGATCGCTCGTGCGGGCCCCCCCGCCCGGAATCGGCTGGAAGATAACCAGTTTGCAACATAGCCCGTGGGGCGGTGTGCCGGCAGCACCCGCCCCACGGCCGTGGCTTATCAGTTCCGGCGGGGGGAGGTTAC
>JBMDXA010000210.1:0-23918 GCA_048594725.1 Candidatus Kapaibacteriota bacterium
AGCCAGAGTTCGGTACATAGGTGTGTTCAGCTCAATAACGGATCGGGCCTCTGCTCCGAGGCAGGAATAGTGCGCTGTATCAGACGATGGGGCGCACCGGAAAATGCAGCCATGCAAAGAGAGCGGGGGTCCCTGCGGCCCCATCGAAGCTAATGTACACTCAAAGCGGCAGTTTGTCACACTTCCGGTCATGATAATCGTCGGGGCCCTGCGCGTAGCGATTTATTTACGCTGTGTAATGGGGGAGCGCATGCCCCGGATACTCCGTACTTTTGCATGCTATCCGGTTCCCTTCACGCTAAATGTCCGCTCCGATGGCCTCCGATCAGAACGAGAAGATCTTCGAAGTCGATGAGAGGTTGCTCGCCTCCCTGCGCCGGCTGATCCACCAGCGGGATGATAACGGCCTCCGCGCCCTCCTCTCGGATCTCTACGCCGCCGATGTGGCCGAGCTGCTGCAATACCTCGACGACGAAGAGCGGCTTCATATCCTGGGACTTCTGGAGGATGAGATCGTCGGCGAGGTGATGCTGCACCTGCCGGAGGAGCAGCGCGAGGAATTTCTCGCCGAGCTGGCCCCGCAACGGATCTCCGATATCGTGGAGGAACTCTCCACCGACGATGCCGCCGATATCGTCTCGGAGCTTTCCGAAGAGCTCGCCGAGGAGGTTCTCCATAACCTGGAGCTGAGCGACCAGGAGGCAACCGAGGAGATCCGCGACCTTCTCCGCTACGATGAGAACACCGCCGGCGGCCGCATGACCACCGACTACGTGGCGGTGGCCGGAAGCGAAACGGTCTCCGCCTCCATCGAGCTGATACGGGATTTCGTGCAGACCACCGAGCTGGATGTCTATGTGCTCTATGTGGTCGATAACGATTACCGTCTTACCGGCGTGGTACGCCTTCAGGATCTGGTGCTCCGCCCGCCGTCAAGCGTGGTGGGCGCCTTTATGCTTACCGATATCATCACCGTGGCGCCGGACGAGGATCAGGCGCTGGTGGCCCAGGTGATGCAGCGCTACGAGCTGATAGCCGTGCCGGTGATCGACGACAACGGCGTGCTGCTGGGTGTGGTCACCTTCGATGATATCGCCGCGATCATCGACGACGAGACCTCCGAAGACATGCTCTATCTGGCGGGTGTGACCGACGAGGAATCCCCCACCACCTCTCCGCTCCTCTCCATCCGCCGCCGCCTCCCCTGGCTGGTTATCAACCTGGGCACGGCGTTCCTGGCCTCCATGGTGGTATCGAACTTCGAGGGGACCATCCACAAGGTGACGGCGCTGGCCGCGCTGATGCCGATCGTGGCGGGCATGGGGGGAAATGCCGCCATCCAGGCCATCACCGTGATGGTGCGGAGCATGGCGCTGGGAGAGATGGGCTCGGAGATGCGCCGCCGCGCCGTGGTCAAGGAGGTGACCGTGGGACTGCTGAATGGCCTAGTGATGGGCCTTATCGCCGGCACCACCGTCTGGCTTCTGTGGGGAAGCATCCAGCTTGGCCTGCTGATCTCCGTGGCGATGCTCGCCAACCTGCTGATGGCCGGCATCGCCGGTGCCCTGGTCCCGCTGCTGCTCCGGAGCCTCAAGTTCGATCCCGCCCTCTCCTCCGGACCCATCGTCACCACCTTCACCGATGTCTGCGGATTCTTCACCTTCCTCGGCCTTGCCACGCTGATGCTGAGCTGGCTGCTGGGAGGGTAGGGTCGATTTTAGATTTTCGATTGCCGATTTTCGATTGGGGGGAAGGGGAGTGTCGATTTTAGATTTTCGATTGCCGATTTTCGATTGGGGGGGAGGGGATTGACGATTTTAGATTTTAGATTGACGATTTTTGATTGGGGAGTCGAGGAAGAGGGCCGGGATCTTCTCTGCCTCCTGCCGGGGCCAGCGCAGACGTAACGGCGGGCGGATAGCGATGCGCAGATCAGCACGGCGATCAACGATCTGAATGTGCTCTCGTACCTCGCACCATGCGGTATCCCTTATCTATCCACTCCCATCTCCCACTCTCCCAAATCGAAAATCCAAAATCATCAATCGAAAATCTCGTATTCCCTTATCTATTCACTCTCATCTCCTATCTCCCACTCTCCCAAATCGAAAATCTAAAATCAGAAATCGAAAATCTCGTAATCCCTTATCTATCCACTCCCATCTCCTATCTCCCACTCTCCCAAAACGAAAATCTAAAATCGTCAATCGAAAATCTCGTATTCCCCAATCGAAAATCTAAAATCAGAAATCGAAAATCGAACGCCCCTCCATTGCTGAAGGGGCGTTGCGTGCCCAATGAGCCGGTGCGGTCTCCTGGTTATTCGTTGATAGGGGTTTCCACCACCACGTTCACCACGCGGCTGTAGAGTCGCCCCTCCGGCAGATCATTATCGTACAGGAGCACCGATTCTCCCACTCCCCGGACGTTCGCCGGGGGCACCTTCAGCTCCCTGGCGGCCACCTTGGCGCGCTCGGTGGAAAGGCGCAGGTTCACATCGGCATCCCCGACACGGTCGGAGTGCCCGGTCACCATCACGTTCGCTCCCGTCCCGATGCGCCCCTGGATGAAATCGATGATCCTCCGGTTGCCGGCATCGATCGTGGTCTTGCCGAAATCGAAGAGGATCAGGCTGTAGCGGTCGATCTCCTTGTCGGCGATCCGCTCGCGGCGCTTCTTCTGGATGGTCACCTGGTCGATCGGCAGACGCGCCACCGGCGTGGTGCGGGTCTGGCCGGCGGCATCCACCACCTCCATGGAATATTCGATCGGGGCGGTGCCGCGGGGGATATCGCTCTGCTGCTGCAGGCTCCAGTCGATGCCGGCCGGAACCGGTCCGCTGCCGGAGAACTCCTTCAGGGTCTCCCCATCCTGCATCACGGTCAGTTTCCAGCGGGAGACGCCGGCCTCGGCCTGCACGTTCTGGTGGAACCGGATCACCGGCGGGTTGGTGCTCCTTGTGGTATCGGAGGTGAAGACCGGATCGAGCAGGGTCTCAGGCTGCGGGATGATCTCCACGCGGCGATTCTCCGCCTGTCCCTCCGGCTGGCTTGCATTGGATGGCTTCTCCGGCAGATTGCGTGCATCCACCTTCATCCGTCCCTCATCCACGCCCCAGATCTCGCGCAGATAATCGCGTACCCGTTCGGCGCGGGCGCGGGCGAGATTCAGATCCCCCTTCTCCCCGCCGCCGCCGGCATTGGAACCCACCAGCGTGATGGAGGCACCGGGGTTCTCCCGCATCCGCCGCCCCAGCACGTTCAGCATCTGGTAGTAGGTGGGGAGCACATCCAGATCGCGCAGATCATCCTCGCGGAAGGAACGGGTCTGCGCGGAACTCATGCGCACATAGCGCTCCGGCATCTGCGAGGAGTTCTCATCGAAGAAGACGTAGTTGAGGAGCGGACGGAGCTGGGAGCTGAGGAACTCCTCGACACGAAGCTCCGGCACGGCGCGCTCGGTGCCGTCGGCCAGCACGCCATTGGCGCGCACCTCGGCCGAGAGCACCGGAACCGGTGGCGGCGGCGGAACCGGCTCCACCTCGTTCAGGCGCAGTTTCAGCGCCGCACCCAGGCGGAGCGCATGGGCGCTCCAGGCGCTATCCTCCATCACCTGCGAGAACGCACGGTGGTAGCTCACCTCCGGCGAGAGGGTGACATAGGCGGAGAGCGGCAGCTCGTAGCTGAGCCCGAAGACGCCATGCATCTGGAATCCGGCGGCCCCTATCAGCTCGCCCATATAATGATTCCGCTGCGTCACCCCGCCCCAGAAGGTCATACCGGTAGGGGTGACAAGGGTTTCCACCTGATCGGCGTCCTTGCTCGTCACGATCCCCCCTTCCACTCCCAGGTTCAGCGCCAGCGGGAAGGAGAACGGTTCCCAGACCGCGCGCAGCCCCAGCGTCACCAGGCCGAACTCCACGTCGATGGTATGCTCGGAGAATGCGGATATCACCTCCCCATTTTCCACCACATTGCCGATATCCTCCATCGTGGAGAAATGGGCATCGAAGGAGGAATAGCCGAGACGGGCCTGTAGGGCAAGCTTCTGGACCGGGGATATCTCGAAGAGACCTCCGGCGGTGAAGCCCGATCCGCTCGCCTCGCCGAACCCATCGGCACAGGTTGCCACCGTGGGAACCGAGCCTATGGTGCCATCGTACTGCATCAGCTGGTAGTTGCCGAAAAATCCCACCCGGAACCCCATGGACCGGGCGGAGCTATCGGCGGCATCGGTCTGGGCCGCAACGGGGGCGGCCATCAGGGCTCCGGCCACTGCCAGCGCACAGCGCACGGCAAGGCCCTTCATCGTTCTGTTCGCCATGACGTGGTACTCCTTACTTGGAAATAATGAGTGACTTCACGTCATAGCGGCCCGGCGAGCGGAGCACCAGCTCGTAATGCCCTGCGGCGATATCGGCCGGGAGCGTGATCTCGCGCCGCAGTTCCGGTTCGCTTGCAGGGTGCCAGGAGGTAGCGTAGACTTTTTCGCCGAAGGAGGAATAGATCTCAAGCGTGGTTCTGGCGAACTCCACGCCGAGGATCTCCACCCGTACCGGCCCGTTCGAGGGATTCGGGGAGATCTTGGAGATGCCGAATCCCGCACGATACACCAGCACGCGATCGCTCCCCTCCTCGCAATACTCCCCGCTCATCCGGAGATAGCCCCCCTCCAGCGAATCGGCCACCGGCACGCCGCCGCATGTAACCGAGCGAAGCTCCAGCGGGATGATCTCCACGTCGCCCAGCAGCACGTCGCCGGTTACCACCGTCAGCGCCCCCTTGCTCATCGGCTCGGTGCCGGCCAGGGATATCTCCAGCACCCGGTTGCCGTTCTCCACGACGTTGCGGGTGATGCTGCCACGGGAGACGGTGCGGGGAAAAAAGCGTGTGGCATTGAAGGCGATCTCCACGGTAAGCTGATCCGGGCTGCAACCGGGAGTGCCGGAGGGGAGATCGATATAGATCGGCAGCTGGAAATTTTTCAGATGAGGATCGGCCGCGGTGTCCGGGAGCCAGAAACTGGCACCGGCCGCAACGGCCGCCTCCTGTACGGCAAGGCTGCTTTGTGCAACAACGGTTCCTGCGCCCAGGGTTAGGGACAACGCAAGAGCCGCCGCGCTCAACCTTGGAAGGTAGCGGGTAGAAATGGAAATGTTCATGTGTGGGCTTGATGTGCCGCGACCACCCACGCCGGAAGTAGTTGGACCTTGTCACGTATGGGATGCACGTGCCGGCGCCAGCGATGGTCTCAGACTTGAAGAAATGGACGTTCTTTGATGAGCCCTGAAAGACCTCAATTGCAATCTAGCGAACGAAACTCTGTGCCACAAGAAAAGGGAACGGGAAGCCGGGGAGTTGAAGGTACTGGCGGGGATTCCGGACGCTGCTTGATTCTTGGTCGGGAGTCGGGAGTCGGGAGTCGGGAGTCGGGAGTCGGGAGTCGGGAGTCGGGAGGAAAACTACGCCGGTGATATCCTGGGCGCCATTCACTTCCCGTTCCGTGCTATCCGCCACGGACGGCTGGCAGCGGGCACAGCCGCGAACGCACTACTGAAACGGACTACGGAGCAGTGCCTGTGCCGGCGCGCCATCTTCTCCAGGCACTACACTATCAACACCGGGCGCTACCGGCCACTGGCCGAGCCCTGTCTCCATGGGCCGGACAGAGCTCGGAGCGGGAGCGGGCGACGGGGTTACTTCCGCCGCTCGGCCGCGATCTTCTCTGAAAGTTCCTTCATCAGCTGCAGGCGATGCTGGATGCGCTCCTCACGATCGGTGGGATCATCATACGGCAGCCCCAGGATGGTGCAGATCATATAGGTGGCGATATCCCCCACGCAGTAATGCCGTTCGCGGTTCTTCGGCGCGTCCGGTCCCAGATAGGTCAACTGCGTAGGATCGTCCATCTCCTTTACCAGAAACGGAACCGCCGCCTCGCCGTAGCTGGCGAGCGTGGTGCCGAATTTTCCGAGGTGTTCTCCCGGAAGCCCCCACCAGTTGTGCATGAAAGCGCCGGAGATGGCCTCGCTGTAGATCTTCGCCATCTTGGGGTCCGGGTTCTTCCCCCCCATCACCAGGAGCTCGTGGGCGAGCACTCGAAGGCGGTGATCGCTCCGCTCCGATTTCGCAATCTTCTCCAGCTCCTCCTGGGCCTTCGGACGAGCCAGCAGACGATCTGCCTCGCCGCGCTGGAACAATGCTTCCACCGAAGTGCCTTGCAGCTCCTCGCGCATTGTGCCTAAGCTGGTTACTGCCATCGCTTTCCTCCTAATTCTTAATTGCTGACTGTAAAAGAATCTACCACCAAAGCTCCTCCATTTCCAATAGCATCGATTGCAGGGCCGGGGTTCAGGTGCTGAAGATATTTTCGGGTGCAGCCGAAGCTAACAAACTTCGAATCGCCCCGACTGCAACAGTTAGTGAATGCCCGGCCGGGATAATATAAATCCTTCAGGGTGCCCGGTGGGGTCACTATTTTGCCCGGACACATTTTACCGGAGAACAGACCGATCGCCAAGCAGTATTACATCGTCGTAGATTTCGAAGCCACCTGCTGGCCCGATGAGAGCCGCCGGGGAGATTCCGAAATCATCGAGTTCGGCTGCGTGAAGATGGCCTACGGTAGCGGCACGATCCTGGACGAATTTTCCACGTTCGTACGCCCCACCCGTTACCCTGCCCTCAGCACCTATTGCACGCGCCTTACCTCCATCACCCAGCAGCAGGTGGATGCCGCCCCCGTGTTCGCCGATGCGCTGGCGCAATTTCTGGAATGGACCGGCGACCCCGCGCTCTGCACCCTCTGCTCGTGGGGGGCCTACGACCGGTTTCTGCTGCGGCAGGCCTGCCGGTTCCATCGCATCTCCTATCCGTTCGACGACGAATACATCAATATCAAACCGGCATTCAGCGAGGCATTCACCGGCCGTGGCGTCAGCATGCAGCGCGCGCTGGAGCTGATGGGAATGGAACAGCATGGCCGCAGCCACAGCGGTATCGACGATGCCCGGAACGTGGCCCGGCTCTGGCAGGTTGTGCTGCGCGAGGGACGCAGATAACGGCGTGATCGCAAGGCGATCAAGCATACCCTGCAACCCTATACTATCAGGATACGGCATCACAGGATACGGCGTCACGCAACGCCGCGAAGCTGCAACGAAGAAGGCGCAAAGAACGGGAACGTCTTTGCGCCTTCAGATGATATGATCCAATCCCGCCGCCTTACCAGAAGAAGCCCCCCGCCTCCAACTCCTCCCCTCCCCGGACTCCCTGCCCCCTCGGCTTCAGCGCAGTGGCTCCCCGCGGCCCCGGCTCCCCGGCCGTTCCGCTACGGCTCCATCTGCACGTCCAGATTTTCCAGGTCGATAAGCGGGGTGAAGTAACGGGCGAAGAGCTCCGTGGAGCTTCGCGAGCCGGTTTTCCGGTGGATCTTCTTCACATGCTTTTTCACGGTATCGATGGAGATATAGAGCTTCCTGGCGATCTCATCGTAGCGACGTCCGAACAGATGCAGCGTCAGCACCTGAAGTTCCCGCTTGGTGAGCTTGGTTTCGTGTGCCAGTTCCCGCAGGGCTTTCTGGAACGCACGGTCGATAGGGCGGATATAGGTATACCGGGCAACCAGGTCCGAGAGCGCAAAGATCAGAAACGGCTCCAGGTTCCTCATCGCATCCAGCGTACGGCGTGATATCGTCTTTTTCTTCCGGTCCCTCAGCAGAAATACGGTCCCGAGATAGGCGTGTTCGGTATAGTAATAATCATAACTGGCAGGGGGATGATAATCTCCCAGAGGATACCCCAGCCGGTTGAAATCATCCAGCAGCGTCTGGGAGGGGGTCTTCTCCTGGCTCCATTCGGCCTCCGCTTTGGTTTTTCCACGCCGGCGCGGCGCCTCCCCGTCCACACCGGCATCGGCAGCCGGGCGCCATCGCTCCCCGCAGGAGAGATCGCACTGGATATCGATATGGACGATCACCCGGTCAACATCGCCGAGCAGGCCCAGCAATGCCTCGCGAAACGTACGGGTCCACTCTATGACATCTCCGGTCGTTGGAAGAGTATTGAGAAAACGAAGAAGGTGGTCAGGTAGTAATGGTGATAATGATGAAGAGGTCTTGATGCGCGCCGTGGTTGTATCATCATTCGGTGGATCTTTCGTCCGCTCCCGGTTGGGATGATCGGCTTGACGTTTTTGTCGTGGCATAGGACTGTACCTCGGTAGTGGCTGGGGAGAGACAGCCGAAAACATTCCAGACCGGCATATCGACTGCGAGACGCCCCCTCCAACCATCGCACAGGCACCTGCAACGCCGGCAGCACCAACCAGCCGCCCTCGCTCCAAGTGCGCAACGCTACATTCTCAGGGATTAATGGAAGTATTGTGAGAGTACTGCGAACAGAACCGGCCTGCCCGCCATGCAATTCGGCCTGGTCCGGACCGGGCTGATCCGGCAGAATCATAGCCCGCAACGATCACCCTTCAACTTCTCATTTTCACCCCCTCCAGAAAAGTACCCAATAGGGTACTTTTGCCCTTCCGGCACGAAAAACCGGGGGTATCCGGCCCGGAAGCTCTCCCTCCGGGCCCCGGTATCCCCGCACTATGCGCTCTTCAGAACTGCGCGAATCCCCGCCAGCAGCCGCTCCACATCATCCCATCCATTATATCCCTGGGCGGAAATACGGATTGTTTGCCTGCCATTCCATTGAAAAACCGGTATCTCTACCAGATGCTCCTCGTACAACCGCCGCTGCAACGCCGCTCCATCGATCCCATCCGGCAGAAGCAGCGCGCTCATCTGGGCGTACCATTCGTCGGAATCGGGAGCCAGGGGCACCCCTCCTCCCACCGCGGCGGCGATCTCCGGACGGGCACGC
Source organism: Candidatus Kapaibacteriota bacterium (assembly GCA_048594725.1). Taxonomy (GTDB): domain Bacteria; phylum Bacteroidota; class Ignavibacteria; order OLB7; family OLB7; genus JAFDZV01. The sequence continues at coordinate 8,880 of JBMDXA010000210.1, forward strand.
CGCACCAGATCGTGGCAGCGGCTGCGCACCGCATCCCAGTTGTGCTCCTGCTGAAACCGGATCGCCGCCGGCACCGACAGCGGAGCGCTGATATCGGCGGTGCCGAGCGACTGGAGATAATCGATGAACTGCGAATCCCCCGGAACCATCGCCTCCCATCCCCAGCTTACCACCAGCGGCTCCAGCATCGCCTGCATCTCGCGTCTGGCATACAGAAACGCGGCCCCTTTCGGGGCGCAGAGCCACTTGTGGAGGTTGCCGATATAGAAATCGGCACCTACCGCTTCCAGATCGAGCGGGATCTGCCCAGGGGCGTGAGCCCCGTCAACCAGCGTGATGATCCCCAGCTCCCGCGCGCGGCGGCAGACCTCCGTTACCGGAAAGGTGAGCGCCGTGGGAGAGGTGATATGGCTGATGAAGATCACCCTGGTGGCGGGGGTCACCGCCGCAAAGATCCGATCCACCACCTCCTGATGAGTAGTTACCGGAACGGGGATGGAGACATGCCGGTAGGATGCTCCGTTCTTCCCCAGAATGAATCGCCAGGCGCGATCGCAGGCGCCATACTCATGATCGGTCGCCAGCACCTCGTCGCCGGACCCCAGCGCCAGCGAACGGGCCACGATGTTCATCCCCACCGTGGCATTGATGACGTAGACCAGATCGTCGGCATGGCAGCCGAGATAGTTTCCCAGCGCCGTGCGCGACTCGCGCAGGAGCGACGGGGCACGGCGCCCGAGAAAATCCACCGGTTGCGCCTCCAGCTCGCGCTGCCAGCGGCCATATTCTTCGAACACCGGACGGGGGCAGGCCCCGAACGATCCGTGGTTCAGAAACGCGATTTCCGGACGAAGCAGAAACAGGGAGCTGAGATCCTGGGACATATGAAGATGAGGTTACCATGAAACATACACGGAGCGATAGTAGCGTGAATATAGCTGAGGCGAGCAGAACAGCGACGCAACCTGGTTGTGCCGCCCGGCATCAGCGGACGCGGGATGCCGCGATACCAGGGGAATCGGGTGCGGATTAAGGGGTTTTTGGCACACGAAATGAGCAAGACAAGGAGAGTGGCAAGGGCTTCAGGACCGGAAGTCCGATAGAAACCACAGCCCCTTTGTCTGACCAACACTACTAGAGGGCGCATCAACCATGCTGGATAATGTTGATTATTATATCTCGGCGGTGAGAGTGAAAGGAGGGCATATCACGCATGTACGCGTGCACAAGGCGCTCCCCGATAAATCGTTCGCTCCTCATGGCATCGTACAGCCCCGAAGCACCGTGATCGTGAATCTGCGCAACAGCCGCACCTACAAGACACTGGTACTGCAGGGGAGCACGGCACGTCCCGGCGACCCGGTGAAACTGATAGAACAGGGGAACAAGTTCTATCTGAGGACCACTCCGCTCAGCGACCCAGGCGATGATCTGGGCGAGGTTCCCGTCTTCTAGCACCCCATGGGTGCCCCATGTCTCCGCAGAACCACTATCTCTCTCATCTCTTCAATCCCTACAGGGCGTGGGCGCTACAAGCCCGCTTGCCGCTTCCCAGCGCACTGCCGATGAGCGCGAAGCCAGCAGCCGGCACCCGCCCGTTGCACGTGCTCCATCCCCCGTGGCCTGAATGCCGCAGGGAGGGCCCGCTTATCACCGATTCCCGCCGGAGTCCCGTGCCAGGGATATCGTAGAGCCGATTGCAGTCCGGTTGATGGGATAACCAGGAGAAGCATGGGCCGCTCCCGAGGGAGCCTCGTCAGGGAGGAAGGGCATTGAGAAGGTGCCGCCACAACGGCCATGACGACGGTGATCGGGAAACTCATTTGATGAGATCCGCTCTAAAACTGACCGTGCGGCACACCACCAGCCGGTAGTGTGCCGCACAGATATCATGATCTTCAGTATCTATCGGGAATCATCTCGCCATCAGGGCGTGGCGATTCCCATGCGAAGTTCCCTTCCTCCTCCCTTCAGCCCTCTTCCGCCAACCGGGAATCGCCAAGCGAGAATTTACTCTTCCCCGTTCCGGCGATTGCTGAAGAAGGAATCGAAAGCATCCTTGGCCTTGGTGCGCACGTTGTCGGCCGCCTCCATGGCATTGCGGAGCGTTTCGGCGAGCGGGTCCTCGGAGTTGCGGATATCCTCGCGGTACTTGTTGGCGGCGTTGCGGATGTTGTTCATCACGCTGTCCATGCCATCCTCGTTCCGGAGCAGATATTCGCCGGAGAGAATCTTGTTATAGGCGCCGCTGTCGGTCCAGGTCTTCAGCTCGGTCAGGCGAAGCACCGGGAAGGGATGGCTCTGCCCCATCAGGTTCAGCAGCTTGTGTACCGAGTCGATCATATTGCCGGCGCGCTCGTACTCGGCGGCCTGCAGGAAGAACTCGTTGATATCCATCTCGGCGACCCTTGAGCCGCCGGCCAGCTTCATCAGCAGCGTATAGTAGCCCTGCGGGTCCTGCCCCACAAGCAATCCGGCGCGATCGGCGCTCAGCTCGCTCTTGCGGTCCCATTCCTTCAGCGCCAGGATGATCGCCAGCACCGATGCTCCGCCGAGCGGCACGCTGAAAGCGATGGTGGAGAAGCGGAGGAGGAGGGCGAGAAGGGTCTTGTAGAGCACATGGCCGCTCATGCAGTGTCCCAGCTCATGGCCGATCACGCAGAGCATTTCATCCTCCGAAAGGCTCTCCACCAGCGATGAGTTCAGAACGATAAACGGACGTTCCACCCCCACCGCGCCGGCATTCAGAAACGGGCTCTGCGAGACGAACAGCTCCGGGCGCTCCTCCAGATCCAGAAGGTGGCATGCCTCCTTGTGAATCCTGTTGAGCTTGGGGAACTGCGTATCGGAGACACGAACCGAGGAGGCCAGCGTGATAAGGCGGAGCGATTTTTCGGTGGTCACCCCCACGAGTTTCTGAAGGAGCGCATCCAGTCCCGGCACCTTCTTCAGCGCCGAGAGCGCCGCGCGGTCGGCCGGGTGTTCCCATGTTCTCGAACTGATGTTCGGGAATCTGATCTTGATCCTCCTGACAGCGGTTGTATCGTCCATAGATGAGGGCTCGTTTATCTGGTTCAACTACATAGAGAACTGTAATCCCGGGAGTGATGGCCTCGCGGAGACTTTTTGCATATCGTAAGAGCGGAGGAAAAGATTCACCGGAAGTGACGATTTACGATTTTCGATGAACGGAGGAAGGTCCGCCGTCGGTAGCCAGCCATCCGTGGCCGTCCTACAGGAACCGCGCGAACAGCGCGGAGTTTCCTGTAGCAACGACAACGGACTACCGGCAGCCCCTAAACAGGGGCGGACCGACCACGAACCTTCTACGAACCCTCCCCTGCCCGTGGCACGACAACCCCGCCTCACCCGGCTATCACATTCACCAGCTTGTCCTTGACGGCCACCACCTTTCTGACCGACTTTCCGGCGATCAGAGCCTGAATCTCCTCGGATTCCAGGGCTATCCGTTCCAGCGCCTCGATCTCGGTGCCGACCGGAACACGGGTCTTCGCCTTGATCTTGCTGTTGACCTGGAGCACGATCTCCACATCATCCTCGGTGATCCTGCTAGGATCGAACTGCGGCCAGGGATGATACGAGAGCGTCCCCTCGTGGCCCAGGCGCGCCCAGAGCTCCTCCGCCACATGCGGCGCAAAGGGGGCCAGCAGGATCGTAAATGCCTCCATCGCCTCGCGCGGCTTCTCCTCGGCGTTGATGAACTCGTTGACGAAGATCATCAGCGCGGAGATCGCCGTGTTCATGCGAAGCGCCTCGATATCCTCGGTCACCTTCCGGATGGTGCCATGCATCACCCGTTCCTCGGCGGCGGTCATCGGCCGGTCGGTGATACGCGCCACCACGCCGGACTCCTCGTCTCCAACCATCATCCGCCAGGCTCGGTTCAGGAACCGGCGCACCCCTTCCACTCCCTTCATCGACCACGGCTTCGCCATCTCCAGCGGCCCCATGAACATCTCGAACAGCCGGAGCGAATCGGCGCCGTACTCCCGCACCACCTCATCGGGGTTCACCACGTTCCCGTGCGACTTCGACATCTTCTGCGAATCCTCTCCCAGAATCAGCCCCTGGTGCACCAGCCTGCGGAACGGCTCGTCGGTGCTGAGGTAGCCCAGATCGAAGAGCACCTTGTGCCAGAACCGGGCATACAGCAGGTGGAGCACCGCATGCTCGGCGCCGCCCACGTACAAATCCACTGGCATCCAATAGCGCTCCAGCTCCGGATCGACCACGAAATTCTCATTATCCGGATCGATGAAGCGGAGATAGTACCAGCAGGAACCGGCCCACTGCGGCATGGTGTTGGTCTCGCGGCGGCCGCGCCCATGAACCGGATCATCCACGGCCAGCCAGTCGCCGGCCAGCGCCAGCGGCGACTCGGCCGAACCGGATGGGCGGAACTCCTCCAGATCGGGGAGCATCAGCGGCAGCTCGCTGGCCTGGAGCGGGCGTACGATACCGTTCTCGAAGCGGACCAGCGGGATGGGCTCACCCCAGTAGCGCTGGCGGCTGAAGAGCCAGTCGCGCAGCTTGTACTGAATCGTCCCGCGTGCCATCCCCTCTCCCAGTTTCGCCACGATCGCCTCCTTGGCGTTCTCGGAGGAGATCCCGTTGAACTCCGCGGAGTTGGTGAGATGCCCCTCGCCGGTATAGCATCGCTCGCCTGCCATCACCGCGGCGGCATCGGGGTGGTCGGCAGCCGGCTCGATCACCAGGCGCACCGGCAGGCCGAACTTCGCGGCGAAGGCGAAATCACGCTCGTCGTGGGCGGGAACGCCCATCACCGCGCCGGTGCCGTATCCGGCCAGCACGTAATCGCCGGTCCAGATCGGAATCCTCCCGCCGGTTCCCGGATGGATGGCATAGCTGCCGGTCCAGACGCCGGTTTTCTCTTCGCTCGCCTGGCGGTCCAGATCGCTCTTGCGGGCGGCCTGGCGGCGATATTCGTCCACTTCCTCCTTCCGGTCGGCCGTGGTCAGCTTCTCGATGAGCGGATGCTCCGGCGCGATCGTCATGAAGGTGACGCCGAAGAGAGTATCGGCGCGGGTGGTAAAGACCTTCAGCATATCGCCGCCATCGGTCATGAAGACTATCTCGGCGCCGTTGGAACGGCCTATCCAGTTCCGCTGCATCTCATAGGTGGAGGCCGGCCACTGGATTCCCTCCAGTCCCGCCAGCAGCCGCTCGGCGTAGGCGGTGATCCGCATCATCCACTGCCGCATCGGGCGGCGCTCCACGGTAAAGCCCTTCTCCACCCACTCGTCCACCTCCTCGTTCGCCAGCACCGAGCCCAGCCCCTCGCACCAGTTCACCGCGCTCTCCGCCTCGTAGACGAGCCTGAACCCGGCCAGCACGTTCTGCTGCTCCAGCTCGCTCATGGCGTTCCACGCTTCCGCCGAAAATCCCCATTCCGGGCCGCTGTAGTTCGCCGGGCGGGGGAGATCGGCGGTGCCGGAGGAGGCCAGTTCGGCGGTCAGGTCGGCGATGGGGCGCCCCTTGCCGACCCGGGAATCGAACCAGGTATCGTACAGGCGGAGGAAGATCCACTGCGTCCACCGGTAGTAGCGCAGATCGGTGGTGTTCACCTCCCGGCTCCAATCGTAGCTGAAGCCGAGCGACTGGAGCTGCCGCCGGAAGTTGGCGACGTTCCGCTCGGTGGTGATCCTGGGGTGGATGTTGGTCTTCATGGCATACTGCTCGGCCGGCAGGCCGAACGCATCCCATCCCATCGGATGGAGCACATTGAAGCCCTGATGCCGCTTGTAGCGGGCCAGAATATCGGTGGCGGTATAGCCCTCCGGGTGCCCCACATGTAGCCCCTCTCCCGACGGATACGGGAACATGTCCAGGACGTAATATTTCGGCCTGGCATGGTCACGAACATCGGCCCGGAAAACGCCATGTTCGAGCCAGTAGCGCTGCCAGCGTTCTTCGATTTCTGAGAAAGGGTATGACATGGTAGGGTTTGAGTTATAGTGCTTGGTACTTAGAGCTTGGTTTTCGGAAAGGAGCCGGGCGTTGATTCCGGAGTTGGTGCATAGCAGCACAGTCAGGATACTGGCCCGTGGTCACGTACGCGGGCTACGGCCCTCTGATGGTAGCCGGGCGTTGTTCGTACCGGAATATCCGGAGCATCCTGCGGTTCCGCCGGAACTCCAGCCCCGGATTATCTTCAAGATATGCCGGAAAACGGTCACGCCGCAGTGATGATGGCATCGGCTGCGGCGTGGAAGAGGTTGCTCTCTTGTATAATGATTGCTCATCCCTCGCCGGGGGGACCACCTAGCCATAGCGTCTGCACGGCACGAAGCTGTGCATCGGCATAGGTATGAAGGTCCTGTAGCAGCGCGCGCTCCTCGTTGCTATGAGCAAGCTCCAGCTCATGATCGATCACGCCGACCATGCGTTCGACGACCGGGATGAACGCCATCCCTTTTTCGATCTGTGAATCGATGAAGCCCTTCATGCTGAGACTTTTCCCGCGTTGCAGGCAGAGATTGAGAATATCGTGTCCCTTCAGCACCTGACGATCGACAACGACCGCGGCATCAGCACCACCGGGCACAGCCACGTAATCGTTCATGGTTCAAACCTCCGATTGGGTTGAGAACTGTATGCCGAGCATTCAAGAAACCGGAGAGCGCCAGCGGCGCCATGGATCTCCGGGACGGGGTAGTTGGCTCGAACAAGCCGAGATTAGAACGCCGGCAACACCACAAAGTTGCATGAGGTGTTGCCGGCGCCATTGTTTCCAGGATCTGCCGGTGTGCCGCTGGGGGCACTGTGCCATGCAGGCACATTGCTACGGAGATACCATTGCGACATCGGGCTGCAATGACCTTGGTACCGCCCGATATCGGCGGCCAGGGTCGCTACAGTGGAACGTCCTTACTGCATCTCCTTCGAGATACGCTGCTGACGACGGATCGCCTTAAGACGCGACATGCGGCTGGTGATCGACGGCTTGGTATAGAACGTGCGACGCTTGAACTCCTTCAGGATGCCCGAACGCTCGTACTTCTTCTTGAAACGACGCAGTGCGCGGTCGATCGACTCGCTCTCCTGGACAGTTACTCCGATCAAGTAATTTCACCTCCTCTTTGTGCTCTTATCCGACGTTTTCTGGTTGCTGTTGCTTCGTAGCTACTGACGTAATCAGTGATTCCGAATGAAATTTTTTCCTGCGATGCGCCCCGGGCGGTACGGCCCTTAGACCAGGTTCTCGACCAGGCGCTTCTCGCCGATCTTGCTGAAGGCCACCACGATCGCCTGGCTTCCGCTGGAGGTAAGCTCCTTGGAAACCACGGTGCCGATGTCGTCCCAGGCCTTGTGATAGATGGCATCGCCGATGGTATAGATCTGCTTCGGCGAATAGGGGATGCAATCCTCTACCGAAACATTGATCTCCTTGGCGGCACGACGCTCCCCCTCGATCACCAGCATATCGATCATCATCGTGTGATGGCACTTGGAGCATTTCGCCCAGCGCTTCCCCTCATCCTGACCCACCGCCTCCCCCAGAAGCTCGAACTTCGTAGGCTTGGAACAGATCTCACAGATGTTCGAAAGGGTGATGTATTTCGATTGTTTTGCTCGTGCCATACAAATTCACTCCTGCTTCAGAATCATGATTTCAGCCATAGAGAGACTGACATTGGTAAGTAGCGTGAGGATCAAATTACGACTTCACCGGGGATTTGCAATGTGACGGGCTGTAAGATGCCCCCCGTAGGAGAACTATCCCGGCGGACCCAACGGCCCGGCGGCGTATATTGCACCCGTTTGTCCCCAGGCTCTGAGGGGAAAGAGATCCCTTGCACTCTCTTCTGGCTTCCCCTCGTCCGCCTTCATTCCTCCCGCGCAACCTTTAGTAGAGGTTTACGAAGAAGGAGCGCCATGCAGGAACCTCGTCCTTGGAAATATCGCCGGTCGGAACGTCGTCCTAAACCGAGCCTGGTCACCGCGATTACCGCGATGGCAATCGGCTGGGTGCTGCTGCTTATCTACGACATCGTCCTGGCCGATACCTGGCACATCGCTCCCGAAAACTACGGCCCCTTCCGGCTGATCCTCCCGCTGCTCGGACTGGCCCCGATGGCGATTCGCCTTCTTAATCCGGGTGAACTTACAGACGATCAAGAGGCGTATAAAACGTTTGTCCGCCTTACGGTGGCAAATCTGATCGCCTGCGCCACCTTCGCGGTCTTCTCGATCGTCCCCTTCGCCTATACCGATGCCGGTATCGCCGAGGACTTCTGGAGCCTGCTGGTGGGCCGCCTGCTGGGGCTGGCCGTGATGGTGGCGATGATGATGTTCGCCGACGACCTGATCCGCCTGTACAACTACCGCCACCGCGCCGCCGTGCCGAAGGCGGTGAAGCTCTATCCGTATTTCCTGCTTCTGCTGCTGGTGCTCGAGGAGGGGCTGGTGATAATAGAGCCCGCCGACGACAGCATCATACGCTACGCGGCCGGCGGCCTGGCCGGGCTCGGGTTTCTTCTCTCGATCCGCTCAAGCTGGCTTATCAACCTCCGGAAACGCCAGAAGCTCGCCCTGCTCGGCCTCTCCTTCGTCGGGTTCCCGGCCTCCGTGGCAATTCTGACGATGATGGAGCACAAGCAGATAGCGCTGATGTCGCTTGCCCCGATGATGCTCCCGCTCACCTTCACCGTCGGCCTGTCGGTCCTCTTCACCCACATGGTTATCTTCGTCAGCGCGCTGCTGGCGCTGCCGACCGCCGATGCGATCGACCGTCGCAACGACGAGGTCTCATCGCTCGCCAACTTCGCCCGCCTGCTGACGCAATCGCTCGATACCGAGGATCTGGTGGAGACCGCCATCGCCCTGACCTGCGATGCCACCGCCGCCAATGCCTCCTGGATAGAGGTGGCCGACGGGGAGAACAGCGGCATCGGAAACTGCCAGGTGCACTACGGCAAGGAGCCGAAGCTCCCCACCGGCGTGGCCGAGCACCTGATGAGCCGCCCCCTGCCGGACGGCACCCCCCTGGCGGCGGAAGTGCGAAGCAGCAGGCGCACCGAGGTGATAGAACGGGTGAGCGATGCCACCTGGACGCAGGCAGGCGGCCCGGCAAAGGAACTCCGCTCCGTTGCGGCCATCCCGCTGCTGCTCGGAGAGAAATTTCTCGGCACCCTCTACGCCGCAAAGGAACGCGCCGACGGGTTCGACCGCGAGGAGATCGTGGTGCTGAACGCCCTGGCAAACCAGATCGCGGTTGCACTGGATCACTCCCGGCTGATCCGCACCTCCATCGAGCGGGAACGATTCGAGCAGGAGATGCTCATCGCCCGCGACCTCCAGCAGCGGCTTCTCCCCAAGGTGATGCCGGAGAGCCCCCGCTACGAGATCCATGCGGAGTCCAGCCCGGCCAGCATGGTGGGGGGAGATTATTACGATGTGATCTCCTTTATCGACTGCACCATCGGCCTGCTGATCGCCGATGTCTCCGGCAAGGGGGCCAGCGCCGCCCTCTACATGGGAATGATAAAGGGGATCGTCCAGGCGTTTTCAGGTCGTTGCAACTCCCCGAAGGAACTTTTAGCCCAGGCGAACGTAGCGCTTCATGGAAACATCGACCAGAGATGGTTCGCCACGATGACCTGCGCCCAGATCGTCGAAGAGACCCGGACGCTCCGGATAGCACGCGCGGGGCATTGCCCCACCCTCCTTGTACGAGGAGGAAACGGAAGCTACAGCAGGCCGAGCGGCCTGGGGCTGGCGATAGCAGGGCCGGCGCTGTTCGACCGGAACCTCTGCATCGAGGAAGTGGAGTTTCAGCCCGGAGATTATGCAGTATTCTTCAGCGACGGCCTGCCGGAAGCCCAGTCCGCCGACGGCAGCGAGTTCGGCTACGAAGCGCTGATGGACGTTGTGGTGCGGGCCGCCCGGGCGGGCGCCTCACCGCTTCAGATGCGGGATGCCATCTTCGAGGCCATCGAGGAATTCGCCCAGGGAGAACCTACCGCCGACGACAGCACACTGGTGGTATTCCGGTGGCGGTAACGACCCTCCGCGGCATCCCCGCAGCAGGCGCCCGGGCAACCGCAGACGCAGCGAGACCTTCCGGTCCAAAAATTTTCAACATCTTGGCGGCAAGTACCCCAGTAGCACACGACAGTAGCGTAGATAGAACATGAGCCAGTTTTCGTTATCGGTTCGCCAGAGTCCTCCCGCGCAGGTGATTGACCTGAACGGCTATCTCGATGCCCACACGGCGCCGAAGCTGGAAGGGGCGTTCCAGGAGCTCATCAACGACAAGCTCTATAACATCATCGTCAACTTCCGCGATCTCGTCTATATCTCCAGCGCCGGGCTGGGAGTGTTCATGGCGTTCATCGAGGATGTACGGAACAACAAGGGTGATATCAAACTGGTGGGAATGTCGCCGAAGGTCTACAACGTCTTCGATCTGCTCGGATTCCCAATGCTGTACGAGATCTACGAGGATGAACAGCAGGCCCGCCAGAAGTTCATCGATAGCCCCTCCTCCATCGGCTGACAGGCACATGCAGAGCCAGACGCACTATATCGTTCGCTTCAAGGCCGGAATCCCGACCCGCACCGAAGAACTCCATCGCATCCGCGAAGTGGTGGAGCGGGAGGCCATTCTCTTCGGCTTCGATAAGGAGACCGCATTCAGGATGGCCCTTGCGGTGGACGAGGCCTGTACCAACATCATCAAGCACTCCTACTCCGGCAACCCGAGCCAGGTGTTCGAGATAGAAATCGGCACGCTGGGCGACAGGTTCATCGTGGTGCTGACCGACCAGGGAAAGAGCTTCGATCCGGGGAAACTTCCGAAGCTCGATATGAAGCGCTATTTCGAGCAGTGCGCACGCGGGGGCCTGGGCGTTCATATCATCAGGCTTGTGATGGATGATGTGGCCTACCACGTCACAACCAGCCACGCGAACCAGCTTCGCATGGTAAAATATCTCGGCTAGCCCCCTATCGGCCCCCACCTTCCGACTATCACTCCACCCGTAGAGATTCCGGCAACAGGCGGATAACGATGGCGTGGTGTCCGTGGAGCGCATCACCCTCCCGGGCTCCAGGCGAAAAACCCGCTCGCCAGGATACCAGCGCGATATCCGCGTACCGGGCAGTATCCCGGAGAATTTCTGCGCTCCGGAATTTCCGCCACCACCTGCACCGTGTTCTCCTGCCATATCCCTCCCCCACGCCAGCGCCTACCGGCGAGCGGCAACCAGGCCACCTCCACGCACAACGCATTTCACCGCATTCGATATTGGGAAATAATTCCCCCCGCAACTATCCCAATAACCCTTAATTATTTGGTGATCGGCCTCTCCTGTATCACCTCCGGAAGCGCCCGGAGGAGCCATAATCCACCGGCTTGAAATTCTGGCACGCAGGTTGTTCTAGGAGCAGAAGACACGTTACATGAAACGATCGTAATGATCAACCATTATAGGAGAGTTAGGGATATGAAACGATTTCTAGGTGGTCCGCTCCCGTCCTTCGCGATGGCGGCAGTGGTCGCTCTGGGCGCGGCGAGTGGCGCCTCCGCACAGGGTATGAATACGTACACGGGTGCTCCGTGGAGATTTGGTGTGTATGGTGGTTTGAACTTCAACATCGTTGGTGCGGGCGCCCAGACGCTTGCCCAGATCGCTGGAGACAATAACTTTTCTCAGCAGGATATCATTGACGGAACCGCGCTCGGTTTTTATACCGGGCTTATGACTGAATACAATCCGGGCGGCCTTCTCGGCTTCCAGCTTCGCGCCGGTCTCGATGACCGCCGTGTCAATTTCAATGACTGGGACGTTGTGGACGCAGACCGCGTTCGCTTCAGCGCCCGCATGACCTATATCTCGGTTGAGCCGATGCTGCGCGTCAACCTCGGCTCCCCGAACTTCCATGTGACCGCAGGCCCGCTCCTCTCGTTCAAGGTCGCCTCCAAGTATGACTGGGTCCCGCGCGACGAGACCAGCCAGGCTATCGAGGACCAGGAGATCGATGGCGCCAACAGCTTCACCTACGGTGTAAGCGGCGGCCTTGCCTATGATCTGCTTCTGAACCCGCAGAGCACCGGCAGCACCCGCTGGTACCTGACTCCGTTCGCCGAGGTAAGCTACATGATGGATCAGCGCGAGAGCGGCATCGAGAATGCCGACCGTGACGACACCTGGGTTACCACCTCGATTCGCGGTGGCTTCCAGCTGAAGTTCGGCAGCGCGCCGGCCTCGGTGCCCCCGGTGGTGATGGTGGATACCGATCTGCCGACGATCGATCTGGCAGTTCGCGCCCCGAATGCGGTTGTTGACCAGCGTTCCATCGAGGAGATGTTCCCGCTGCGCAACTACCTCTTCTTCAGCGACGGCAGCGCCTCCATCCCGAGCAAGTATGTGACGCTCACCCGCGACCAGGCCCAGACCTTCCAGGAGGAGAGCCTTCTGAACGCACCGGGCACCGGCAGCAGCGGCTCGATGGATCGCTCGCAGCGCCAGATGAACGTCTATTACAACGCTATCAACGTCGTGGGCGATCGTCTCCGTGACAATCCCTCCACCACGATCCAGCTTGTGGGCTCCGCTCCCAGCCAGGCCGATGCCGTCACGATGGCTAACAACGTGAAGGATTATCTGGTCTCGACCTTCGCCATCGATCCGAGCCGCATCACCACCAAGGGTGTTGAGCGCGCTCCGCATGCGTCGGGAACCCGTTCCACGCCGCGCGAGGATCTGGGCATGGTCACCGAAGAGAACCGCCGCGTGGAGATCCTGAGCAGCAACATGGAGATCCTGAAGCCGGTCCGTATCAACATGACCGAGAACGAGCCGCTGGATAACGATCTGGTGATGGATGTGCGCCCGAGCGCCCCGATCGCCGACTACAGCGTGGTGATCACCGGCGAAGGCTACACCCAGAGCTACGGCCCCTTCCGCGGCAACGTGCAGCGGATCGATGCCCGCCCGCTTCTGCAGGGCCGCTCCTCCGGCCGCTACACCGCTACGGTGACGGCTCGCACGATCGACAACCAGACGATCACCCGTACCGCCGACTTCAACCTCGTGCGGCAGACGACCCCGCCGGTTACCGCCCAGCGTTACTCGATCCTCTTCGAGTACGATGAGTCCAAGACCGTGCAGACCTACGACCAGTTCCTCCGCCAGGAAGTTGCCCCGAAGATCCCGACCAACTCGACGGTTGTGATCCACGGACACACCGACCAGATCGGCGAAGAGAACTACAACTTCGAGCTCTCCGGCCGCCGTGCTACCGAAGCGATGAACGTCCTCCAGGAGGAGATGCGTCGCACCGGCAAGAACGTGACCTTCGACTCGTACGGATTCGGTGAGAACGATGGCCGCGCACCGTTCGTCAATGGTACCCCGGAAGGGCGCTACTACAACCGCACCGTGCTGATCGAGATCATCCCGGGCTCGTAAATCCCGGCCCGCAGCTCGAACGCAGATGACATTGACGCCCCGGATAGTCTCCGGGGCGTTTCCTTTATGTAGAAACCTGGCCGCGCCGGATATGGGTTGAGCTGGACCACGAAGAATTATCAGTGAAGAATTATCACGCAAAGACGTTACGTACCTGGGAGAACGTTTTCTGATATTCTTCTTCGGTGTTGTCGCGGAGTTTTACTCCGCGACCCTGGCTACTACCACCTCGCACGGAGTCAAACTCCGCGCGAACAACCCTCAGAATCTCAGAAAACAATATCCGTTGGTACTCAAGAACGCGAAGAAGAGAAAAAGGTGATTCATTTTCTTCGATGAATTTCTCTTCCGCGTTGCACTCACTAGCGGCTTTGTGTGGTCCGTTCTGGCATTCCTGATATTCTATCGTAATCCCGAAGATATCTCGTTGAAAATCCTCTTCAGGCAGAGATTATTTCATTATGGAAGGGTTCGCTTTAATAGTTGAGACGGGTGGCCTATACACTCTGCGGAGCCTATCGATACACGGTGGAAACCGCGGTTGAAGATCGGTTTCAGGAGAGGTGAAAAGATGGAGCTTCATTCGGTTCTCTCCCTCCCGGCCCAGGGGGCGGTCCCGCCGGGGGCCTATAAAAAAATCACGCAAGGCCGGCAGGAACACAAGGAATGATCTCCTTTCTTCCTTGCAATCGCTGCGGCCCCGCGTGAATTATTCTTCTGCCCGGACGATATCAGAACCGGTATCCGATCCCTATCTGCACCGCCAGATTATCGACGGTAAAATCGTTGTCGCGGATGACGGAGCTGGAAAAAACCGAGTTCAGAGCAAAGGCATAGGAGCCCTCCAGCACGAACTCCAGATGATCCCGCAATCCCGCCCGCGCTCCGGCCGAGAAGCGAAGTCCGCTCAGGGTACGGAACGGATCGTTGTTGGCAAAGCTTCCCACCGCAAGCTGCGGCTCCACCGCCGGGTCCTTGAACTCCGCCTCCATCCTGTTAGCCACGATCTTGGCGCCGATCTCCATGCCCGCGCCCAGATAGACGGCTCTAAGCCCCCCCTGGGTAAAAGCGGCGCGATCGGTATACACATTCCCCTGGATACCGAAGCCCACCTGCACCATCTGCACATCCAGGCGTACGGCGGCGCGGGTGGTGTCCTCCGGACTTCCGCTATAGCGGGCCGAATAGGTGAACAGCCCGATATCGGTGGCAAGCGCCACCTTCTCGGCGAAGGGGATGATGAAATCGAGCCCATACCGGCTGCTGTAGCCGGTTCTGGCGTACTGGCTCGAGATCTCGCCGGTAGTGCTGCTCGCCTCTCCGATCTGAAGACTTGGAAGGATGCGCCGGGGGGAGGTAAGAACGATCCCCCCTTTTGCGCCGATCAGCACTCCGCTCGGCGTGGGAATATCCGCATACTCGCTATCGAACTCCTGGGCATGAACCGCCGGTGCCAGCGAAAGCAGGGCGGCAATGATCGCAGAACGCGCTGGAAATCTGAACCGCATATGAGGGCACCTCTGCTGGTCGATCAATAGACGGTGATCGGCACGGTACGGCCGGACCCCTCGGCGCCCGGCGT
>JBMDXA010000211.1:0-7443 GCA_048594725.1 Candidatus Kapaibacteriota bacterium
CTTCACCGTGGTGGTCTCCTCGCCGAGAACGCCCGGCGGCCCCTGCAATGTGCAGACCTATCCCCCTTCCTCGGGCTTCCAGATCATCAACCAGGCCACGGTCTCCTCGGCTCCGGCGCCCCGCGCCCGCCGTGGCAAGAAGCGGTCCGATCTGATGCTCCCGGAATCGGAGCGCTACAGCAACGCCGAACGCTACGGCGACGAGATCCCGCAGCCGTACAACGTGCTGGACCAGAAGAAGCCGAAGAAGGCCCCTGCGGCAGCGGCCAAGACCACGCCGAAGGGGAAGAAGGAGGTGGCGGCAAAAACCACATCCCAGAAGAGCGCCCAGAAAGGGACGCAGAAGAATGCGAAGAACGCAGCAGCGGCCAAGGGAACCACGGCCGGAGGGAAGAGCGCCAGGCAAACCGCAAAGGCCGCCGCCAAACCCGCCGCAAAGGCCAGGACGGCCCCGGCCAGAACGGAGGCTCCGGCCGTTGCGGCAAAGGGGAGCACGCCGCTCCGCGTTGCCCTGGGCAACGGCGACAACGGCAGGCAGATCATCACCGTCAGCGGCAACCTTCCGGCCGGGCGCACCGTGAGCTACCGCTATCAGATGCGGAATCCTCCGCTGGTGATCGCCGGGATGATCTACGACCGGCTCCGCTCGCACGGCATCACCATCACCGGGGTTCCGGCTTCCGGGGTCACCCCGGCACGCAACAAGGTGATGGCCGAGGCCGGGCGTCCCCTGCAGGAGATCCTCCAGATGGTGATGAAGAACAGCAACAATTTCCTGGCGGAGTATGTCTTCAAGATGATCGGCGGCGCGGCCGGCGGCCAGCAGGAAACCGCACAAAAGACGGTGGAGAAGATTCAGCATAGGATGACGCTGCACAGCATTCCGTTCGGCCGCTGCATCATCAACGACGGCTCGGGCCTGTCGCGCGCCAACTGCCTGTCGGCCTCCGCTCTCACCGGCATCCTGACGGCGGCCTACAACGACCAGAAGATCTTCGATCCGTTCTACCAGTCGATGTCGATAGCGGGTGTGGACGGGACGCTTCGCAAGCGGATGAAGGGGACGTATGCGGCCGGGAACGTGCACGGCAAGACCGGCACGCTCCGGAACGTATCGGCGCTGGCCGGCTATGTCACCACGCGCGATGGCGAGCAGCTCTGCTTTTCGATGCTGATGAACGGCGGCAACCACGGCGCCTACCGTGCGCTTCAGGACAAGATCGCCGCGCGGCTTGCCAGCTTCAGCTACGGCGAGATACTGGTGGCCGGGAGCGCCCCCGCCGGGGCGGCCGGCACCGCTCCCCGCTAGGGCGTACCGCACCGGCCGGCGAGCCGGACCGTGCACCGGCTGGCGCCTGGCAGAGGCTTATGATACCGGGGTTCCGGGGGATGCATCGGGCATCTCCCGGAAGGCCCATCCGCCCCCGGCGCAACGCGGTGGCGGCGCTGCCGGAGAAGAAAAAAAATCTCCGAATCCGATACGAAATCTCCCCTCCGGTGCATGATTTCCAGCTCTGCCCCGTCATGGAAGAACGACGCTCCCCCATCACATCATCCATCTTTGATAATTTTCTGTAACTGACGGATTGCGCATAAGAAACCTCTTGACTGTAACGAGGCGCATCGTGATATTTGCACCCGAGCTCAACATCCACAGGATCACTCTCCCTTATTGATCTCTGAAGCCTGTCCTCCGGTGTGAGGGAATTGTTCGAACTTCAGTTCCTGATCCAGTTCCTACACTGCGCCGCTTGCCGTCGATGATGTGAGCGCACGTACCTCTTCCGGCAACCTTACTGCTCTATCCCAATCCCGTCAACAACCCTTGTACAGCAGGAGACGTTTGGCCGCGTCGCCCCCCACCTTTCAACCAGCAAAGGATTCGCTCCAAACGAAGCATTCAGCGGTCATATCGAACGACCAGACTCATTCCTGCAGCGCATGACGCACTGGGGCCCTCCAGCCGTTCCAAGAACGGAGCGTAGAGGTCGATTGGAGCCCTTGAGGTCAAAGAAAGCGCCCAGAGGTACATAAATTGTTTTTATATTCACGGCACACGATCACGCCATAGTTATCTCAACGAGGATCAAGCAAGCATGCCCACATTTGAAGAAGCGGTCCACCCTGCCATGCTCGACATTGCCGAGCTGAAGGCAAAAAGGATCGCGGAACTGACCGAGATCGCCAAAAGTCTGAACGTTCCAGGCTACAGCGATTACCGCAAACAAGAACTGATATTCAAGATCCTTGAGGCCCAGTCGCAGATGCAGCGCCAGGAAGGGCGCGACAACGGCATCAACTTTTCGGAGGGCGTACTGGAAGTTCTCTCCGACGGCTACGGGTTCCTCAGATCATCAGACTACAACTACCTCCCTTCCCCAGACGATATCTACGTCTCGCCGTCGCAGATCAAGAAGTTCGGTCTTCGCACCGGCGACAGCGTCAGCGGCCAGGTTCGTTCCCCGAAGGAAGGAGAACGATTCTTCGCCCTGTTGAAGGTCGAACAGGTCAATTATCAGTCCCCCGAGCTGATGCGTGACCGCACGATCTTCGACAACCTGACGCCGCTGTATGCCAACGAGAAGCTGAGCCTGGAGACCACTCCCGGCGAGTACTCGATGCGCATCATGGATCTGCTCTCGCCGATCGGCAAGGGGCAGCGCGGCCTTATCGTCTCCCCGCCGAAGTCGGGCAAGACGGTGCTGCTGCAGAAGCTGGCGAACGCCATCAGCCGCAATCATCCCGAGGTGAAGCTTATCGTTCTGCTGATCGACGAGCGCCCGGAAGAAGTGACCGATATGGAGCGCTCGGTGCAGGCGGAGGTGATATCCTCCACCTTCGACGAGCCCCCCGAAAGGCACGTGCAGGTGGCCGACATGGTTCTGGAGAAGGCAAAGCGCCTGGTGGAAGCCAAGTACGATGTGGTGATCCTTCTGGACTCCATCACCCGTCTGGCCCGCGCCCACAACACCGTTGTCCCCCACTCCGGCAAGATCCTTTCCGGCGGTGTGGATGCCAACGCCCTGCACAAGCCGAAGCGCTTCTTCGGTGCGGCCCGTAATATCGAGGAGGGAGGCTCGCTCACCATCATGGCGACCGCTCTTATCGATACCGGCTCGCGCATGGACGAAGTTATCTTCGAGGAGTTCAAGGGAACCGGCAACATGGAAATCCTTCTGGATCGCCGTCTGGCCGACCGCCGCATCTTCCCGGCATTCGATATCATCCGCTCCGGTACCCGTAAGGAGGAGCTGCTGACCGAGCCGGCCGACCTGAACCGCATCTGGATTCTCCGCAAGGTGATCAGCGACATGACGCCGCTGGAGGCCATGGAATTCCTCCTGGATCGCATGCAGGGAACCAAGCTTAACAGGGAGTTCCTGAAGGCCATGAGTTCCTGATCCACCCCGGCAGGTGCCACTGGCATGATCGTAAAACGTGCATCCGCACAGAAACGGATGCACGTTTTTTTTATGCCCCGCCGCAGAGCCTACACGGGTGACGGTGTACCATTATAGTTCCGGTGTTCCCTGCCATGACCGGCCCATCACGGCCGCCCGTGGGATTTCTCCGGCACTTGTATACCGGCCGCGCTCCTGCATGGAGCATAAAAGCCACCGCAACGCTAGAACGAAAGGTAACTCTATACTCCAGTGTCCCTGAGTGGGCAATCCCGAAAGAATCCCACGCAAAGCCGCGAAGGCGCAAAGAAGAGGTCTTTCTTTGCGCCTTCGCGGCTTTGCGTGATGCATCTGGCATGGTTGGGTTTATCAGGCATATAATCGCCGAACGAACAGCGCACATGGAATGCATCCCCTTCTTTCGCCTTCCCTCCTGAAACAATCCGTGCCCTGCGTGGTCCTTGCATCAACAACAAGCTCCGACCGGAACCATGGCGTTCCCCTGCTTTCGCTCAACCCCCTGGAATCAACCGTATTCTTCATGATGAGATCCACTCTCCTGCTTGCACTCCTCTTGCTTCTTCTTCCGCCCCACATACAGGCACAAGCCCATGGCGATGCAAGCCAGTTCAATGCGCAACAGGGGGCCGCGCAGCTTGCGAACGCTTCTCTGTCATTTATCGAAAACCGGGGGCAGTGGCCGGAACAGGTGCGGCTGGCCGCGCAGCTCAAAGGGCTCGATCTCTGGATCGGCAGCTCGTCGATCCTCTATGATATCCACACCACCCGGCCGCTCCGAAGCGCTCCCCACCGGCTCGATCCCGCACGCCAGGAGGTGCCCGCCGCAGTGCAGCGCCGCGGTCATCTGATCAATATGGAATTCATCGGTGCATCCGGCACCTCCGGCACGCACGGAACCTGCGCTCTTCCGGGATATCGCAATTACTTCATCGGCAATGATCCCGCCCGCTGGGCTGCCAACGTCCCGGCCTACGGCTCGGCCCGCATGCAGGGCCTCTACCCTGGGATCGATGCGGTGCTCTACTTCGAGGAGGGGCTTCCCCGCTACGATATCATGGTCTCGCCACAGGCCGATCCCGCTGCCATCAGAATCAGGTTCAGCGGGGCCGGGCGGACCTGGATCACCGGCAACGGCGAGCTGGCGATGAAGACGAGCATGGGCACGGTCTACCAGCGAAAGCTCTTCGCCTATCAGAACAGCAACGGCACCAGACGCCAGATCCCCTGCTCGTTCAAACGCAACGGCGACGGGACGATAGGTTTCAGCCTTGGAGCCTACGATGCCCGGCTGCCGCTGGTGATAGATCCGCTTGTCTACTCCACCCTCTTCGGCGGAGGGGGACAGGATGGGGCGAATGCCCTGGTCCTGTATGGGGAAGCCATCAACTTCACCGGATATGCGGGAAGCTCCAGCCCGGTCGCAGATTCCTTCCCGGTCACCTACGGGGCCTACGACATCGTGGAAGATGGGGGGACCGATCTGTTTGTGGCGCAGATACGCCCGAACGGCACCCTGGGATTCTCCACGGTGATAGGGGGCAGGATGGCAGAGGAGGGACGCGATATCGCAATCGATGGGAGCGGAAGCCTGATCGTCTGCGGCTTCACAAGCTCCGATGATTTCCCCACCACAGCCGGCGCATTCAGCACGCGCTACAATGGCGGCGCAAGCGATGGGTTCCTCATCCGCCTGGCGCCATCCGGGTCGCTGCTGGAGTACTCCACGTTCATCGGCGGAGCCAGAGGCGATGCCGCCTACGCGATCAAGGCGGAGAGCGACGGCAATGTCAGGGTCTGCGGTTATACCCTGTCGGAAGATTTCCCCACCACCCCCGGTGCCTACGATCGCAGCTTCAACGGCGGCATCGATATCTTTTCGGCCGCGCTCGGCAATAGCGGTAGCGCCCTCCTGTCGTCCACCTATGTGGGAGGGAGCGGGGATGATATCCCCTCGGCGCTGATCACCGCCAGCGCCTTCGGCTCCGGCATCCAGACGCTCATCGTGGGGACAACGACCTCCTCGGATTTTCCCACCACTGCCCGGGCGGCCGATCGCACCCATAACGGCGGCGCAGATGTGGCGATACTCCGGCTTACCCCCGACAACGGCACGCTCGATTACGGTTCCTATTTCGGCGGCTCGCGCGATGACCACGGCCGCGATATCACCCTGGCAACCGGCGGACTGGAGGTCTTCGTGGGAGGCTATACCGCCTCGGAGGATTTCCCGGTAAGCTCCAGCGCGTACGATCCCACGTTCAATGGCGGGCTCTACGATGCATTCGTAGCCAAGCTCAACCTCTCCACCGGCAACATCCTATTCTCCACCTATCTGGGAGGCAGCGGAGATGACTACGGGCAGGTGATAGCCCCGTACAACCGGAGGATCTGGATTGCCGGATATACCGCCTCGGAGGATGCGCCCACCACTCTGCCGGCCTTCAGCAGGAAGAAGAAGGACGGGCACGACGGATTTATCGCGCTCCTGGAGGACAACGGCGACAGCCTTATCTACGCCACGTTCCTTGGCGGAGAGGATCGCGACGTCATCACCGATATGGCTACGGTCTTCAGTTATAACGGCTCCTCTCCCCGCCAGAGCCTGGTGCTGTGCGGAACCACCGCATCGTTCGGTTTTCCAACCACCAGAAATGCGTTCGATAGGGACCTCGCCCCCCGGTTCAACAACCAGATGCCGCCGGCGGTGGCATCGTATGATGCGTTCGTGACGAAGTTTCTTCCGGCCAATATCGTATTGCGCACCGAGAGCCCCGGCTCGCTGGTGCAGCTATGCGCCGGAAGGGAATATCCCATCGAATGGGCATCGTTCGATATCAATACCCTGCAGATCAATCTGCTCGATCAGAGCGGCACCCGGTTCGCAGCCTCGCTGATGAACAACGCGCCCGGTTCCCGCGTTGCATGGGACTGGCTCCTGCCAAAGAACCAGCCTGCCGGAACGAAGCTCCGGATCAGCGTCAGAGATGAGTTCAATGTCAACGTCGCCGATACCGGAACAGTAGACTTCGAGATCCTGGATGGGCCACGGCTGCTTCGGGGAATAGAAAGCGTGACGGTATGCCCCGGCGACCCGGTGGAGCTCTCGGCGCTGGCCGAAGGGCTGGAGATGAAATACGTGTGGAGGAAAAACGGGTTCACTCTTTTAGGAGAGAACAATGCGGCGTTCCGTATCGACTCGGTAACCGCTGCCGATACCGGCAGGTACGAAATGGTGGTGCTGGATGCATGCGACAACGTGGCGCTTACCGAGATCGCCAGAATCGATCTGAAGCCGATGGCCGCTATCGCCGATCAGCCCCAGGATGCGCAGACCTGCCCGGGAAGCTCCGCATCGTTCAGCGTGCGGGGAGAGGGCCAGGGGCTTACCTATCAGTGGTACAAGGATGGGGAGATGATTCCGGGAGCGACCGCATCCTCGCTCACGGTGGACTCCGCCGATCAGAACGATAATGGTTATTACCACTGCGAGGTACGGAATCAGGATTGCCCCAACTCCCCCGCCCGCACCAGAGCCGCGCGGCTGATCGTCTTCTATGAAACCATCGTCACCGAGCCCAGAGACAGAGTTGTCCCCGTGGGAAGCCCGGTCACCCTCTCGGTGCTCGTCACCGGACTGCATCCCACCTACCAGTGGCGCAAGGATCGCATCCCGATTCCCGGCGCCACCATCTCCAGCTACAGCATCCAGCGTGTGGAATTCTCCGACGCGGGCCGCTACGATGTGGTGATCCACGGCGAATGCGGCCTCATCTCCAGAACCGCCATCATCACCGTCACCGATGCCAGCGCATCCGCCGGCGAACGCCCGGAACAGGCACAGGGGCGCTCCCTGCTGGTGCAGCCCAACCCCGCCACCGGTCGCACCACCATCCGCATCGCCAGCGCAGGGGCGGACGGCATCCTCCGTGATCCCGAGCTTGCACTGTACGACCTGCTCGGACGCAAGGTGCTCGATCTTACCGGAACCTTCGCCGAGAGCGGCTATCTGGCCGCCGAGTTC
>JBMDXA010000212.1:0-1638 GCA_048594725.1 Candidatus Kapaibacteriota bacterium
TCTATCTCTATCTCTACCTATCTCTCTGCGCCGGCCCGTAATTACATTCGTGCAGATTTCACGGCTGCGATACGGATTCATGTAATGCTCCCAACGGCCCGCCCATCAGGATTTGCGCAGATTCGCGGATTATGGACGGAGACGGGCGAGCCTTCCGCTACAAATGCCGACACCGGACCGGCCGATAATGCATCGATAAACTGCTCTCCATATACTCCTCCTATATCACACGAAAGAAATGGATCGGTGACATTCCAGAAGCGCCACCCGGGATGGTCCACCTGATATTCCACGGTGCTGCCATCACGTTGCGCGGTATAACCCCAGTAATGTTCGGTAATGAATTCCTCTTCGGAGCCGGGTCGTAGTATCTGCGGTCCTCCGGATGTACGTGCGCCGAGCGTATTCCAGCCGGCAGAGCTTCGCCAGCCATATTCCACCAGCGATCCATGGCCGAGCGCGCCATCCTGCAACTGCACCGTGTGCCGCATCGGCATCCCCTGGTAATTCTCATTATAAAGCGTGCGCGCAACCAGGGCAATCGCCGCGCGCGGCACGATCTCCTTGATGAACGTCACTCCCCGGCGCCAGCTCCCGGCGCTTTTATGGCGCACATAGAACCGGAGGTTCACCTCCTCGAAATTCCTGTGGAACGGTATCGGAACGCCGAGCACTCTGGTATCGAGAAAGAGAAATCCCACCATGCTGGCATAGGTGCGGCCGTTCCACTGGTCCAGTTCCGTGCCGGCCGGAACCAGCGGGCGGAGAATCGCCGGGTCCACCAGATAATTCAGCATCACCAGATGCTGCCATTGCGCTGTGAGAAAAGCGGAGGAGCTGGGCATGGCAGGGAGGAGTAGTTGGTAGAGATGAGCGTGCTGAGCGGATTTCGCATGAGTCGGGGAGCGATTCCGGTATCTGCCATCTACGAAAACGGGGAACCCTTCGATTCCCCGTTGATGCGCATTATCAGGATCTATCGTTTCTTCGTCGCAGATTTTGTCTTGCCCTCTTTTTTCGCCGGAGCAAGCTTGAACGACTTGAAGTAATTCTGCACGGTGGCTCTATCCATGGAGCCGTTGCCGGTCTCGATAAATCCAACCTGGTAGAGCCGGTTATTGACCATATAATAATCTATACGGCCCCGCATCGGGATTCCCTCGCTCTCGGTGGTAAAGCGGATGGAGCGTCCGGGATGGCCCTCGATGCTGATATCCTCTTCGCTCTGGAGCGTGGCCCCCATATTGGTGATGGCCCCTTCCTTCGCCCCCTCCAGCATATCGTTCTTCAGCTCATCGGTGATCTCCAGGTTGATGTCGCTGTAACCGATCAGGCAGACGCCTTCGGTATTCACCGACATATAGAGATGCAGCTTGATGTCGCCGATCTCGCTATCGACGTCGCTGGACTGGAGTTCCGGTTCGGAGTACCCTTCCGGTATCTGGATGCTGAAATTGCCGTCATCGGAGCTGAACAGATCCATCAGCATGAGACGGGAGCTGCTGGTGTTCTCAGGCGCGGCGTTCTGCGTAGCGGCGATCGGCGAGGACATCGGGGCGAACGAGACACATCCTGCTACGAGCGATGCGATAATCGTGGATGCGATCATAACGTATCAATCGGTTGAATAAGAAGAAT
>JBMDXA010000213.1:0-8035 GCA_048594725.1 Candidatus Kapaibacteriota bacterium
CCCCCGGTTACGCGGCTTGGGCCAAATTTGTTTTTGTTTGTGGGCGGTGCCGGCGCTTCCCGTGATGCATCTGGCATGGTTGGGTTCATCATGTATACAATCGCATCCTTCCATTCTCAAGCACATTGTGACGCTCGGGCCGTTATCTCAAGACATGGCGAATTGAAGATCGGCAGGGCATCCCCCCGCGGCATCGCCGGATCATGCCGCCCGGGCTTGATGATACGGCGAGCCACGCCTCACCGCCGGGTCCGCCAACCGCCATCACGGCCCACCACGCTCCGATGCCACCTCCTGTTACAAAACAGACCTTGCGAGTTGTACGGGAGAGTCCAAATTTGGACCCCGCGTTCGCAATTCGACCGGCGAGTCGAATTACCGAACGGCAAGTGCAACTTTCGCCTTCGAGGTCCGTCCCTCTACCGCACTGACCGGAACACGCTATATGATACGCGAGCAGATGACACGACGAGAACGGGAACGAATAATGCATCAGCGGGAGATCATCGTTGCGGCGCGGTCCGTTTTTGCCAGCAAGGGATTCAAGCAGACCACGATGGAGGATATCGCCGCCGTGGCCGAGTTCGGCAAGGGGACCATCTACAACTACTTCGATGGAAAGGAGGAGCTCTTCCGGCTGGTGCTGAACGACTCGTTCAATGATGTGATGGCGATCGTCGATAACGCGCTGCGAGGGGATCAGGAGTTCGGCCGGAAGGTGGAGGCGCTGGTGGGAACCCTGCTGGATTACGCCCTGAAGAACCCGGAGAGCCTGCATCTGATGGCCCGCGAATCGCAGCTCCTCTCCCGCGACAATCCATTGCGCCAGCGCATGCCGGAGCTGATGGAGCGGGTGGCCGGCGAAATCGAGGCCGAGCAGAACGGCGGCAGGGTCACCTCCGAGATCGACGCCCCCACGCTGGCGCAGGTGCTGATGAACCTGATCGTAGGGAGATTTACCACGATCATCTACTACTGGCGAAGCGAAAAACAGGAACAGGCCGAAGCAGGCCGGGGCGAGTTCGCCGAAGGTATGATCTTCCGCGATATCAAGTCGCACGATCTTGGAAAGGAACGGGATGCCGCCGTGGCGGTGGTGCGAAGGGTCTTCCTCCGGGGAGTGGCCCTTCCCCCGAAATCGGATGCATGAACAGAGCCATACAGATGAAGAATCCACGAGAACGATTTCCGAACGGTAACAACAGGACAGACATCACGTGATAAACGACTCGCAGCAGCTCCCCCGCAAGGAACGCGAACGCCTGGCACGCCGCCAGCTGATCCTGGACGCCGCATTGAAGGTGTTCGCCTACCGGGGTTTTACCGATACGAAACTCGATGATGTGGCGGAACTTGCCGAGTTCGGCAAGGCCACGCTCTACAGTTATTTCTCCACCAAGGAGGCACTGTTCGAGAGCGTTCTGGAGGAGGCTTTCTCCACCTTCAAGGCCATCGCCGTCAGAACCTTCGCAACCGACGAACCGTTCGACGAGCAACTGCGCCAGTTCATCCGCGAGGAGCTGGAATATTTCTATACCAACCCGGAAAGCCTGCACATGATGATGAGCGAGGCGCACCACCTGCGCGGCGCCAACCCCATGCTGCGGCTGATGCCGGAGGTGCTCACCATTCTGACAACCGCCATCGGGCGGGAGCAGCAGCAGGGACGCATGATGCCGGGCACCGACCCGATGAGCCTTGCGCTGATGCTGCTGAACATGCTCTTCAGCCAGTTCATGGCGCGCGCCTACCGGCTGATACAGGCCGAAGGGGCCGGGAAGGTGATGGAGGATGAAAAAAGCATGCAGGCGTTCATTCAGCGCCTGCGCACTACCGATCTCCAGCAGGAGGTAGCCAGCGCCACGGCGCTGATTTATACGGTGTATCTGAACGGAACAAGGCAATGAACCCCAATTACTTCACAACGAGGCACCGGAGTATGAAAAAATTATCCATCGCGGCGGCATGCGCGGCGATGTTCGTGGCATTCGCTCCGGTGAATGCGCAGCAGCGGCAGCTCACGCTGGGCGAAGCTATCGATATCGCTCTGGCGAACAACCGCGACCTCCAGATCGCCCGGCTCGAGATCGAAAATGCCGATGCCCAGGTTACCGAGGCCTTCGGCAATGCGCTCCCGACGCTGGACCTGAGCGCCAACTATACCAGAAATATCAAGAAGCAGGTCTTCTACTTCCCCGGCGCCGACGGCATCAGCCGCCCGATCGAGATCGGATCGGCCAACAGCCTCACCGGGGGCCTTCAGTTGCAGCAGATCCTCTTCAACAGCGCAGTGCTTACCGGCGTGGGAACCGCCAGAACCTACGCGAAGATCTCCCGCGAACAGTTGCGCGCAACAGCCTCGCAGACCGTGCTCTCGGTGAAACGCGCCTACTACGGCGCCATCCTGGCACGCGACGTCCTGGCGCTCAACGAGCAGATGCTCCGCAACGCCGAGGAGAACTTCCGGAACGCACAGCAGTTCTACCAGGCCGGCCTGCGCGCCGAGTTCGATGCCATCCGCGCCGAGGTGCAGGTGGAGAACCAGCGCCCGGCAGTGGTGGAGGCGCGCGACAACTACCAGCAGGCGATCGACAATCTGAAGCTCCTGCTTAGCCTCCCCCCCGGCACCGACGTGACGATCACCGAATCGCTGGTGACGCCGGCGGCGGTGGATACATCCGCAACATCGGTGGCGGCCGCCGAGCAGATCCTGGAACAGTACAACGCACAGCTGGAAACGCTCAGGCTCAGCACGGAGGTCAACCGGCAGCTGATCGATATCAGCCGCTCCGATTATCTCCCCACGCTGGCGCTCTTCGGAAGCTACCAGTATCAGGCGCAGGCCGACAACTTCGGCGATTTCGAGTTTCAGCCCACCGCGCTTCTGGGGCTCAACCTCAGCATGAATCTCTTCAACGGCTGGCAGACCACCGCAAGGGTGACCCAGGCGAAGATAGACCATCTGCAATCGCAGCAGCAGCTTGCCCAGCTCGACCAGGCATTGAAGACCCAGCTCGAGGCGACGCTCCGGCGGATCAACTACTCCCGCCAGCGGATCGCCGCAAGCCAGAAGACCATAGCGCAGGCCGAGCGCGGCTACAACATCGCGACGGTGTCCTACAGGGCCGGAACCGGAACGCAGTTGCAGATCAACGACGCGGAGCTTGCACTGGCGCAGACCCGGCTGAACCAGCTCAACGCCGTGTTCGACTACCAGACCGCAGTGGCGGAACTGGAGGGGCTGCTCGGAGAGAAGTACAAACTGACCGGAGATGGTGATAACGTGATCTACCAGCGATGAACCGCGCTATCGATCCGATCCGAAAGGGATCGCGGCAGAGGTGACGTCACGCGCCATCGATATGCGCGATAGACGGGAAGCCCCGGTATCATGGGGGCAGTGATACGACGACTTTCCTTTCAATTCATCAGGAAGACCAGACAATGCAACGATTCGGCATGCAATATTTCAAGGGCCCGGCGCTGGCGGTGGCACTTACGCTGGCCGTGACGGCGGCGGGATGCGGCGGCGGCTCCGAGAAACCGGAAACCGCGGCACAGGAAGAAAAGATCCTGACGCTCGGCGAGCGGGATGTGGCGGTTGCCGAGAACATCCGCCTGGAGGCCGGCGTACCGGTAAGCGGCACGCTGGAGCCATCGGAAACCGCCGATGTGAAGGCGCAGATCTCCGGCACCATCACCGGCATCCGTGCCGACGCCGGCTCGCCGGTTTCACGCGGGCAGGTGCTGGGAACCATCGAGGCCGAGGGCATCCGCAGCCAGGCCACCAGCGCACAGGCCGGCATCCAGGCGGCCGAGGCCAATCTGGCTCTGGCCCGCCAGCGGATGGAGTCGATGAGAACTCTGTTCGAAACCGGCGCGGTGGCGAAGATCGAGTATGACAACACCCGCGCGGCCGTGGAGGCCGCACAGGCACAGGTGGTGGCCGCCAGGGCACAGGCCACCGGCGCACGCGAACAGGTGGGACGCGCTACGGTGAACTCCCCGCTGGGCGGCACCATCAGCAAACGCAACGTTAACGGCGGCGAGGCGGTTAACCCCGGCCAGGTTCTCTTCACCGTGGTGAACGCTTCCACGCTGGAACTTGCCGGAAAGATCCCGGCCAGCGAGCGCGGTAACATCCGCGTGGGACAGCCGGTGGCGATCACCCTGAGCGCCGATCCGTCACGGCCGGTGCGCGGCACCATCGCCCGTATCGAGCCGGTGGCCGATCTCCAGACCCGCCAGGTGGGCATCTACGTGCAGGTGAGCAACCCCGGCGGCGATATCGTGGCCGGGCAGTTCGTCAACGGCACCATCCTCACCGAAGGCGTGGTCTCGGCAACCGTGGTTCCCAAGGCGGCTGTTCGCCGCAGAGGCGATACCGCCTACGTACTTGTGGTGAACAACGAAACCATCCAGGAACGGATCATCAGAGCCGGACGTACCGACGAAGTCAAAGGGGTTATCGAGGTGGTCTCCGGCGTCAACACCGGGGAGAACGTCATCATCGCGCCGGCCACGGCCATCCAGACCGGAATGAAGGTACGGCTGGCCGGAAATGCCGCCGCAACACCTCCCCCGGCCGCCGGTGGCGCGCCCGGCACGGCGGCCGGCACGGCGCCCGCCCCCTCCGACAGCATGAACAATGGTGGAAAGGATTCCGCAGCAAGGAGCAACTAGTATGAACGACGAACGCAAACAGCAGCCGGAAGTGGAGGATCACGCCGAGCAGGGAGGTGGGCTGAGCGGAATGGCGATTCGCCGTCCGGTCTTCACCACCATGATCATGCTCGGGCTTATCGTGCTCGGCCTCTTCAGCTTCCGGGGTCTGCCGATCGACCAGTTCCCGGACGTCGATATTCCCGTGGTTACCGTGCAGACGATCTATCCCGGCGCAAGCCCGGAGACGATCGAGCGCGAAGTGACCCGGCGCATGGAAGAGGCGTTCAACCCGGTTGAAGGGGTGGACAAGATCACATCCCAGACCCTGGAAGGGGTCTCGGTGGTTATCGTGGAGTTCGAGCTGGGGCGCAATGCCGACCAGGCATCGCAGGATCTTCGTACCAAGATCGAAGCGATCCGCCGCGATCTGCCGGACGACATCGAACCTCCGCTCGTGCAGAAGTTCGATCCCTCCTCCGCCCCGATCATCTCGCTGGCGCTCTCCTCCACCTCCATGCCGGCCGTGGAGCTTACATCGCTGGCCGACCAGACGGTGCGCCGCCAGCTTGAAACCGTATCCGGCGTGGGCGAGGTTCGTATCGCCGGCGGCCTGGAACGGGAGATCAGAGTGTTCCTGCAACCGGAACAGATGGAGGCGCTCGGCATCTCGGTAAACGATGTGATGGCCGCACTGCAATCGCAGAACCTTGAAGTTCCGGCCGGACGGCTGGAACGCGGGAACGCCGAGCAGCTTGTCCGCGTCACCGGCCGCATCACCGATCCCGCGCAGTTCGGGCAGATCATCCTGGCAACACGCAACGGCGAGCCTATCCGGCTCTCCAGCGTGGCGCGCGTGGAGGATGCAACCGAGGAACAGCGCTCGCTGGCATTGCTGGACGACGCGCCGGCAATCTCGCTCGATATCATCAAGGTATCCGGCGCCAACACCGTGGAGGTGGCCGACCGTGTCAACGAGACGGTGGCGAAGCTCCAGCAGACCCTCCCGAAGGGAACCTCCATCCAGATCGTGCGCGACAACTCCGTCACGATCCGGCACTCGGTGGAGGACGTGATCTTCGAGCTGGTGCTGGGAGCGATCCTGACGGTGGTGATCGTGATGCTCTTCCTGAACGACTGGAAGGCCACGGCCATCACCTCGCTGGCCCTGCCGGTGTCGGTGATCTCGTCGTTCATCCTGATGAGCGTTCTCGGCTTCACGCTGAACGTGCTGACGCTGATGGCGCTTTCGCTATCGATCGGTATTCTCATCGACGATGCCATCGTGGTGATCGAGAACATCGTGCGGCATCGCGAGATGGGAGAAGGATATTTCACCGCAGCCGGGCGGGGCACCAAGGAGATCATCCTTGCGGTGCTCGCCACCACGCTGACGATCGTGGCCGTGTTCGTGCCGGTCTCCTTCATGGGAGGCATCATCGGACGCTTCTTCTTCCAGTTCGGTCTTACCGTCGCATGGGCGGTGCTGGTGTCGCTGTTCGTGTCGTTCACCCTTACGCCGATGCTCGCGGCGTGGTGGGGCGTCGATCCGCACGAAGCCGGCGGCCATCAGAAAACCCGCAACCCGCTGGTGAAGTTCATCAGCGCGTTCAACCGCTGGTTCGACTCGCTGGCGAACCGCTACCGGAAGATCGTGGAGTGGGCGCTCAAGCATCGCAAGACCACGCTGGCGCTGGCAGCAGCGTCGTTCGTGGGCGCGATGATGCTCTTCCCGCTGATCGGCGGCGGCTTCATGCCGGACTCCGATAACAGCCAGTTCTCCGTCACGTTCGAAACGCCCGACGGCTCCACGCTCGGCTATACCGAAAGCAAGGCCCGCGAGATCGTCAGCGCGCTGAAGAAGGTGGAAGGGGTCGAGTACACCTATACCACGATCGGCGCCGGGCAGACCGGAAGCGTCAACCGTGGCGATATCTACGTGGACCTGGTTTCTCCCAGCGAGCGCCCGCTCTCGCAGCAGGAGGTGATGAGCGTGGCACGCGAGAGGCTGGCGCCGATCTTCGGCACCAACATCTCGGTGCTGGAGGCAGGCGGCGTGGGCGGCGCCCAGGCCCCGATCGCCGTGCAGGTGCGCGGCCCCGAGATCGCGGAGCTTCAGCGCCTCTCCGATGAGGTGATGGCCGCCATGAAGAAGATGCCCGGCATCGTCGATATCCGCTCGTCGGTGGGTAATCCCCGCCCGGAGTACCGTATCGATGTGCGGCGCGATCTTGCCAACGATGCCGGGCTGAACATCGGCCAGATCTCCGGCGTGGTGCGCCCGCTGCTGGCCGGTATGGATGCAACCCGCTGGGAGGACCCCACGGGCGAGGAGCGTGATGTGGTGGTGCAGCTTCCGCAGAGCGCCCGCGTCTCGATAGAGGATATCAAGGCGCTTCCCCTTGCCACCGTCCGCCGCGATGCCGCCGGGCTGCCGGTTACCGTGCCGCTCGGGCAGGTGGCCGATGTGGTGGAGGGAACCGCTCCGGCACGTATCGACCGCACCAGCCTTCAGCGCACCGTGACCATCTCGGCCGGCACCACGCCCCAGTACTCGGTCTCCGAGGCATCCACGGCCATCCGTGCCGCCACCGACGGGATGAACATCCCGGCGGGGTACTCGATATCGCTCGGCGGTGAAACCGAACAGCTGGAGGAAACCGGCGGCTACGTGATCCAGGCGATCATGCTGGCGATCATCCTGATCTTCCTGATCCTCGCATCGCAGTTCGAGTCGTACACGCAGCCGTTCGCCATCATGCTCTCGCTGCCGCTGTCGCTGGTGGGAGTGCTGCTGGCGCTGCTTATCACCAACGACACGCTGAACATGATGTCGATGATCGGCCTGATCCTGCTGATGGGACTTGTGACGAAGAACGCAATCCTTCTGGTGGACAACGCCAACGAGCAGCGGGGACTTGGCAAGGACCGCTTCGAGGCCCTTGTGGAGGCGGGCGCCATCCGTCTGCGCCCGATCATGATGACCACGCTGGCGATGGTTGCCGGTATGTTCCCGATCGCCCTGGCGCTCGGCGAAGGCGGCGGGTTCCGTGCACCGATGGCACGTGCGGTGATCGGAGGTCTTATCACCTCCACCCTCCTCACGCTGATCGTCGTGCCGGTGGCCTATACCTACTTCGACGACTTCGGCGCCTGGGTGAAGAGGAAGTTCGTTTCCAAGAAGCGCGAAGAGGAAAAGCCGAAGGAGAAGATGGAGCCGGGGCTCGGCACCAAGCCCGCCTTCTTCGAGGAAGCCTGATGAATCAATCGCGTGGTGATGCGCCGGACGCGCCTCCCCACCCATTATTTTAGCTCGAGCGCCAATCCGCCCTTTCAGCCCCCCCGATACCCCCCCCCACCCCACCCCCCACAC
>JBMDXA010000214.1:0-8099 GCA_048594725.1 Candidatus Kapaibacteriota bacterium
CTGCTGGTCGGCGCCGACGGCATCTTCTCGGTCTGCCGGAACATCCTCCTTCCCGATATCCGCCCGCAGGACGCCGGCTACGTGGCGTGGCGCGGGATAGTGCCGGAGAGCGCTCTCTCGGAAAAGACGCTGATAGCGCTGGGCGAAAAACTGACACTCTACCAGGGATACAACATGCAGATGAGCTCCTGCATGATCCCCGGCCCCGCAGGAGAGACCGGTCCGGGGGACCGGAGGATATCGTGGGTATGGTATGTGAACGTGCCGGAGGGGGATGCGCTCCGAGGGATCATGGCCGATGCCGGGGAGATCATCGTGCCGGCGGGCATGCTCCCGCCGGAGATCACCGCAAAACAGGGGGCGATGGCCTCGGCCCTGCTGCCGCCGGTCTTTCTGGAATTGTTCGAAAAGACGGCCGGGCCGCTCGTGCAGAGGATCGTCGATATCGCCGTCCCCTCCATGGCGTTCGGCAGGATAGCGCTGCTGGGGGATGCGGCTTTCACGCTCCGCCCGCACACCGCCTCCGGCGCGGTAAAGGCGGCGGACGACGCCCTGGCGCTTGCAGGGGCGCTGCAAGCCAATGGGTTCAACGTGACCGCCGCGCTGAAACAATGGGAGCGGGAACGCCTCAATCACGGCCGCCGGCTCCAGCTCTGGGGAAAGGCGCTCGGCAGCAAGGCATTCTCCGGCCGATGAAGCATCCGGCCCCGGCTCTACTGCCGGAGCAGATATCGCGTGCAGGTGATATCCCCGGCTCTGAGCGCGACGATGTATGTTCCGGGAGGAATCGGCGAGAGATCGACATCGATCCCGGTTCCCCCGGATAACACCTCCGCATCCAACGGGCAGGCCATCTCGCGCCCGAGAAGATCGTAGATGCGGAGCGTGGCCGCCGATGGACGCGGGAGCGTGAATGACAGGCGCACCGTGCCGGAGGCCGGGTTGGGCACCGGCTGGTGCAGCGCCGCAACCGGCCGGCTGTCATCATCCGTATCGTTCACTCCCTGCGGGGTAGTGATGCTGTAGATCCCGTTCAACAGCGTTCCGGCCAGCAGGCGGCCGTTCGGCAACATGGTGATGGTGACCACATCCCTTGGCGGAAGACCGTCATCGGCCAACTGCCAGGAGAGACCCGCATCGGTAGAGAGATAGGGGCGGATTGCGGACCCTGTCTTGGAGAGCCCGTACATAAGGCCGGGGCGGGGAAAGAGGAGCCCGGTGACCCGCGCGTTGGCAAGCCCCTGGGTCATCGGCGTCCAGGTACCACCGTTATCGGTGGAACGCTTCGATAATCCTCCGTAGGGACCTTCGCCATACAGATAGCCCTGCGGGCCGGGAACGATCCTGCCGAGCTCGCCCGGCTTGTACAGAAGCTCCCATGTGATCCCCCCGTTGAGCGAACGGAACAGAGGCAGGGGTGTGTTTGTATTGACGTTGAACAGTTCCTTGTAGGAGAACAATGTCCCGTCGGGCAGCTCCGATATCGGCTCCAGGATCGGCTCGGTTCCCTTCGACCAGGTCTCGCCGTAGTCGGTGGAGCGGTAGAGGATAGCGCTGCTCAGACCGGTCCGTATGAACACGAAGAAGTATCCGAAGGAGGTGATCTTCGGAACGGCCATATCCTTTATGTACCGGGCCGCCTGCCAGGTGGCGCCATTGGTGTTGGAGACCAGGAGCTGTTTCAGCGTATCCCCTTTCGAGGATATCGCGGCCATCACGCCGCTGGTGGCATTGAGCGCGAACTCCGTGATGCTGCTGTCGCCGTTGGCTGCCGTCCAGCTTCTTCCCTGATCGGTGGACCGGGTCACCCAGTATCGATAGGTGCTCCGGTTGTTCCTGAGTTCAAGCCGGTAGTCGTACACATAGACGTTGGAAGCGTTGTCGATCCAGATCGGAGTGTTGATCCGCACGGGCGCTTCGCCGGCCGTGATGCTGTCCCTGATCTTCTGCCACGAGCGCCCCCCATCATCGGAGCGATGGAGCCTGGAGTACAACTGCGGGTAATTATCGTCCCGCGCATAGCCCCCGCTTCGCGAGATCGCATACAGCCGCCCCTGGTTGTCGGCGGTGATCCACTGTATGATGATGTTGTCCAGCCCCTCGTTCCTGACGGTCCAGGTGGCACCTTCATCGGTAGAGGATGACACATCATATCCCTGGTTGATCCAGATGGTGCCATCGGGCCCTATCGAATGCGCGCTCAGCAGACCGCCGACCATTTTTTTCCATGTGGCCCCCTGATCGGTGGAGCGGTACAGGCCGTTGCTGTCGGAAGTTTTCAGGCTGTGCCCATCCCTGTATGCAAGCCAGGCTCCGCCCGGATGGACCGTCAGATCGCGCACCAGATCGAGCGTGCAGAGCGTATCCCATCCCTTTCCATCCCACTCCTTCAAAGGGGCCGGGGTGATGCGGAGATCATAGTTGGTGGCGATAACCAGCCGTCCGTCCGGAAGCCACAGATGAGCATGAGAATAGATATGCGAGCCTATCTGCGTCCAGGTCTCCAGACCATCGTCCGAACGGTAGACCGCCGCCAGCGTCTGGCAGTACCACGTTCCATCGGGCGCCTTGTAGAGATCGGAGGCATCGTACGGCAGCGGGCCGCCGAACGCGCTCCAGGTGATGCCGTCGTCGGTGGAACGCAACAGCTCCCTGGCGCCGGACCGCCCGATGATCTCCCCATCCGCAGTGGCGAAGAGCGCCGAAACGATCGTATCCCGCACCTTCGTCCAGCCGTCCACGCCGTTCGCCGAACGGTAGAATCCCGGCTCCCTGTGACCGTTGTACTCGGAGCCGACCATAAGTGCTCCCCCTGGCGTTCTCCACAACCTGTTGATGCTCTGGTTCGGCCAGATTTTCATCCAGCGCCCCTGCGCGGGAAGGTAGCGATAAAGAGCGTCGCCGATGGCCGCCACCGGAACGCCCGTGGTATCGAACACGAAGCCGTTCACCACGGACCCTCCCTCCAGCCCCTGATTGCTCGGCACCCAGGTGGTCTGGGCATGCCCCGGCAGGAGAATGAAGATCATCAGCAGAAGGGCCGGTACGAAGGGAGCGGCTACTGATCGGCGCCGGTTGCGTATAGTAACGTTGCGGAACATTGAGCGATGTATAAGTTATGCGACCGGATGCGTGAGCGAGCGCATCAACGCAAGGATTGGATGCCGGAGACAAGAGGGAGATGATACGGATTCGTTTCCTCCTCCTCAAGGTACTCCGGTACTTGTCATCGCCAATCAGCTTTTCCGCATACAACCGAACACGGCATCCCCGATCAACGATGATCTCTTTTCGCATGCGATTCTCCCTGACGCTTTTCATGCTCCTGCTGGCCGCCGGCTGTACCGGCGGCAACGAACCGGGCTCGCGCCAGTCGGTTCCGGGAGCCCCCCACGATACCGCATCGGCCGATACGGTATCGGCCGATAGCGCCGCGGGTGCCCGGAGCGACAGCACCCCGGCGGCAGGCAACGCCGGTATGTCCCGCACGGTGCTCCGTCCGGACTTTCAGAAATTTTTCGCCGCGCAGAACGCCGAGGGATGTTTTGTTCTCTATAATCTCAATGCCGACAGTTCCATACGGTATAATCCGGAGCGATGCGCCGAGGGATTTCTTCCCGCCTCCACATTCAAGATATTCAACTCGCTGGTGGCCCTGGAAACCGGCGTGATGGCCGATGAGAATGTGGTGGTCAAATGGGATGGCGTGGATCGCGGCTCCAAGGAGTGGAATCAGGATCAGACGATGCGCACCGCATTCCAGCGCTCGGCGGTCTGGTTCTACCAGGAGATAGCCCGGCGGGTGGGGGAAAAAAGGATGAAATATTATCTGGAGCGCGAGCGATACGGCAACAGGAATATGGGCGGGGAATTGGATAAATTCTGGCTGAGCGGCGATCTGCGGATCTCCCCGGATCAGCAGGTGGAATTTCTGACACGGCTGTACAAGGGAGAACTCGGTTTTTCGGAGCGCTCGATGAATATCGTCAAGGATATCATGACGATGGAGAGCACACCCGGCTATACGCTCCGGGGGAAAACCGGCTGGGCCATACCCGGCGGCGACAGCAATATCGTCTGGATAGTGGGATATCTGGAGCGCGACCGTAACGCCCATATCTTTGCGCTGAACCTTCTGGGGCGGGGCAGGAAGTATCCTGTGCGGGAAGCTCGCATGGCGATCCTGAAAGATATTTTAGGTGAACTCGCCCTGATCCGCGAATAACCACGGATCGTGGTGGGCGCCGATGATGGATCAATGATTGCTCACTCGTCAAGAACCAAATCTTCGCGAATGATGGGAGCGAAGTGCGGATGAGCCGAACATAATCTCCGGGCTCATGGCCCCCAGAGCCAGAACCTATCGGTGTTGCCTATCGCTAGGCAGATCCCGGAGCGGCCGGTTTTTCTGCCGTCTGCACGCCCGGTGCAGCGGAAACCGGACTTCTTCTTCAATCCAATATCGTCAATCGGAAATCCCATGTCTGACCGTTTCGATGATCTTCTGGGCCAGAGCAACGAGGCTATCCAGGCGATGGTGGCCTCGGCTACGCGGATCGCCGAATCGGCAAACCGGATCGGCACCTCGCTGGCGCGGCGGACCGAGGAGGTGTCGCGCGCGCAGGGCCTTCAGGAAGCGGAACGCTACGGCGAGCTTGTCAGAATCGCCGATCGCACCGCCGACGACTTCAACCAGTTGACCGGCCTGCTCTACCGCGAGGGGGAGCGTCTCACCTTCAGCGTGGCCCGCTGCGTGGACGCGCTGCTCCGTGCACGCGCGGTGCAGGAGGGGGAAGAACAGGAGGAGATCATCCGCAACGGCATGCACGAGCTGGTGCCGATAGGAGAACTGTTCGCCGAACTGGCGATGAAGCTGGGACAGATCCAGGAGATGCTCTCCGATATCACCCCCTTCTCCGAGCTTCAGGCCGGAGCGCAGCAGCATGCCGCGGAGGTGATAGAGCATGAGCGCGGGCAGATCCGCGCCGCCGCCGAGATGATTATCGCGGCCTGCGGGGGATGATCCCGTCGCAACTGCCGGCCCCGGCATCTCCGGCAGGTCCCTCCGGTTCCATCATCTCCCCTGCGCGGGCATCCCCAATTCCCTTCCGCTTCTTAACTTGGCGGCCTTTGATAACAAGCGGACACCCGGAGCCGGGGCCTACCGGCCGCACGGCTCGCATAACCCAGAACGTCTCATGGCAGAAACATATACATCGTTCCGCCGCCGCCTTGATGCGGGGGAAACCACCTGCGCCGCAACGGTTGCCGAAGCATTGCAGGAAATCGAAGCCGGAAAGGAACTGAACGCCTTCCTGGCGGTCTTCAACGAGAAGGCCACTGCGCGTGCAGCCGAGATCGACCGGCAGATAGCCGAGGGAACGGCCGGGCCGCTTGCCGGCATGACCGTGGCGGTGAAGGATAATATCGCCGTGCGCGATGCCCAGCTTACCTGCGGCTCGAAGATCCTTACCGGCTTCACCTCGCTCTACTCCTCCACCGCCGTGGAGCGCCTGGAGGCGGCCGGCGCGATCATCCTGGGAAAGACCAACATGGACGAGTTCGCGATGGGCTCCTCCAACGAGACGTCCTACTTCGGCCCGGCGTATCATCCGGCCGACCGCTCGCGGGTTCCCGGCGGTTCCTCCGGCGGCTCCGGGGTTGCCGTCGCGGCCGGTATGTGCCATACTTCGCTCGGCTCGGAAACCGGCGGCTCGGTGCGCCAGCCGGCGGCGTTTCTCGGTCTGGTGGGGGTGAAACCGACCTACGGCCGGGTGAGCCGCTACGGGCTGGTGGCGTTCGCCTCCTCGCTGGACCAGATAAGCCCGTTCGCACGCTCGGTAGAGGATGCGGCGCTCATTCTGGAGACCATCGCCGGACATGACAGCAACGATTCCACCTCGAGCCCGGAGACGGTGGCGGACTATCGCAGCGCGCTGGAAGGGGCCGATGTGCGCGGGATGCGGATCGGGGTGCCGAAGGAGTATTTCATCGATGGCATGCATTCGTCGGTGACCGGCTCGATAGCCGATCTGCGCGCGCGGCTTACCGAAGCCGGAGCGGAGATCGTGGAGATATCGCTGCCGCACACCGAGTATACCATCCCCTGCTATTACGTCATCGCCACGGCGGAGGCAAGCTCCAATCTCGCCCGCTTCGATGGCGCCCGCTACGGCTATCGCTCGCCGAACGCGGTGACAGTGGACGAGATGTACGAGATGAGCCGTTCGGAGGGCTTCGGCGCCGAAGTGAAGCGCCGCATCATGCTCGGCACGTTCGTCCTCTCCAGCGGCTATTACGACGCCTATTACCGCAAGGCGCAGCAGGTGCGCAGGCTGATCTATCAGGATTTCGACGCGGCGTTCGCCGATGTGGATCTTATCCTTACCCCCACAACGCCCACACCGGCGTTCAAGCTCGGGGAGAAGACGGCCGATCCCATCAGCATGTACCTGAGCGATATCTTCACGGCGGCGGTGAACCTGGCCGGAGTGCCGGCAATCTCCATCCCCTCCGGACGCGATCCCGAGACCGGCCTGCCGGTGGGAGTGCAGTTCATCGCCCGGCACTTCGACGAGAAGAGGATGTTCCAGGCCGCCGCCTGGTGCGAGCGCGCCCTGGCCGGCGCATAACCTGTTTCCCCGTGCTGCCGGAGCGTGGCCTTCTGCTGCGCTCCGGCGGATCACGGCCGGCGCTCATCGCTCCTCCATGACACCCCCTGAACCTATCCGGAAAGCCCATGAAGCAGCTACTCCCCGCAACCGCGCTCCTTGCAGCACTGCTGGCAGCAGGATGCTCCGATGAAAGCAGTCCGGCCGGCTCCGAAACCTATACCGCACCGGAGGTGGGGGAGATAGCCCCCGACTTCACCAAGACCGATACCGCCGGCCGCGCCATCTCCCTCTCGCAATACCGTGGCAAGGTGGTCCTGCTCGATTTCTGGGCAACCTGGTGCGGCCCCTGCATCGCCACCTTCCCCGACCTGCAAGCCCGCTGGGAACGCTTTCGCGACCGCGACTTCATGGTCCTGAGCGTTTCCCTGGACTCCGATATCGCCGCCTGGCGCGAGTTCATCCGGCAGAACGATGCCGACTGGGCCAACGTGCTCGATACCTACCCGCAGCCGGTGATCCGGCGCTACGATGTGCAGGGAATCCCGATGACCTATCTGATAGGCCGCGACGGCCGGGTGATAGCGAAGGATAATTTTATCGGCGACCTGGATGATCGCATCGAGGAGGCGCTGAAGGAGTAGCCGGCTATTCCCTAGATTCTTCGGCTGCGTTGGCGCGGAGTTTGACGCCGCCACCGGTTCCGCTACCACCTCGGGCGGAGTCGGACCCCGAGCGAACAGCGTTTGGAATCCCAGAAAACGTATCCCGAAGTACCTACCACTGGCATCTCCCCTCACCCATGCGCTCCCTCCGGACGCTCGATCTTCACGGAGGCCCGCAGCACATCGATGGGCTCCCCTTCGTAGACGAGCTGGCGCGACTCCGGGCGGCGGAAGAAGCGGGCGATCTGCCCGATGATCTGCACCTGCGCGGCATCATCCTGGCGGGGGGTGAGAAGAAGGAAGATCAGGCGGACCGGCTCGCCATCGGGGGAATCGAAATCGATCCCCTGGCGGCTGTGCCCTATCACCAGCAGCGGGCGGCTTACCGCGTGCAGCCGGGCATGCGGCACCGCAAGCTCCTCGCCAAGCCCGGTCCCCATCAGATTCTCGCGAGCCAGCACGGCCTCGAAGATCTTCCCGGCTGGCAGATTCAGCGCGCGCGCGGCGGCCTCGGACATCTCCCGGATCACCTCGTCGCGAGTAGCTGCCGAGACCGACGGAAGGAAGAGATCGGGAACGATAAGCTCGTCCAGCGCCCAGCGCCTGGAGCGGACGATGAACGCGGCCATCGCAGGACCGCTCACGATGGAGCTGACCAGCGCCAGCGTCACCAGCGCGATGAACATCTCCTCCTGAATGATCTTGTACTGAAGCGCGAGCAGGCCGAGGATGATCTCCATGGCGCCACGGGCGTTCATACCGAAACCGATCGCCCAGCTCTCCCGTCCCGACAATCCTCCCCAGCGCGCCCCGTAGTAACATC
>JBMDXA010000215.1:0-16083 GCA_048594725.1 Candidatus Kapaibacteriota bacterium
AAGGTGAGATTATAGGTGCCGTCGGGGACGGTTGCATTTCCCGCGTTGGTCAGATATCCCTGATAGCTGATAAGGCGTGGTATCTGGGCATGAGCATTATTGCTTGCAAGCATCATTCCCAGCGCAAACGCCGGAAGTAGAAAGACTTTTCTGGACATTACAGGTCTCTCCTACGAAGAGAAATTTGGGGTAACTAAAAGCTGTGAAGACCGGAACCTCTCCGGCCCCCTGCATCACCGCACCGATATCCCGGTGTGCCGCCCGGCTTTGGACCGCCTAGCGTACCAGGAACATCGTGCGCCGCTCGCTGAATCCCCTGCCAGAGGGCCCGAGCGGTTCCACCGTGAGAACGTAGAGATAATAGCCGGAGGCCGCTTCGCTGCCAGAAGCATCAAGCCCGTTCCAGGCGATCTCCCGTGTGCCGGCCTCCTGATCTCCATCGTACAGCGAACGAACCCTGTTCCCCACCAGATCGAAAACTTCCAGTGTTACCCGGCTCCGCTGCTCCAGCGCAAATGCGATGGTCGTGGAACCGGAAAATGGGTTGGGATAATTCCGGAGCATCGCCCGGCTTCCGGCCGCATCATCGGCAACCGGACGGGAGACGCCGGAGACAAGCCGGCGAGGATACCAGAAACCCTGGTATGTAGCATTCTGGGCGTTTGCCACTCTGCCGATAATCGGCTGCCCGAGTGTGGCTGAAACCCTGAGAGTATCGGCAGCAGCACCGGAAACTCCTCCGGTGGCGATAACCGACCACGGCACCTTCTCCGCCTGTTGCGCAACACCCGTTGTGGAGACAAGGGGGGTGTAGAGCAGCAGCGCAACCAGAGGCACGGCGCTGGCGCGAGCCAAGCTCCATCTCATGCGTTTTCTCCTGTTGTATATCTGCGCGAAATACGCCGAAGTCATAGCATCCATTTCATTTTACATCACCAATAAGACGCGCATTGCAAATCTTAATGCTTCGTAAAACGAACTGATAAGCCCGCCTGGCGCAACAATTCCGTCAAGATTACTGTTGAAAGGGCTGAATCTTCCGTCTATTCCTTGTCTGGATAGGAATGGCAGATCGATCAAGCGGATGGTCGAGGGGTAATCTGGACCTCGAGCAGATACCGGGAGGGCAACTATCGCGCCAGAACCCGAACCGTAGCCCTGCGGATTGTATAAGGAGAAAATCGGACAAAAGAGTACGGGTAGAAAAAATGGCCCGATGCGATATGAACCGGGCCGATACTAATTGAAAGGCACTCCGGCATAGCGGCGTCACGATAATGTTGATGTTGATACAGCCGGTGCATACCGGCGTCGTACAGGGAAATGGGAAATAAACCGGCGAGGAGGAACACAATAGCGGGGTGAGAGGCTCATGCCTCGGTTTGCACGATTGGTTCCGCTGAGCAATGCCAGGCGCAATCATCAGGAGAATGCGGGCTTGAAAGAGATGTTGCGCACATCGCCCCTCCCCCCTGCTGGTAATCGTCCGGTTTCCAGTACATCTGCGCGTGTTGTGTGGTTGTAACATGGGATTTAACATGGCATTTACCGGGGTGATAGCAGCAGCATGCTAAGTTGCGCTCGTGATCGGCACAATACCTCATCCCGGATATCCCTTCGCCGTAACGTGCGCTTCGGCGGCCGTAGAGGGAGTTTCTTCAGCAGGATTTCCGGACGGCGTCTCATCCCGCCCGGCTCCACCACTCACGCGAAGATTGCCCATCCTGCTCCTGAAGATCCGGGAGGATAGTCCCGTAACGATCGGCATATGCTCCTTGTACGGCTGGAACGGATAAGACATGCGAGTCGCGAACTATGCACGGGTACAAGACTATGAGAAAGAAGATCCTCTTTATCTGTGGCTCCATCAATCAGACCTCGCAGATGCACGATATCTCGAAGCATCTGCCGGAATATGAGAGTTATTTCTCCCCGTATTACGCCGATGGGCTCCTGGAACGGCTGAGAGGCTGGGGTCTGGTGGATTTTACGGTCATGGGAAGAAAACTT
Organism: Candidatus Kapaibacteriota bacterium; assembly: GCA_048594725.1. Lineage (GTDB taxonomy): Bacteria > Bacteroidota > Ignavibacteria > OLB7 > OLB7 > JAFDZV01. Next base: position 2,011 of record JBMDXA010000215.1, read on the forward strand.
GCCGGCCGCTGCCTGGCATACCTGCGCACCCACGATCTGAAAATCGATTATCGCGGGCAGGAACATCAATACGATCTGGTGGTGACCTGTAGTGATCTGGTGGTTCCCCGGAATATTCGCGGGGGGAAGGTGATTCTGGTGCAGGAAGGGATGACCGATCCGGAGAATTTCTTCTATCATCTCGTACGAACTCTCCATCTCCCCCGCTATCTCGCCAGCACCTCCACCACGGGACTCAGTCATGCCTACGACTATTTCTGCGTGGCGAGCGAGGGCTACCGCGATCTCTTCATCGCCAAGGGAGTCAGCCCGGCAACGCTTCGCGTCACCGGCATCCCCAACTTCGACGACTGCCGGAAATTCCTGAACAACGATTTCCCCTATCGTGATTATGTCCTGGTTGCTACCAGCGACACCCGTGAGACATTCAAATGGGAAAATCGGAAGAAATTCATCGAGGAATGCGCCGCAATAGCTGGCGGCACACAGATGATATTCAAGCTCCATCCCAATGAGAATGTGAAACGGGCCACACGCGAAATAGAGCAATGGGCTCCCGGCGCGCTTGTGTACGCCAGCGGCAATACCGATCACATGATCGCCAATTGCAGCGTCCTTGTCACGAAATACTCCAGCGTCGTCTACGTTGGACTGGCGCTCGGCAAGCAGGTGCATTCCTATTTCGATCTCCGGACGCTCCAGAGGATGACCCCGATGCAGAATGGGGGCACCTCCGCCCTGGCGATCGCCTCTGTCTGCCGCCATCATATCGAGGAGCGGACGGTTCCTCTCACATATGCCAGTCTGGTGGCGGCCGATCCGGTTTCGGCGCTCTACGAGCGTTCCATGCTGGCCGCAGGAAAACGCTGATAACAGATATCAATCCGAACCCCTGTGAAGGTAACCGTAGTTGTTCAGGCCCGCACCGGCAGCACCCGCCTGCCGAACAAGGTGATGATGCCGCTGGCGGGCCGCCCTCTGCTGGAACGCATGCTGGAGCGTGTGCGCCATGCATCGGCACCGGATGAGATCATCGTTGCCACGACCGTCCAGAGAGACGATGATCCCATCCGTGATCTCTGCGGCGATATCGGGGTGCGCTGCTACAGCGGGGACACACTCGATCTGCTCGGCCGTCATTATAATGCGGGAATTGCAACGAATGCCGATGCAGTGGTAAAAATCCCTTCCGACTGCCCGCTGATCGATCCCGCTGTGATCGATAGAGTTATCGGGCACTTCCTTGAAAATCAGGATCGGTTCGACTACGTGAGCAACCTCCACCCTCCCTCCTGGCCGGACGGCCAGGATGTGGAAATAATACCCATGGCGATGCTGGATGTTGCACATCGCGAGTCGTTGCGTCAATTGGAACGAGAGCATACGACACCATTTTTCTGGGAGCAACCGGAACGTTTCCGGATCGGCAATGTGCTCTGGGAAAAAGGACTGGATTATTCCATGTCGCACCGCTGGACGATAGATTATCCCGAGGATTATCGCTTCCTGGACGCGGTATATAACGAGCTGTACACACAGGAGGGAACGATCTTCAACGTGGATACGGTGCTCGGCCTGCTCGGATCACGGCCTGATATCATGGAGATAAACAGCCGTCTGGCGGGGGTCAACTGGTACCGCAATCATCTCGGTGAATTACGAACCGTGGACAGCCAAATGACGAGGCAAATAGATAGGTAGCTGTCAGCTGCCAGCTCCCCTCACAATATTCATGTTGCACACCATGCTCCTAACCGAACGGGATCGATCGCAACTGGCGGAAACCGCGCTTCGAGTGCGCGAGCATATCGTCCGCATGGCAACCGGCGGCGGCTGTTTTATCGGCGCCTCCCTCTCCTGCGCCGACCTTCTGGTCTACCTCTATCGGATGCATCTGAAGATCTCTCCCAATACCCTCGGCGATCCGGATCGCGATTATCTTTTTCTCTCCAAAGGCCACGATGTCCCCGCACTCTACGGCACGTTCGCCGAGCTGGGATATATCGCCCCGGAACGCCTGGCAAACCATCTCAGCCCCGACGATCATATCTACTGGCATCCGAACCGCAATATTCCGGGGGTGGAATTCCACTCCGGATCACTCGGGCATCTCCTCTCGGTGGCGATCGGTGTGGCGCTCGATATCAAGATGCGCGGCGGCGAAAACAGGGTGTATGTCATCCTCGGCGATGGCGAGCTGGACGAAGGTACGATCTGGGAGGGGCTGCTGGTGGCTAATGCCTACAGGCTCGATAATCTGGTCGGTATCGTCGACCGCAATCAGTTCCAGGCCAATATCCGCACCGAGGAACTGATCCCTCTGGAGCCCCTGGAAGCGAAATTCGAGGCGTTCGGATGGTATACCGAGCGGATCGACGGGCACTCGTTCGCAGAAATGCACGAGACCTTTACCAGACTCCCGTTCGAACAGGGACGCCCCAGTATGATTATCGCCGATACGACACGCGGCCGGGGATGCCCAAGCATCGAAAGCCGCGCCGACCGCTGGTTCGTAAAGCTGAATCCGGAAGATGCCGGGGTGCTTCTGAACGAGCTGCACGGGCGTAGTAGCGGCGCGCTGACGTCGGAAACGCTGCTGGTCCGCTAACCGCGAATCCCCGCTGATCTTGGTGGCTGGGAACGCATGGGATGTATCGGACCGGCACGTTGAGTCTGAAATCTTCGCGAATAGAGAAATGAGAAACAACAACAAAACGATTTGATAAATCGAAATTCCATGTCGTACGAGCAATGTCTTCTGCAACTGGCGCTGGCCGATGAGCGCGTAGTGGTGATGACCGCTGAAAATCGCGCTGCGATCCGGAATCTGCCGGAAAAACTGGGACGGCGTTTCATCGATGTCGGTATCAGCGAGGCAACCATGATAGGGGCCGCCGCGGGCCTTGCGCTACGTGGAAGGATTCCGGTCACGCATGCACTGGCCGCCTTCCTGACGCTGCGCGCATTCGAGTTCATCCGCACCGATGTGGGCCTCCCCAATCTTCCGGTAAAGCTCGTTGGCGGTGTTCCGGGCGTCCTCTCCGACGGCAACGGCCCCACGCACCAGGCCATCGAGGATATATCTCTTATGCGGGGCATCCCGAACATGAACATCTTCGCTCCGGCCGATGCCGATGAGCTGGTGGCCGGCCTGCCGGCAATAGTCAGCTCCCCGGCCCCATGGTATATCCGCTATAATGCAGGGCCGGCAACTGTGGAGCACAGTCCGTTCGAAATAGGAGTTGCGGAAATATCCGGTAACGGCAGCGATGTGGCGATTATCACCTACGGATTTATGTTCGGCGAATCGCTCGCGGCCAAGGCAGCCCTCGAAAACAGTGGCATCTCCGTCCGGCTCATCAATCTCCGCACTGTAAAACCGATCGATGAAGAAGCGATTCTTGGGGCAGCCGAAGAAACCGGAATGCTGGTGACGATAGAGGATCACTTTCTTACCGGAGGGCTCTACTCCATCATCGCCGAGCTCTTTCTTCGCCGCCGGGTGAGCGCGCGAGTGCTCCCGATCGCATTCCGCGAGCGCTGGTTCACCCCCGCCCTGCTGGGTGATGTCCTCCGGCGCGAAGGGCTGACCGGCGAACAGATCGCCGAAACGATACTGAATGAACTGGCACTGGAAAATAATTCCAGCGGTATATATGAGCCGACCATACTTCCGGTCTGACCGGAAGAGACCGGCGGAGAATACATTCCTGGCCTCTTCCCCGTAGCAGGGCCGATGCAGGCCGAACAGAACCATTCGTACACAGAACATCCTCAAGCCATGCCGAATATCGTAGCCTTCAACCACGAATATCCCGCGATCGAAAAATCCGATGAGCTTTACCGGCGCGCGCAGGGGTTGATACCCGCCTTCACCCAGACGCTTGCAAAAGGACCGGGACAATACGTTAACGGCGTCGCGCCGAAATATCTCGTGCGTGGCAAGGGAGCGCATGTCTGGGATGCCGACGGGAACGAATATCTGGACTACAACATGGCGATCGGCCCCCTCTCGCTCGGCTACTGCTACGACCGTGTGGATGATGCGATCCGCTCGCAGCTCGCCGACGGCATCACCTTCAGCCTGATGCATCCGCTGGAAGTGGAAGTGGCGGAACTGGTGCGCTCCGTGGTGCCGAACGCCGAATCGGTCAGGTTTTCCAAAACCGGCTGCGATGTCACCACGGCGGCAGTACGGCTCGCGCGCGCCTACACCGGCCGCGAAAAAGTCCTCTGCTGCGGTTATCACGGCTGGCACGACTGGTATATCGGCGTCACCGACCGGAATAGAGGAATCCCGGAGAGCGCCCTCGGCCTGACCTATACCTTCAATTACAATGATATCGGCTCGGTGATCGGCTCGATCGATCATGATACGGCCTGCATCATCCTGGAACCGTTCGTCTTTGAAGCGCCGCAAGAGGATTTTCTGCGGAAGCTGCGGGATGTCTGCGATGAATATGGAACGCTCCTGATTTTCGATGAGATGTGGACCGGTTTCCGGATCGCGCTGGGCGGCGCGCAGGAATATTTCGGTGTCGATGCAGATCTTGCCTGTTTCTCCAAGGCGGTCGCCAACGGCATGCCGCTATCGCTGCTGACTGGGCGCCGGGAGATCATGGAGCTGCTGGAGAAAGATGTTTTCTTCTTCACCACATTCGGCGGCGAAGCGCTTTCGCTGGCGGCGGCAAAAGCCACCATCGAGGAGATGCGGGAGAAGAATGTGCCGGCACGCCTGGCGGAAGCCGGGAGAAAATTACACGAGGGATATGAGAGAATCGCCTCCGAACTCGGGATGAATTATACGCGCTGCATCGGCTACGACTGCCGTTCGATGGTGACGTTCGATGCATCGGCAGGAAATCCCCTGGAGATGAAATCGCTCCTGCAACAGGAGATGATAAAGCGCGGCATCCTCTGGTCGGGATTCCACAACATGAGTTTCTCCCACACCGATGAGGATATCGCCTATACTCTGGAGGCCTATCGCCAAGCATTGCCGGTGCTCCGCCGTGCCGTGGAGGAAGGGAATATCGCCGGATATCTGCGCGGGATGCCGGTGGAACCGGTGTTCCGGAAGACCGGGAATTTCAACACCCGGCCGCGAGTGAACGCGAACCTTGCTGGAAAGGTCTGATTGCGGATACGTGCAGATCCCGGCGAGAAATGAAGTAGAGACGGAGTATGTGCTTCTTCCTCTTCCAATCTAAAACCGTACATCAACACTCCCTTGATCGACACACTCTTCTCTCTTTCCGGCAAGGTCGCGGTTGTGACGGGCGCCGCCGGGCTTATCGGCGGGAACCATTGCAGAGCGCTTGCCGGAGCAGGGGCGCATGTGGTAGCCACCGATATTTCCGAGGAGCGCTGCCGCCGGATCGCCGGGTCGATCGGCTCAGGCATGGCCGGGGAACCGAATCGAATCGCTGGCATGGGTGCGGACGTAACCGACCCCGATTCGCTCCGGGATCTTCGCGACAGGACGCTGGAGGAATTCGGGCGGATCGATATTCTGGTGAATAATGCCGCGATCAACGACATGTTCGAGAACCCGGCAGCAGCCGGCGAGCTATCGAAATTCGAGAACTATCCCCTGGAGATGTTCCGGCGTTCGCTCGATGTCAACGTGACGGGAGTGTTTCTCTGCGCACAGATCATCGGAACCGAGATAGCACGTGGCGGAGGCGGAAGCATCATCAACGTGGCCTCCACCTATGGCATCGTGGCCCCGGACCAGTCGCTCTACAAACGTCCGGACGGCACGCAGTCGTTCTACAAATCGGCTGCCTACCCTGTCACCAAGGGAGCCGTAATCTCCTTCACCCGTTTCCTTGCCGCCTACTGGGGAAATGCCGGAGTGCGAGCCAATTCGCTCTCCCCCGGAGGAGTGGAAAATTCCCAGGATGAATATTTCATCCGCAATTATTCGGCACGCACGCCGCTGGCGCGGATGGCCGCCCCTACCGATTACATGGGGGCCCTCATCTTCCTGGCGAGCGATGCATCATCGTACATGACGGGCGCAAACCTTGTTGTGGACGGCGGATGGACCTGCTGGTAGAATAGCTCCTCCCCTTCAGGGGCCGGAGTCTGGCGTTCAATTTTTAGGGAGGCCTTGCCCGCTGCGGCAGGTTCGTCGTACGTCGCTGAGCATATCGCGACCGCGAACCCGCAGACGCGGAAAGGACGGCACACGCCCCTCCCGGTACGGACCCGAAAGGCTCCGTTGGTTCATTTACGCCAACAGAGCCTCCGATCACCAATTTTCCTACTTATGGCTTCCAATACCGTAAGAATCAGCACACGCGAGGTCGGCGACAACAAACCGGTGTTTATCATCGCCGAGATCGGTATCAACCATAACGGCTCGCTCGAGACCGCCAAGCGGCTTATCGATGTGGCAGCATTTACCGGCTGCGACGCAGTCAAATTCCAGAAGCGTACCCCCGAACTCTGCGTGCCGTATGATCAGTGGAATATCGAGCGCGATACACCCTGGGGGCGGATGACCTATATCGACTACCGCCACCGCATGGAATTTACCGCTGAGCAGTACTCCGATATCGACCGTTACTGCCGCGAAAAAGGGATACTCTGGACGGCCTCCTGCTGGGATGAGGAATCCGTCGATTTTATCGAGCAGTTCGATGTGCCCGCATACAAGGCTGCATCCGCATCGCTCACGGATATCCCGCTCCTGAAAAAGATGAAGAGCACCGGCAAGCCGCTCGTCATTTCCACCGGCATGTCCACGATGAGCGAAATCGAAACCGCGGTGGCGGCGCTCGGAGAGGATAATCTCATGATAGCCCATTCCACCAGCACCTATCCCTGCTCCCCGGACGAGCTTAATCTGAAAATGATCCTGACGTTGAAGGAAAAATATCCTTCCGTGCCGATAGGCTATTCCGGCCATGAAACCGGTCTTGCCACCACCTGGGCGGCCGTGGCACTGGGCGCCACCTTTATCGAACGCCATATCACTCTGGACCGCGCCATGTGGGGGAGCGATCAGGCGGCATCGGTGGAGATGGGAGGTCTCTGGCGTCTTGTGGGAAATATCCGCGATATCGAAAAAGCTATCGGCGATGGCGTCAAGCGCGTCTACGCCAGCGAAACCGGACCGCGCCAGAAACTGCGCCGCGTCCCCTCACCGGAAACCGGAATCTCCGCATAGGCGATTTCAGCGGAGCCGGCATGCACGGCAGGAATATGCCCATTCCTGCGGCTCGCACCGGAGCCCCCCTTCCCTCCAGCCTGCCGTGAAACCGGCCTGGAGGGAAGGCTGTTTGATAGATGAGCACACCGATACGGCCGCGCGCCGATCGTACAGGAGTATCACATCGGAATGGATCTGCGATAATGGAGATTCTCACACCTGGAGTCATCTCCACGCTGGTGATCGCGGCCTCTGCTGGGGTCATCATCGGACTGGAGAAACTTTTCCCGTACGAGCCGGGCCAGCGGCTCTTCCGCGACGGATTCTGGAACGACCTGGCGCTGTACACGCTCGTTCAGAGTTATCTGCTGAGCCTGATAATATTCGGTTTTATCGAATGGGTGGATACCGCAACCTCCCTCTCCCGGCTGCGGATCATTTCCGGCTGGCCCATCTGGGGTCAGGTGATGCTCTCCCTTTTCGTCCACGATCTGTATATCTACTGGTTTCACCGATGGCAGCACGGCAATAAATGGCTCTGGCGAGTGCACGAGGCACATCATTCCACCAGGGATGTCGATTGGCTCTCCGGTTCCCGGTCGCATTCGCTGGAGATCCTCATCAACCAGACTATCGAGTTCGGACCGCTACTCCTGCTGGGCTGTGCGACGGAAGTGGTACTTATCAAGGGAACCATCGATGCGGTATGGGGCATGTATATCCACGCCAATATCGGCGTACGTTCCGGATGGCTCCAGTATATCCTCAACGGACCGGAGATGCACCGCTGGCACCATGCCATCGACCGCGATGCATACAACATGAATTTCGGGACCAAATTCGCATTCTGGGACTGGATATTCGGCACCGCATTTTTCCCCCGTGACAGAACGCCGGCCGGGTACGGGCTGGAGGAGGAATTCCCCGGCACATACCTGGCCCAGCATGCGCATGCGTTCCGTGCGTTCGGCGATGAGGAGCACCACCGCACCGATGAGAGGATGGTTGTTTCGGCACCCCGCGATCCCTGATGCCGGAAAAGGCATCTCAGGAGACCTGTACCCGGCAACTACCTCCCCTGATAATCGAGCTTATAGACATCCACTCCGATTGCATAGCCGATGAAACCATTATCAGTTTTCATCAGCCTGATTTTGTTAGCGGCTTTTCCCAGTTCGGTTTTCCTCCAGCTCTTCCCGCCATCGGTTGTCTCGTAGCCTCCGGTAGTAGCGCCCACCCAGCCTCGGTTTTCATCGATGAACCCGACACCGAATTCCCGCAGCTTGAAATCGTCGTCCAGAGCGATCTCCTGCCAGCTCTTTCCGCCATCGGTCGTTTTGGCGACGACCCGTTTTGTGATGGTCGAGTCCGGATTATAGTTCTGGATGGTGACGTAGCCGGTCTGGCGTGTCGGGAACGACGCCTTCCAGGTTATCTCATACGGGCGTTCGGATTGATAGACCTTCTTCCAGATTGTTCCTCCGTCGGTGGTCATCAGGATCAGCGCGTGCGATTCCTGCACGGCCGGGCTTGTGGCCGCGCAGATGATGCCATTGTTCGTATCGAAGAATTTGATATCGGTAATCATCCCGCAGTACATGCTCAGGTCGGTAGATTGCCAGGAATCGCCGCCATCATCCGAACGGAGCAGATATGCCGGACCGCCCACTCTGCCGCCGGCATAGATATGAGTTTTATGATCGAGATATCCGGCATTGATAAAAGGCTCCTTCAGAATATCGATCGCGCAGAGCCCCTTTACTGCCGGGCCTGTTATATTCCGTACCGGGCTCCAGGTATCGCCTCCATCATAGGTCTGATACAGCGGAATGGTATCGGAGACATTGGGGAAATATTCGGTTCCGATATTTCCCGCAAAACCACGGAGGCTGTCGGTAAACCCGATGCATCGGAAATATGTTCCAGGCTGGTTCAGCTTCTGCTGCCACGAGGAGCCACCATCGGTTGTTTTATAGATTTTCCCGAGCCCGTTCACATACCAGCCGGTTGTGGGGGTGATAAAGAAGATATCATCCTGTTTGCCACGGTACGGCTCGGTTGGAAGTTTCTTCCACAAATACGGGTATGACGAGCCCGCGGCGTTATTCTTCGGCGGATCGCTGGCCGGAGCGCCGGTCTGGGACAGAGCGTTGGTTGCGCCCGCGAGGATGCATACGGCCATGAACAGGAGCCGCCCTGTTGTGATCGATAAGGGTCTCATAATGGTCGTTCGGTCGTTATATCAGTACCAGAAGTACCGCGACGCTGCCGGAGGGATGGCCGTTTCCCAGGCACGCGCGGATGAATAGCCCTTGAGACGCAAGAGGAGAGATGGCGTTCCCTGAAATCCTGGAACAACGTTCATAGCAGTTGGCCGGAGTAGGGAATCGCGAAAAGATGTAAGTTGCTTCGATACGGCAGGAACAGCCGTACACTCCCCGGAAGCCCTGCATCTACAGTCGCAGACGATCAAAAGAACAACCGGGCCAATAGCCGGCAAGGATATGATGCCATGCGCGCTTTGAAAACCGAAGGGATCAAAAAAAAGAGTTTGAAGCGATTCTATCCCCTGCTGCCGGCAGCATTGATCCTCGTCTCCTGCACCGAAGGCACTACGAAAAAAACATCGTACGGGGCTGATTCCGGCGCCATGACCATACGGTACGCGGAGAAATCGGCCGCTTATACCGGCCCCACGAAATCCGACTCCGCAGCGCAGATAAGCCAGTATATACGCCGTATCGTTCGGGACAGAAAAGGAAATCTCTGGTTTGCCACCACCAGCGATGGCGTCTGCCGTTACGATTGGAAGTCGCTCACCTACTTCAGCACAAAGGATGGTTTGGCCGGCGATGCGGTACGAAGCATCGTAGAGGACCGCAACGGAAACATCTGGTTCGCCACTGTCGGAGGGATAGCCAGGTATGACGGCACGTCGTTCACCAATTTCACGACGAGAGAGGGGCTGAACGATAATGATGCATGGAGCATCCTGGAGGATAGAGAAGGGAATATGTGGTTCGGCACCGCCGGAGGGGTCTGCCGGTACGATGGGACATCGTTCACCGGGTTCCCGCTTCCGCTGGCGAAGATCAAAGATCCATCCTACAGGGTCACGCCGGAACTGGTGTGGTATATCATACAGGATAAAAGCGGAAATATCTGGTTCGGCACCGATGGTCTCGGCATCTACAGGTACAACGGCAGATCCGTCACCGGTTTTTCAACGAAGGACGGCCTCTGCGACAACAATATCACCTGCATTCTGGAAGACCGCCGGGGAAACATCTGGTTCAGCAGCCGTGCCGGTGGCGCCAGCCGTTTCGATGGGAAATCATTCGCCAATTTCACCGTAAAAGAGGGGCTGAGCAGCAACCGGATCTGGTCGATGTATGAAGATAGAGCCGGAAACATCTGGTTCACGGCCAATGGCGTGGATCGCTACGATGGAACATCATTTACCAATATCAGCGAGAAGGATGGCCTTGCGAATCCTTCCGTACAGTCTATCTTTGAGGATGAAGGGGGCAAATTCTGGTTCGGCACCGGAGCAGGACTTTTTCGCTACGATGGAAAAGCCGTTACCAACATTACGAAAAACGGCCCCTGGTATTAACATGCAAAACCGGCCCGAGAGATGCCCCTGACACCCGGATATACGATTCGGCCCGCCCGGCCATCCGACGTTCCCCTTCTGCCATCCATCGAAGATAGCGCCAACGCCCTGTTCGATGGATGGGGCGAAATCCTCGGTCTTCCTTCCGACGGCAGCTCGCAGCTGGTCTCCGTGGAAACTCTCGCAACAGCGCAGCAGGCCGGGCATCTCTGGGTGGCGGCCGATTCGGCGGATACTCCGGTCGGATTTGCGCTCGTTTCCCCTGTTGATGGCGGGGCACATCTCGATGAGCTGGATGTACTGCCGGAGCATGGCCGCAGGGGGCTGGGCTCCGCGCTGGTGGAAACCATAGCGGTCTGGGCACGGGAGCAGGGCTACGGGGCCATCACCCTGACGACCTTTCGCAATATTCCCTGGAACGCACCCTTGTACGAACGCCTGGGATTCCGGATTATCGGGGAAACGGAGTTCGGCTCCGGGCTGGCAGAGATCGTCCGGAAGGAACAGGACGGAAAATTCCGCGCGGATCTTCGCGTGGCGATGCGAAGGGAGATCTAGCAGCCGCGATTACTCATTACCCCGCTATTCGATGATATGCGACCGGAGCGCAATTCCGGCCCCTCTACTCCATCCTCAGGAACTTCTTATGGGTCTCTTCTCAAAATTCTTTGGCGGCGGCAACGATGCAGAAAAGCCTGCCGAAGAGCCGCTCGTCCCCACCCCCATCCCGGCGCTCGGCGAGATATTGTGGATGCTCGAACAACAGAAAGGATCGGCTCTCACCCGGGAGGAGGTTCTTCAGGCGCGCGATAAGGCCGTATGCATCATGCTTCCTCTATCGAAAAAGGAAGCGCTCGATGAACGGCGGGGATTTCGGGATATCGATCCTGAGAACTGCTGGGAGGAATGGCTGGTAGTCAGAGCGGGACTGCAAGCAAAAAATCCCGATAAATAAGCGGCGGCAATCTCCCCGTACCATGAACGCTATCATCCTCAACGACGGCCTGAAGCTGGCAATGGAATGGGGAGAAGAATGGCTGCAACCAATCCAGGAGCGGCTCGGTAGAAGCCATCCCGCATTGGACCGGAAGGAGCTGGACCGCTACGACAAGACCTGCAGAGCCGCCATGCAGCGCGGTCACCGGCTGGTTCCCCTCTGCTGGCGCCGGCCGGGAACGGATGAAACGACGGCATTGGCGGCGTTCATCGAACAGATGCGCAAGGAGTACGAGTGGATATCGGATGAGAATCTGAACAGGCTTTATTCCCAGGGCATGTATTACGCCTGGAAGAACGGCGATATTCCCCTGTAGGATCATGTCGGCGAAATTCCCCATTTTCCACCATGCGTTATCCCGTTACTCCCGATGGCCGCTACTTCATCGTCAAGGGGAAGCTGTGGCGATGTTCCAACCCTGCGCTTCCGGAAGCGGAGCGCGAACGGCTCGTGCACGACCTGATGAAAGCCCGCTCCGATATCCGCCGGGCCGGGCAGCGGGATGATCCCGATGCAACTGCCGAAGCCCGCACGCGTGTGCATGCGGCGAAGGTTGCCCTCGGCGAGCGAGGCGCGGTCTGGTGGGATGACGGTGCTCCGGACTACAACCGCAGGAACGTGGAGAACACCCCGTACAGAGACTGGTACCAGAAGCAGGGCCGTGAGGAAGGGGAATGATGAGAGGCAGTGAACGGATGAACTCAACAAAAAGTAACAGATCATCGTGGTAGCCTGATATCCCTTCCCCTCCCATCTTGCATTTCATGCGATATGCGAACAGGTGCGGCCACCATCGCACGACCGGTCGTTTCCTTCCTCTCTCTTTTCTTTTTGCGCCGATAATTTTCGATGAAGTATAAAGTCGCGATTTTCGATTTCGATGGAACCCTTGCGGACTCACTCCCATGGTTCATCACCGTAGTAAACCAGATCGCCGAGCGCTATGATTTCAAGCCGATCCAGGAGAGCGATCACCGTACGTTGCGCGGCTACGATGCGCGCAAGGTGCTCCAGCATCTCGGCATCCCGCTCTGGAAAGTTCCGCTGATAGCGCGCGAGATGCGCCAGCGGATGACCGGCGCGCTGGAGCATATCCTTCTGTTCGAGGGTATCGGCGGCCTGCTGGAAGAGCTCTCGCGCCGGGGAATCATCCTGGTGGTGGTAAGCTCCAATTCGGTCGATAATATCCGGCGCGTGCTCGGTCCCCGCAATGCCGCGCTGATCCGGCACTACGAGTGTGGTGCATCCCTGTTCGGCAAGGGGAAGAAATTCCGGAAAGTATTGAAGGCATGCGGCGTGGCCCCCTCCGAAGCGATCTGCATCGGCGATGAGATACGCGATCTCCAGGCGGCGCGCGGAGAAAAGATCCCGTTCGGCGCTGTCACCTGGGGCTATACCACACCGGAATCGATCGCGGCCTGCTCGCCGGATGAGCTTTTCATCACCGTCGATGAGATCGCCACGAAGCTGGCGTAGAATGCCGGAAACGGAAAAAGGATGTTTGCTTCCCTGACAACTATCATTCGGAACATTCGGAGAAAACCGCTTATGATCGTAGAATATATCCGCTATCGCGTACCGCAGGAGCAGCAGGAAGCGTTCGAGCAGGGATACGTTCAGGCGCAGACATCGCTCCAGGCCTCGGCCCACTGTCTCGGGTATGAATTATCCCGTTGCGTGGAGGAGCCGGACCGGTATATTCTCCGGATCGAATGGGACTCTATCGAAGGGCACCTTCAGGGATTTCGCGGCAGCGGAGAGTTCCGTTCCTTCCTGGGACATATCCGTGCGTTCGTGCCATTGATCGAGGAGATGCAGCACTACCAGACCACGCTCGTACGCAGTGCCCGGCAGCCTCTCCCCGCCAGCACCGGCAATGACACGGATCTGCCATAATTTCCTCCACTATTTATTCTTATGCTCATCGCAGTTGCCGGTCCCTATTCGGCCAATACTCCGGAACGGAGGCAGGAGAATCTCGATGCCATGAACCGTGCGGCCGCAGCCCTGATGGGTCTGGGGCATACCCCGGTGATCGGCGTCAATGCGGCGCTCCCGGTGGTGGAGATGCTGCGCGGAGAGGACCGCTACGAGGCGATCATGAAGATATCGCTGGGGGTTGTGGGGCGCTGCGACGGAATTCTGATGATCGGCGAATCCCCCGGCGCCAACCGGGAGCGGGATCTGCTGGCCGCACAGGGACGCCCGGTCTACCACAGCCTCGATGAAATGGGGGGGGGGGGGGGGGGGGGGGCGGGGGGGCGGGGGGGGGGGGGGGGGGGGCGCCGGGCGGCGGGGGCG
>JBMDXA010000216.1:0-2210 GCA_048594725.1 Candidatus Kapaibacteriota bacterium
GTGCTGGATGAGATCAACAGGGCGAATCTGGCGCGGGTGTTCGGCGAGCTGATGTACCTGCTGGAGTACCGCGATGCGGAGGTGCCGCTGGCTGGCGGGCGCACCTTCTCGATCCCCCGCAACGTGCGGATCATCGGCACCATGAACACCGCCGATCGCTCCATAGCGCTGGTGGATCATGCGTTGCGGCGGCGCTTCGCGTTTGTGGCGCTGGGCCCCTCCTACGATGTGCTCCGGGGCTACCACGAACGGAACGGATCGGATTTCCCGGCCGGACGCCTGATAGCTCTGCTGCAACGGTTGAACCGGGAGATCGGCGACCCGCATTACGAGGTAGGCATCTCCTATTTCCTCCGTCCCGCCCTGGCCGGCCAGATCGAGGAGATCTGGCGCACCGAGATAGAGCCCTATCTGGAGGAATATTTCTTCGATCGCCCCGGCAAGGCCGATGAGTTCCGCTGGAACGCCATCGGCAGGGAGCTGCTGGGATGAGATCCACCGCTCCCCGCACGCTGGAACTTACCGAGTATTCCCGCGCCCGGTTTCCCGCCGATGCGCTCTCCCCGGAGCTTGCCGAACGGCTCTGGCGCGAGTACGGCGAGAAGATCTCCCTGGCCTACCCCTCGCCGAAAACCGATGGCACCTGGGAGCTTACCTCGCTCGGATGGGTGGGGCTGATACCGCTCGATCCCGAGCTTCATCTGCTGCTCCGCCCGAAGGTGCGCCTGCACAACCTCTTCCGGATGCTGGAATATGCCTACCGGCTGAAAGGGTTCCGGATACTGGAGGGATTGTTCGATTGCGAGGGGATCGAGGAATTCTTCTCCGAACTGGCCGCCATCCTCGCCCGCAGAACGCTGGACCGGGCGCGGAAAGGACTGTACCGCAGCTATGTCGCCGAGAACGACCGGCTCCCCTACCTGCGCGGCAGCCTGGACGTGCGCAGGCTGATGCGCGAGCCGCACAGCCCCAGCATCCACTGCGATTACCAGGAATCCACCCCCGATATCCCCGATAACCGGATCATCCTCTGGACCCTGGGGCTGGTGGCCCGAAGCGGGGCCTGCTCCGAGCGCGCCCTGCCACCGGTGCGCCGTGCCATCCGCACCCTGCAGGGAGGGGTTTCCTATCTGCCGGCCACCCCCGCCGACTGCACCGGCCGGAACTACAATCATCTGAACGATGACTATCGGGCGCTGCATGCGCTCTGCCGGTTCTTTCTGGAACATACCGGCCCATCGCTGGAAGGGGGCGACCGCCGGATGATCCCCTTCCTGGTGGATATGGCCCGGCTGTTCGAGCTGTTCGTGGCCGAATGGTTCCGCGCGCATCTGCCGGGACCGGTCCGGATGCAATCGCAGGAGACGGTGGCGTTCGGCACGCGGCGGGATTTCCGGTTTCAGATCGATATCGTGCTGAGCGATGCCGAAAGCGGCCGCGCTCTGACGGTGATCGATACCAAGTACAAAGTCCCCTCCTCCCCCGATGCCGACGATGTGGCGCAGGCTGTGGCCTATGCCGAGGCAAAAGGATGCGCCGATGCCATTCTTCTGTACCCCCTTCCCCTGGCTACCCCGCTCGATATTACGGTGGGGGAGATCCGTGTACGAAGCATGGCATTCCGGCTGGATGAAGATCTGGAGGAGGCGGGAACGATGCTGATGCGGGAGATCCTGCCGTAGAGCGACCGATTACCTGGAGTATCTATCAGCTTGGGGGCACTCCCGGCCCCGGCGCAAGCAGTCCGGGCGATCCCCCTCCCGCACCCCGTTTCTGTCCGGGTCCCGGTTTTCTGTTCGGAAAACGTACACCACCACCACACCACAACACGCGAAATTCTCCCAAAATCGCCACAAACCCCTTCTGGCACGGTCCTGTTAGTACCCCTTTTCAGAACAGCAAGAAAACAACTTCAAAAACTCAAGTCTCCTACGATCATGAACAAGTTCTTCTCGACCCTCTCCGCTCTCGCCGCCTTCGTCCTGCTCGGCAACTTCGCCTTCGCACAGTCGGCCAGCCTCAACGGCACCGCCACGATCATCACCCCGATCACCGCGACCGCCACCGCTCCGCTGGCCTTCGGGACCATCAGCAAGGGCGCTACCGCCAGCATCGCGGCCACGGCCGCCTCGGCTGCTGCGGTCACCTTCAGCGGCGATGAAAGCGACAACATCACCATCACGGTGCCGGCCTCGCTGACGCTCTCGACG
>JBMDXA010000217.1:0-18299 GCA_048594725.1 Candidatus Kapaibacteriota bacterium
CGCAACCGCCCAAAACCCGCGCGGGCCAGCCCCTCGGCGATATTCGCGCCCAGCGCCCCCGCGCCGCAGATCGCCACCGGCATCGTACGGCACCGCGCAAGCACCTCCGGCGTGCGATACATGGTCTCGTGAAGAAAAATGGACATGGAGGAAAGTGCCTGGTTCCTGATAGTTGTTTCTTAGAGAGAATTTTAATTGGATTCAGCCATTGGCAGGGTGCCCGTTCGGGCGGAGTTCTACGTACTGTTCGCACGGAGTTTGACTCCGTGCGAGGCGGTAGCAGCAGGCGTTACCCGGTAGAACTCCGCTACAACGCATCTCAGGAAACGGTTCCGTAGATACTTATATCTATCTATCAATAATCGAGAATCTACTCTAGGCTCCCCTCCACCACTCCGACCAGCGATTGAAGATCGAATTTCCGGTCCTCGCCGCTCAGGCAGATGCCGGCGCCGATCACGGTAAGATCACCTCCGGAGACATGCGATGAATACCGGGTACCATCGGCGGAGGCCCATTCCACCCGCCACCCCGCTCCTGTTTCCCTGAGATCGATCAGGCGGCCGCCCCCGCGCTTCAGGGCGGATTCTATACGGCGGCGATCAGCTCGGGCCGCGCCACCTGCCCCCTGATATGCTCCCCGGGCTTCCCGGCCCCGGACTTCAGCCCCCATCATCTCGTCCCAGTAGGCGGCATCATAGGCGCTCCGGTCTTCCGGGGTCAGACCACGTTTCGACAACTCATCGGGGGAATGCTCCGAGGCAAAAGAGCTGCGGAGATATTCCTCCAGAATCGGGTCGGACGAAAAATCGCGTCCCTCGAACCACAGAGAGCCACCATCCCACCGTGCGAAGATCCTATCGAACCGCGCGGCATCCTCTACCAGATGGACCGCGAGCGCCCCGGTTCCGCCGAGACGGCTGGCGGCATCCGCCCCATGTGCAGGAAACGCCAGCCAGCTCCCCCGGTCATTCAGAGGATGGATCAGACGAAGCGCTACCCGCTGGAACATCGCCAGATAGGAATCGATCGTTCTACGGTCGGGCTGCCCGGCAAGCATCGCGACCCTCGGATTTTCCGGACGGAATACTCCCCACCCGGAAAAATCATCAGGCATCACCTTGAACGTATGGACGAGCCCACAGATGCGCGTTCGAACGGGAGATCCCGATACGCAGGGAGCGATAAATGTCCTTGTATGAATGTCCAGCTCGTGCCGGGCCAGATCCTCGATCAATGTTGTGATATCAGCCATGATAATTCGCGGCTATCCGCCCGAAAAGGTTATTCCTATCATCTGGATGCGGTGCAGTATCGTACCGGGAGAACGGCGGCGGCGAAGAAGCATGTACAGCCGTGCCCGGTATCAATATATTCCCCGGAAACCGCCATGATGTTATCTTAGCATCCCCTCCCGATCAGCGCCGGGGCATCTGCCCACGAGCATACCCTACCTATACACGGCAGCGGCCATGGGTGTCCCGGCAGGTATCGACCTATCCCATTCCCCAGAAATTCACGCCTCCGATCGTGATATCTCCCGCTTATCATGACCGATTCCATCAAAGAACTTGAAGCCAGGCTTGCATCGGCAATCGAAGAGAAGGAACGGCTGAAGATTCTGGCCGATCTTTCCTTTCACCTCAATCAGGAGCAACCGCACCGCGCGCTCCAGCTGGCCGAGGAAGCCAACGCACTGGCCGTATCGCTTGGCGACCGCACTACCGAGGCCGTCAGCCTGCGGCTGATCTCCCACTGCTATGATGCCCTCTCCGATTACCGGACGGCGATGGACTATGCGCGGCGCGCCCACGCGATCTTCCAGGAACTGGGAAATCGCAACGGCATCGCCAACGCGCTTAATTCCATCGGGGTTATCGCCAACGGCATGAGCGACCCCGGCACCGCACTCTCGGCATTCACCGAGGCGCTCGGCATATTTCAGAGCCAGTCCGACGGTGCCCGCACCGCAGCCGCCTACAACAATATCGGGACGATCCAGGGTGCCATCGGAAATTTCGCCGAGGCGCTGGATGCCTATCTTTCCAGCCTTCGGATCTACGAAGAATCGGGGGATGAATTGAACGCATCGATCCTCCTGAGCAACATCGGCACCATCTATTATTATCTCGGCGATCTGGAACGATCATCGGAATATCATAACCGCGGACTGCAGGTATTCCAGAGGCTTGGCAACACCCACAGCGTGGCGCTCACGCTCGGAAATCTCTCCTCCATCTACAAGGCCCGCGGAGAATATGATGAGGCCCTGGCGGCGCTGAATCAGTCGCTGGAAATTTTTCAGGAACTTCAGGAGAAACGATACGAGGCAACCACCCGCGTAAAAATCGGGATGATCTACGATCTCCAGCAGAACCGGAAGGCGGCACTGAAGGAGTTGCAGAGTGCGGCGAAAATCGCCCTGGAGATCGGCAACCGCGAGACCTATGCCGACGCGCAGCAGCGCATCGGGAATATTTATCATCTACGCGGCGATCATCACAAGGCTGTAGCGGCACTGAGCAAGGGACTGGCCGCTGCAATGGAAGCGATGACGAAAAAACCGCAATCGGAACTGCATCACTCGCTGGCGCTGGCCTATCAGGCGGCCGGAGATCTGGCGGAAGCGTTCGGCCATCTCCAGTGCTACAGCAGCCTGCGGGAAGAATTATTCGGAGAGGAACGCCAGCGTGCCATTGCCGAAATGCAGGCCCGGTTCGATATGGAGCGTGCAGAGCGCGAGCGGGAGGTTTTCCGCCTGAAGAACGAACATCTCGAGGAGATGATGGAGCAGCGCTCCAAGGAGCTTACCTCGCTTGCGATGCATCTGGTACAGAAGAACACCTTCCTGCAGAAACTCCGCAAGGATGTGGTACGGATTTCCGGCGAACACCCGCAGGCGGGACGTGCATTGAAGGAACTGCTCGATGCCATCGGTGAAAATCTTCACGACGGGGAATGGGAACGGTTCGAGCAGGAATTCCAGCACGTGCACCACGGATTTGTGGGGATGCTCTCCGAGCGCTATCCCCGCCTTACCCCGAGCGAACTGAAAGTCTGCGCCCTGCTGAGGATAAGCCTCTCCAACAAGGAGATCGCGCGGCTTCTATCGGTCTCGATCCGCAATGTGGAAAGCCATCGCTACTGGATCAGAAAAAAGCTGGAGCTTCCCTCCGATATCAATCTCACGTCGTACCTGGTGGGACTTCAGATATCGTAGAGAATTTTCGACTGATGATGTTCGATTATCGAACCGGCGGGCCACAGGAGCTGCGAGGACAGGAAGAGGCTCATGCAAGGCCGCAGAGGCGCCAGGAGCGCAAGGAAGAAGCGGAGAAATAGAAACAGTTGATTCTTTTTTCTCCGCCTCCTCTTTGCATTTCCCCGCGCCGTCGCGGCTCCCCGTGATGGTCCCGGCTTAATCCTCCGATTTTCCGTCGGAGGACATCAGGACGATCCTGGGCTTGAAGGTCGCCAGCGGCTCCACCAGATCGGTCTGCACCGCAAGCACCTCGGCGATATCCTTGTACGCCTGCGGCGACTCGTCGATACCGCCGCCAAGCAGCTCCACTCCACGCTCGCGCAACCAGAGATCGCGCTCCTTTTTCGGGATCGACTCCTTTGCCTTCTTCCGGCTCATAAGACGTCCCGCGCCGTGGCTTGCGCTGTTCAGCGACATCTCGTTTCCGAGCCCGCGCACGATATAGGAATTATGTCCCTGCGAGCCGGGGATGATTCCCAGCACCCCCTCGTGCGCCGGGGTGGCCCCCTTGCGGTGGACGATCACCTTCCGCCCTTCCCACTCCTCCTCCCACGCGAAGTTGTGATGATTCTCCACCTGCACCATGGGCCGCTCGCCAAGACGTTTGGTGATGGCCTTATGGATCGTGTGATGACAGGCGGACGCAAAGCGGCCGGCCAGATTCATGCTGATCCAGTATTCCTGTCCCGCCTCGCTATCGAGCGGCAGCCAGGCCAGATGCCGGAGATTGTCCGGGAGTTTCGTCACCTTCTGGGCGAGCTTCGAGTAGTGCTCGGCGATGGTAGCTCCCACTCCCCGGCTTCCGGAGTGGCTCATCACCGCCAGATACCGGCCCGGAGTTATTCCCAGAGCCGCTGCTCCCGCCTCGTCAACATCCAGCTCTCCGGCATCAACGAAATGGTTTCCGCTTCCGCTGGTGCCGAGCTGCGCAACGCCCTTGTCGTGCAGATGCCGGAGCAGCGGCGTGGCGCCCCAGTCCTTGTCCTCCAGCACACGGTGCTCGCGGCGGTTGTACTTGTCGAACGTGGCCCCCACTCCGAACCGCGTCTCCTCGCGGAGCGTACGGCGGATCAGATCACGGGTGGTTTCGTTGTCGAACATCTTCGCGCTTTTCTGCGGGTAGATGGTCATCATCATACGGCAGGCGATATCCACGCCGACCATATACGGGGCCACCGCATTTTCCAGCGCCACCACCCCGCCGATCGGGATGCCGTAGCCGACGTGCGCATCCGGCATCAGGGCCCCGCCAACCGTCACCGGAAGGCGCATGGCATTCTGGAGCTGATCGATGGCGGCCTTGTCGATCAGTTCCGCCCCCCAGATGGGGGCATCCAGCGGCTGCTCGCGCACCCCATGCACCTTCCCCTCGCGGGTGGCACGGAGCGCCCCGGCCACCGCACTGAAGGGGTTTCCCTGCATATTGAACAGATCGGGGTCGGCGAGAATCGTATCCAGAAGTCCAAGGATCTCCTCGTCACTTCGTCCCTGGGCCTCCAGAGCCGCAGCCACGATCAATGCCTCTCCAATGGCCGGCCCCTGCGGCCAGCCACGCTCTATAAGTATGTTTCCCTGAATCATCGGATTACTCGTATATAAAGTTCAGATATTCGATTTCTTTTCTCAACTTTTTTCGGATGATTTTTCATCACCCGCAGGGCAGCGCCGCCGGCGGCTGGAACATCGCGTGCAAGTTGTCCGGGCAATAGCGTACATGACAGGGGAGGGACTCCGCCGGTGCGTTGCTACACGCTCTTTAAAGGATGGCTACCTTGAGGCCCACCTCCCGGGTTCTTCGATCCCGCTCCCGCTTCTCGCCCGCCGGTATTTCCGGATATCTCTACCCGGCAACATCGGCGGTACCGTTCCTATCGTACTATGTATGTAGGCCCGCACTGTAGGGGCACGCCCAATGCACCACCAGAACGCTTTTCCTGCGTCTCTTCTGCTACGTCTCCGCGCGCCGTGGAAGTTCCACCACACGAGTGGCGATCCCCTCCACGAACCTGCGGTCGTGCTCCACGAACAGCATCGTCGGCTCGCTTCTGAGAAGCACCCGCTCTATCTGTTCGCGCGACATCAGATCGATATAATTCATCGGTTCATCCCAGATCAGTATATGCGCAGGGCTGAGAAAGGAGCGGCAGAGATCGGCCTTTTTCCGCTCCCCCTGCGAGAACGTTTCCAGCGGCCTGTCGAAAATCGACCCGGCCACGCCGAATGCTCCCATGATATTCCGGAATTTCGTTTCATCGATCCCGGCCTCGCGCAGATGCCCGCGCAGGCTCCCGGCATTCCAGATGGGATGCTGGTAGGCGCGCACGGCGCTGATATGCGCGGGCATATGGATCACCCCCGCTGCAACCGGTATCTCTCCGGCGATGGCGGCCAGAAGGGTTGTCTTGCCGCTGCCGTTCGGACCGACGATGGCAACCCGCTCTCCCCGGCGAAGGGTGAACGAGAGGCGTTCGATGATCCGCCGCTCTCCGATATCTATCGCGGCATCGGCAACCGTGACGATGATCTCCGGCCCCCCGCTCTCCCCTTCCAGCAGCAGATCGCGCCCGCTCTCGGAATTATTCAGCAGCCCCTTCTTCTGCTCTATCATCTCCTCCATCCTCTCCTCGATATGCAGCGCACGCTTCATCTGCTTTGCGGCACGATGGCCCACAAATCCCTTGTCGGGGGCGCCCTGCTTCTCCTTCTCCCTCGCAAACGACCAGGAGCGGCGCTGCCGGGCGGCCTCCTCCAGCGCATTGATCTCCCGCTTCAGATTGTCGTTCCGCCGGCGCTCGTGCTCCTCCTCCAGATCGAACTGCGCTTTCCAGGAGGAATAATTTCCCCGATGCACCCGCACGTCGCTCCGGTTGATCGACACCACGTGATCGCTACAGCGATCAAGAAACGTGCGGTCGTGCGAGACGAGGATAAAGCCGCGCTTGCGTGCCAGATATCCGGCGAGCAATTCCCGCCCCTCCATATCGAGATGGTTGGTCGGTTCGTCGATCAGCGGGAACGTGTCATCCTTCAGAAAGAGCGCCACGATCAGCGCGCGGGTTTTCTCCCCTCCGCTCAGCGTGGAGAAATTCTGCGCCAGCAGACGCGCGGGAATCCCGAGATCGGCGAACTCCCGCTCGATGGCCGCGTCGATGCTATATCCGCCCGCATTCTGGTAGCGCTCCAGCAGTTCGCCATATTCATCCAGACTGTTCTGGCCGCCGGCATCCAGCAATTGCTCCATGCGGGATTCCCAGGCGGCAAACGGCGCTATGCATTCGCGCACCACCTCCAGAGTCGGCCTGTCCGGATCGGCCGGCTCGTACGGGAAATATGCGGTCTGTCCCGGCATCGATATCTCCCCCCGTTGCGGGAGAAGATCGCCGCGAAGCAGGCGCAGGAGTGTCGATTTTCCGCGACCGTTTCTCCCTACCAGCGCGGTCTTCCACGATGTATCTATCGATAATTCGAGATCTTCAAAAACCTGTGTATATGGGGCATCGTAATGAAATTCGATGCCGCTGAAATGTATTGTAGACATGGCCCTTCTCCCAAGGCGGTGGAGGATGGATATACGGCTTGCCAGCACGCATCATCATGAGGATGCGCGCACCGCCCGCACCGGCGCCGGTTGCCCGGGGTGCGGTCCACTCCTGACGCCACTCGAACAGAAGAGAATCATTCGGGTGATGTCAGCCGAGAGCGATCGTGCCAAGCTTCATTGGAGTCTCCGATACGTTGACGAGAATGGCGATGTCACCGGGCGGGATACGAATATCCGGTGCCACGCCGTTGATATAATGCTGATATAATGCAGAAGAATGCCATGCAAGTTCGAACAGCGTTTCCTCTTTTCCATTGCTCTACCCTGCTGAGCTACACGACGGGAAACAGCCCGGGGGCGTTCCGGTCATGGGAGGACTTGAACCTCCGACACATGGATTACTGTGAATGTATGCTGTTGCCATAGGGGCACGGCACTCCCCATGCAGTATGTTATGCAGAATTTCTTCGGAATCTCCTGGGAATATCCCAATCCACTCCGGAACAACTATTCAGCCGGTCTTCTAAAACCGTGCGATGAACGATCCGCGAGCGCGCAAGTTGGAGCAGCAGTTATCATCACAATGCCTTGAGCCACTCGGCCAAAGCCCCATGAGCCGAAGCCCTGGAGGAGCTTGAAGGATTCGAACCTTCGGACCTCGCGTAGAGGTCGGTGTGTATGCTGTTCGCGTCGGGGCGCGTTCACGGGATCATCCTTCGTTATTATGCAATGCCGGCGATGGAACCGGCCCGTACAAGTTCTGGCAGGTCTCTACGCGTCCGATGCTCTATCCGTTTGAGCTACGGTTTCACCGGAGCCCTGGCCCCGTTGAAGCCGGGAGGAATCGAACCTCCGTAGTCGGTGTGATTGGTATGTACGCTGCCGGGTCGGGATACGGGCGTGGTTCACCGCCTGTTCATTCAACTGCCATCATATTTCATCATTATCATTTCCTGCTGCATAGTATTATCTACCTCCATGCCATCTATCGGCGGGATAACGCCGGGAGCGCACAAGTTTCAGCAACGGTAGCAGTGTTGACGCCTTTAACCACTCAGCCACAGCCCACCGGCTTGCGACATAGGGAGCTTGAAGGATTCGAACCTTCGGACTCTACCGAGATCAAGTATGTACGCTGCTCATGTCGGGGCACGTTCCCCGCAGTTATCTCACGCTATCTTCATCATCATCTCCAACGCATAGCCGCTCACAGTTCCAGCAGGAAAAATCGTGTATCCTCGGCTACCGGCCGGATATTCCCGGCAGAGAAGGAGCGTTTTCTGGATTTCTCCCCCCGGCGCCCGGATGCGGTGCTCCGTGGCTCCGCACCAGCCAGAAACGACGGCCGATCCATCACCTCCTGAAAACCGAACCGGCGCGGAAGCGTGGTATACAGGGACTTCGGCGGGCGGCGCCCGGAAATCCCCTTCCAGATGGTTCCCCCCTCGTGGGTATGATAGAAAATTCTTCTGATCCCCACCTTCTCCACCAGAAAGGAAATCGCGGCCGCGAGCATCGCCTCATCCCAGATATCGCAGTGGGGCAGAAGCACCTGGTCGCAATAGCGTCCGAAATTCTCCGCGGTGGTCTCCGTTCCCAGATAATTCCGCGCCAGACGTTCCAGATCTTCACGGCAGGTTCCCGTCTGCATCGCCTTCTTCCGCCAGAGGACGGTGCGGAGCCAGTCGTTCTGCACCTCCTCGATCAGCGCCTCCCCTCTTTCCAGGCTCAGGTCGATCCTCGCCCAGGCAAGCGTATGGCGCCCGCTACGGTTGATAGGATGGATCATATACTGGAAGGGATGATTATTCTCATCGGGACGGATCAGCCGGCGGTACTGCCGGTCGTGCTCTCTGGAAAAATTCAGCTGCACCACCAGATTGCGTCCCTGCCGCGATGTCTGCCCGTATTGCCAGCTGTACCCATCGCCTCTTATCCATTCCCCCAGCGTAACCACATAGGCATTACAGCCGCCGGAGGGGTGGACAGCGAACATTTCCGGCCTCAATATCCCGTCGTGCGCCCTCCGCACGATCTCCCTGATATGGGGTTTATCGAGGAGGCCGCGCATGGGCGACTCCTTGATTGCGCGGACCGATGTTCCCTTCCCGGCCATATAGCCGATCAGCATGGCCGCGTAACGGTCCTTGAAATAATAAAAAATCTCACGATCCGCGGAGAGGATCTCGATGATCTCCCGCAATTCTATCTCCTGCATGGCAGATGGTACTCATTCGTTCAGTATTCCGTTTCGGCTGACGATATGGAGACCACCGTACCGGAGAGGGGCACCGGGCCCGGCTCGCATCAGGCAAGCCGGCCCGCGATGTCGGTTGAAAAAATCCTCCGGAACATCCCGCGCGCGGGCGGTTGCTGAACCCTGGCGCCGCGAAGCGCCTCGGCGCACAACCGCGCAGCAAGCTCGGTAGTGGTTGCCGCACTCTGCATCATCGCGAAATTCAGATGCTCGGGATCAACTCCCGCCTCGCTGAAGATCTCCTCGATGGCCCTGTTGTCAAGGCCCATACCGGTGCGAAGAAAATCGCCCGCCGGGCCGCAATGACGGTCGGTAGGGGTACGGCTCTGCTTGCACCAGAAATGGCTCACCACATGGAAGACATGTCCCTTTCCCCAGTCGAAGCGAACCGCAACGGCCGGCGCTCCATAGCGCTGAAGCAGTTCGTGGCTCATCGCCTCGATCTTCACCTTGTCACGATCGAGCACCTCGATGGGATGGCTGCTCCCTTCAAGCCACCATTGCGGGTCGGCTCCGAGCACCACGATATCGGACCAGAGGCTGCCGAGAGCAGGCTCCACCGAGACCACCTCGTCACCGGTTGCCGGCACCGCCTTCCGCACCATGCCGGGGAAGGCAGGTGCGATCAGATGTCCCAGCGCCCAGTCCGACCCCACGAGCCAGGCTCCTTCTCTGACGCGGGCACCGAGATGACCGATCAGTTCCGGCTCGTATGATGACGAGCAGTTGGCGAAGATGATGTTCGGCCTGCGCAGTCGCGACGGATTTGCCACGTACCTGATGCCGAGAAATTCAAGGATGGTTTCAACACGATCAAACGTTCCCCGATAGACTCCCACCGCACCCACTCCGATGGAGTCGAGCAGCGCAAGGTCCTCCGCACGATTGTCCCGCATGCGCCGGCGTACCGCCAGCGCCGCTACCTTGTATGCATATTCCATCAAATTCATAGACAACTATTAGAGCTTAGTTAGTAGTATTTAGTTCTTAGTTCTAGGCTACTATCCCCTCGTCCACAGCGGGATTCGGACAGCGTTTTCTTCGGCAACGGCCCGCTCCATGAATGTTCCTTGAAGCGGATTTGGTAGCCGGTAGAGAGGAGTAGGCAGATGGCATCACAGAATAGACATAGATAAATAAATCGTGCTATCTGCGTTTCTCGCTCTCCGTTCCGACATCAAATTTCAGTCCTTCCCGCTTATTTCCTCCCAATCGAAAATCACCGGAACGAACCGTCCGTTTCGTGCAAGTCGCGGGCGCATCGGCGGGAATAATCCCGGCCTGGGTCTTGAGTCATAATCAAGGGTATGTATGCTCCCGATATCGGGACACGAAACGGCAGTTCGCCGGTTTGAGATCCGGCCGGGCCTGCATGGCAAGGGTCCGGCCGGACGCTCCTATCAGGTTCTCCCCTCCTCCGGCTCAGGCATCCGCTGAAACCGGGTTCCATCTGGACGGAAGGGGAGTTTCGAGAATCTCCATCAGCAACTCCAGCCGCGACGGGCGCGAGAGGAGCGGCACGAGGTTCGGGAGCGCGTAGTAATCACCGTTGAATACCAGCGTATCCACCTGCACATGGCGCTCGGCGAGCTGATTCTCCACGTAGTTGCTTGCGTACCCCACCTTTACGATCAGCACATTCGGCCTGATCCCCAGCTCCCGGGTGTACTGATCGTACACCTGAGCGAAGTAGGGCGGGGAATTTTCCCCCTCGTCGGTGACGAGAAGGATCTGCTCCACCGCGATCTTCCTGAGCCGCAGCACCTCCAGAGCACAGCCGATGCTGGTTCCGCCCCCCGCCTTAATCATGGAGAATGCCCGGTCCCAGTCGGCAAGGGAATTTCCGGAGGATTGCACGGGATAGGGCATCGTGTCGAAGGCGAAGACATGCAGTCCCCCCTCGGCAATTCCGGAGATCATCGATGCGATGCGCTTGCCGATCTCGATGGCGCTTTCCATGGAGCCGGACTTATCCACCAGCAGCGCGGTGGAGCGGGTGATTTTTCCCCGCTTCCTGATCTGCTCGTCGGTGATGCTTTCCAGGCGCGCAACGGTATCGGCATCAAGGTCGGCGGCATCGGATGCCACGCGGGTCTTGAACGCCGCCACCCGCGCATCGGTAGCCGCAAGCTCCAGCTTCGCATCGATCAGCCCCTTTACTTCCGGGTGATCGAACGCTCCCCTGGACTTCAGCGAGCCCAGGTTGTTGATAGTCTCCTGAGGGGACATCGCATCGATCAGCGCCACCAGCACGGCCGGGGTCACCCTGGAGACCGCTCCCACCGCAACCGTGTAGGGGATGCGATGCTCGGCGATCATCCGCGCCTGATCGGCCGGGGTCTGTGCCTTTACGAGCTGCTTCAGCTTGAACGCAAGGCTGTCGGCCGGCGGCTCGTTCTTGAAGAGGATGGCATCGGCCCGCGCCCCCGGCTTGATGTGCAGGGTGGCATACAGATGCTTCATCGCCTTGCGGGCACGAATCGCCGCACGATCGAAGAATGCGGGATCGGCCTCCCGCTTCCGCAGGTACCCGGTAACGGCCGTACGCGTGGAGCGGGGCACCCGTCCGCGATGCTTCATGAAATCGACGGTGCGCGCAACCTGGTACGGAGGCAATTCCTGAAGAAGCATATATCCGGCATCACGATGCTCGCTCTGTGCGCCCGCAAGGAGATTTGCGATAAAGACTTCCTTGTGATCGCGCACATCGCCGTTACGCTGGTACCAGACCGCCAGGCGGCCATAGAAGAGGGGGTCGCGCGCTATCATGCTGTCGTGCAGCGCGGCCACATCCTCCAGCTTGCGGTGGGGCGTGGTAAGAAGGCTGTTAAGGATCTCCAACCGGAGATCCGTCTCCGGGTTCGTCGTGCGATTCATCGTTGCATTCTCGATTATGGATTTTTGATATTCGATTGCCTGGAGATACCCGTCAGGAACGGAGGATGGAACCGGTGCAGCGGCACCGTCATCTCTGCCATCACCATTTCTCCGCATGGATGCGGAAACAGATACGCTTTCGATAAGCGGGAGTATGCCGTACAAGTCGGCGAAGCAGAACAGCGCTTCTGAGCTACGGGAGCCGTTGAGGTCTCCCGGCGAGTTTCGAACCCGCGCCTCCCGGCCATACGACCGGGCGCTCTTACAAAAGGGGTTTGTACGCTTCGCATATAAGGGCACGGCAGGCCCGCAAATAGAACCAGATGCCACGGGCTTCTCCGGCACCGGCCGTGCACGCACGACCGATTAGACCGGGCATCCGGGATTTTTTCTCCCGCATAATTCCGGAAAGAGCGTACTCCTCCCATGCGGCTTCTCTCCATTTTTTTTGGAGTGTCCGTTTTGCCTGTTTTTTTTCGGATTTCCGGATTATCGCTGGGATCTGGTGCGATGCTGCCTCAGAGGAAGTATCTCCGCTCTACGGCGGCATCACACCAGATCGAACACAACGTTTTTCATCCATAGACCGCTTCAGGGCGCACTACGATCTGGCCGCCGGGCCTGCGATCGACGACATAGGAACCGAGCCCTCCGGGGCGTATATCGAGATGGCGGGCCACCCGTTCCAGTATTTCGCTGTCGTTCAACCGTATATCCGGCCGAATCCCGAGCGATCGGGCGTCGAGATCATACGAACGCCCTTCGAATCGTACATGAATCATGGCTTTATCCCTCCTGTGGATATGAATCAACCGGGCTACGAAAACAAAAAGCCCGCCTTCGAGGAGTTACGAAGGCGGGCCATCATTTTGATGACGCTGTTCTACCTCATGCCGAGGAGGAACCACCTTCAGTCGAATCACAGCATAGCGATGGCATACCGGCTTCTGGCCGGCCTGCTTTTGCGCTATCGCTAAAATCATATGTTATCGAGCTGAAGATCACTGTTTCGTACCGTTATCGCGCACGGGGCGCGGTTGCGTTTATGTTTTTTCGGGCGGCAAATGTAGCTCTGCGAGATAGCCGCCGCAAGATCTTTTTTCATTCTCCCGAAAATATTTTTCGGGAATATTTCAGCCGGTTTTCAGAGAAGATCCGGGTTCATGATGCCGGTTTCAACGGGCATCGTTCCCCGAACTTCTCCATTACACGGCTCTCCGTGCGTAATGTTACCCGCACGCAGAGATAAACACGCAATGGGTGGAAAAAGTTCCATCATCGCCACGTTTTTCGGCAAATAATATCCGCGGGAACATCTAATGGCGGACGATGACCTCCGCAGTCCTTCTGGTTCCATCGGAGAATTCCAGAGCGATGGTATACAATCCGGATTGAAGGAGACCCGCCGGAACCGTAGTGGTTCCCTCCCCCCACAACGAAGCGGCTGCCGGGCGGTAGACCTCCTTTCCATCGGCAGCATACATCCGGAACAGCGCGCTCGCGCCATCGGGAATGCGGTAGGCCACCCGGAGATGATCGCGTGCGGGATTAGGGTAGGCAGCTATCGCGGCGGCGCCGGCAACCCCTCTTCGCTCCCCCTCCCCCGCACCGGCGATGGCACCTACCTGGAAGGTCCACGAGACGGTATCATCCTTGTGAAACGGGTCATCCCTGGAAGTCCCGATCGAGGTGAGCCGATAGGTGCCGATTCCATCGTTCAGGAAAAGGGGATCGGGGAAATATGTCCGGCGCGTCCGCCTGACCGTATCGATGGGGAGAACCGGCGTGATAGCATCATAGATAACCCTGCCGGACGGCCCCTGAATTATCATTCGGGCCACAGCACCGGCCAGTATTTCCCTTCCCATATTCAGATACGTGGCATGCGGTGCGATGCTGTCACCCGGCGCATAGGTTCTTCCCGGAAGAGGTGATGCATCATAATGTTCGGGATTACCCGCCTGAATTTCGCGGGTATTTGCGGACCATGCGAATATCCGGCCATAGCTGCAATTATTTTGCGGAATTTCATCTTCGCCAAGCTCCGCGCATACCTCGACGGAATAATACCCGAACGGGCGCGCCAGATATGACAGGAAGAAAGACTCTTCAAACACCCGGTATGTTCCAGGCTGCCAGTCTCCGCCGATAACGGTAGAACTCGTAGAGCGTAAATTTCCGGAACTATCTCTGTAGGAGATTCTCAACCGCACATTTTCCTGTGCTTTCGTTCCGGCGTTGAAGAATCGTGCTTTTACAGGGATCGAGACTATAAGTCCCCGATATATCGCCGAATCGGTTCCATCCCACGAGACAGGCTCCATCAACTCTTCAAAGCGAATATCATTTTCCACAGTGCCCGGCGGCGTCTGTGCCTGCGCGGGACTGCCTGCCAGCGCGATGGCGCACACCACCAATCCGGCGGCCCGCATCACGAAATTATCTCGTATGGATGATGCCATGACATCCCTTTCGAATAGCATGAAACAATTACCGTAAAAATCACGGCTCGACGTCCAGGAAAACCCTTTCTGATGGAAAATGTTTCGGGAAACTTTTTTCCTGGTGTGGTGTCATGGCGCGATTGCCGGCTCACGGCGACGGGAAGCCATCGCGCTCGCTGCTGGCCGGGGGCCGGACCGTTGACGGTAGCCCCCTGGCGTGGCTTCAAGGCTATGGAGGAGAGGACAATCCAGCCATTCGCCATTACCGTATTAGTGTACTGGAGAGGGCTTTCATGGGGGTTGTCCCGCCAGTGGAGGAATGGAGAGTGAAGAATGGGCACCTCCTGGCGGAGCATCCTGGTAGACAGGCAGACTTACGACGGACCAGTACCCTCTACGGCTCTATCAGCCAGCTCATCTGAAGCCTTATCCGAACGGCCCATCCCTCAGCCTGGCTCACGCTCCTCCGGGTGAAGATGATGGCAGGGGCATCGCAACCGGACATGCCGTGGCAGAAGCCAGGTTCGGCATGATTTCCGTCCAGGCCGGAAGCCGTATCGCGGGAATGCGGCGGGAGCAGGCGGGGAGCCGGATGAGGGGATGCAACGGCACTCCGGCCACCCTTCCGGACGCCTGCCGAAGCGGCAGCAACCGCGATGGCATCCATCTGCCGGAACGAGGATGAAACAGGCGGCTACTCTAAGTACGCACCGATATGTTTGCTGAGATTCTGAGGGGTGTTCGCGCGGAGTTCCACTCCGTGCGCGACCGTAGCAGCAGGGGGCGCCCACTGGACCTCCGCGACAACACCGAAGAAGTATGGCAGAAAACGTTCTCCCAGGTACGTAGACCGCGGAGCGGGGGAACCCCACCGGCAGCAGCAGGGTCTTTGCAGGAGGAAAGCGGGCCGGCATCATACCGATGGAACCTGGGATGAATGGGGGGGCGAAGGATACACGCGGATACGCGAATTCAATCGGGAGAAGCACCGGGATGAAGAGCAACGAAATGTTCAGAACCGTGCGTCTTTGCGGAAAAACTTGCATATTCGCTCTCACCCCCCAATACATCTCGTTTTCTGAGTGGTGATACGAGGCAGAATCTACCACGGAGTGCCGATACTATCGGAACGGATGTGATTCAGATCCCCAGCTACGGGCTCCTGTTCCTGTATCCCGAAGCTGTGCCGGGAGATCCTCCCGGGCAGTGCCGATGCTTCCGGGGCTTCGCGCCACGGGTTTCTTGCATAGATTAATCGCCCGATTTTAAGTATGTTCGGGCGATTCCGATGAAGCTGGGCACTGCATCCCCTACTCCGTGACATATCCCCTCATCAGGCAGGCGACTGTTGCCTGCACCTCTGCCCTGCATTCCAGGGCAACCTGCCCCTGTGCAGTTCTTACGACCGAATCCAGTTTTCGATACGCATCCAGACCAGTCATACATCAGGCCGTCGAGCGTTCGCCACACGGGGGCAGCCGATAGGGCCGTGAATACAGAGATAAGCAACCTATTCCATTCACCAAGGAGAAGACGATAATGAATCGTAAGTCCCTACCGCTTGCATTGCTGTCATTTATGGCAGCATCTGCAGCGATGGCGCAGATCCCCGGAACGATCAGCTATCAGGGGGTGGTACGAGGCCCCGGCGGATCGCCGATGACAGGAAACGCTACGCTGACGGTCAGCCTGTATACCAGCCCGACTGGCGGAAGCCCGGTCTGGAGCGAAACGCACCCGAACGTCACGTTCGCCGAGGGTGGCGTCTTCAACATCATTCTTGGTAAGGGAGATCCCGCGACTTCCCTTGGCACTCTGGCATTCGACCGCACCTATTATCTGGGTCTGACCATCGGCCAGGGAACGGAGCTCAGCCCCCGCACCGAGTTCGCCTCCTCCCCGTACGCGCTGAACGCGGCGGCAGTGGCCGACAGCGCCATCACGACCAACTCGGTCCGCAATGGCGCCATCACCGGTGTGAAGATCGCCGATGCCACCCTTACCGGCGCGAAGATCGCCGCCGGCGAAGTGGTCAAGAGCATCAACGGTCTGCATGACAACGTGGTGCTGCAGGCTGGAACGAACATCACGATCAGCGCTTCGGGCGATACGCTGACGATCGGCTCGAACATGAGCGCCGGCAATATCACCGGCATCAACGTGGGGCCGGGCCTTACCGGCGGTGGCAACAACGGCGAGGTGCTGATCGGCATCGGAACCGAGGCCATCACCAACACGATGATCGGCTTCCATGCCATCACCGAGTCGAAGATCGCCGACAACTCGGTGATCACCCGCACCATTGCCGACGGCGCGGTTACTCCTCTGAAGCTCAATATCGCCGGCGCACTGCCGGGACAGGCGCTCACCTATCTCGGCGGCGGCAGCGCTGTCTGGGGATATCCGTACGCCTCGCAGCTGGTGGTTCCGTTCTCGCAGACGGCCAGCACCGCCCCGACGATGTTCGCGCTGACCAACACCGGCACCGGCGCCACCGCATCGTTCACGATCAACAACGCCGCCAGCAGCTCCAACGCTCTGATCGGCACCACCAACGGAAGCGGATCGGGCGTGCTGGGCGTGCATAGCGCCTCCACCGGCACCGCAGCCGGCGTTCGTGGCGAATCCAACTCCAACGATGCCAACGCGGCAGGTGTTGTGGGTGTAATCACCTCCACCGCACCGGGCGGCTTCTCCGCCGGCGTGCGTGGTATCAACAACAGCACCAGCGGCCTCGGCGTGGGTGTTTATGGCTCGCAGGCCGGCAGCGGCTGGGGCGTGTATGGCACCGCCCAGAGCG
Organism: Candidatus Kapaibacteriota bacterium; assembly: GCA_048594725.1. Classification (GTDB taxonomy): domain Bacteria; phylum Bacteroidota; class Ignavibacteria; order OLB7; family OLB7; genus JAFDZV01. The sequence continues at coordinate 17,182 of JBMDXA010000217.1, forward strand.
GTATCGGTGTCAACGGCAACAGCAACACCGGCACCGGCGTGAACGGCGTAAGCACCAGCGGAACCGGTGTCTACGGCACCAGTTCCACCGGCCAGGCCGGCGTGTTCGAGAACACGAACAACGCCAACAGCAGCAACGTCCTGACGGCCACGACCAACGGCAGCGGCGCGGCTGTGTTCGCCACCTCCACCGGGACCAACCGTGCCGGCTATTTCCAGGTGAACAACGCGGCCAATACGTTCCCGGCGCTCCAGGCCGTGACCAACGGCACCGGACCGGGACTCTTCTCGGTGACCACCGGCACCAGCAGCGCCGGCGGCTTCCAGATCAGCAACGCCGCCAACTCGGCAGCGGCTCTTACCAGCACCACCAACGGCACCGGCAGCGCCGGAGCATTCGCGGTGACCAATGGCGCCAGCACGGCTCCTGCTCTCCAGGGCACGACCGCCGGAACCGGCAATGCGGTTCTCGGACGCCGCGGCGCGGGCAGCGGCATGACGCTTCCGCAGGTGGCCGCCATCCATGGCGACAACACCGATGGCGCGGGCGTGGCCGGTACCAGCAACACGGCACCGGGCGTCTACGGCACCAGCACCGCATCCGACGGTGTGATGGGCGCCGCCACGACCCCGAACAACTCCGGCGTGCGCGGCACCAGCAGCTCTACCACGGGCTTCGGCGTCCGCGGTGAGAACACCGGCGCCGGCGCCGGCGTCTACGGTACCAGCACCACCGGCATCGCCGGCCAGTTCCCGATCACCAATGCCGCCAGCAGCGCCAACGCGCTCCAGGCAACCACGGTCGGTACCGGCAGCGCCGCCAACTTCCAGGTGAACAACGCAGCCAACACCAGCACCGCGGTGACGGTGAACAACAACGCCATCGGCAGCGGCATCTCGGTGCAGCTCACGAACGCCTCCAACGGCGCTCGCGGCATCGACGTGAACCAGGCCGGTGTTGGACCGGGTGTGTTCGCTACCAGCGCCGGCGGCAACGCCGTCTGGGGCATCACCAGCTCCATCAGCGCCGCCGGCGTCATCGGCGACAACACCTTCGGTGAGGCCGTCGTCGGCCGCAACCGTGGTGGCAACGGCGTGGGCGCAGTGGTGGGACGCAAC
>JBMDXA010000218.1:0-14573 GCA_048594725.1 Candidatus Kapaibacteriota bacterium
TGGTCTTGCACCACCGCTCCGGCCGGTGTATATATCCTGAGTATATATGATCGGGATGGGGATCGGATTTCAGCGACGCCGCTACTGAAACAATAGAGCGTCGCCGGGCTGAGTTGTTTTCATCCAGTTGTACCACCCATTTATCACTGTTTTCCACGGCTACCGGAGGATTCCTTTCCGGTAGCCACTCTCATATTTCTATAATTGGCGAGGAAACCATGAATACGTACCCTTGCAGGAGGCACGGACGGATAATCGTGCTGCTTCTGATGCTTCCTCTGGTAGTGCCGTTGATATTTCGCTCCGCGGTAGCGCAAACACCGCCCCCGCCCATTGTGCCGATGCATGGGGTGGGAGATGATGAATTTCTTGTCAGCTCCAATGTCGCTACCTATCCGGACTCCGGTGGGATCGGGAAACTCTGGGATTTCGCCAGAGCGATGGGGGTAACCACATTGATGCCGGGAGCAAACTTTGAACAGATCGATACCCTGTCCGATCCTACTGTTAGAAATCCGGAGAACCGGCTCATAATCCGTGGCATCGAGCCGGTGCAGCTTGCGGGCGCCGGGCGCGATGTGCAGTTCTACCCGTTCGATTCGGTGCAGGTGCCGATGTATAAATGGCTTTTTACGGATAAAAATGGTGGAACCGATTTCTTTAATACTGGTCTCCCAGTTCCTGATCCACCTCGGGAGCGGAGATACAATAGCTCGAATACCAGTCCTGGTCAGCTCATATTAAATGATGTTGCCTATAACTGGCATCCCGGGCAGACAAATCGTTTCCCTGCTATCGAAAACGATCCCACTGCGCACAACGCCAGTGATTTCATCGACTGGTATCGTTATCGCTGGCAGACCAATGGCAAGAAGCCGACCTTTAATATCGTGGTAACAGGACATCTTATTGAGAGTAATGGCTCTGCGAATGATAATGATAGTCTGTTGAAGATCGAAGTGGTGTATGAGATCCCCGCTGGAAAGAATTATGAGCTCCCCGCCGGAGTGCCACATCAGGCGGAGGCCGATACATCCTATATTTACACTACCGTATATGTTAAAAAGGCATCGTTAGCCCCTCCCTCCAGTCCTACACCGAATTATAATCTCTATCGTGACACATCAATCGCCATAAACTTCGCGCAGTGTGCGGGATGTCCTCCCGGACCGATGTATGAGTTCAATGAAGATGAGTTCAACGAATCACGCCGTTTCAACCTGCGGGTCTACTGGACCGGTGCCGAGGCGGTAGCGCTGCGAAGCGTGGCTCTGCGGGATTCCATCGGCGAGCTGGTGATGGGCAACCGCCAGCCGAGCGTCGATTTCAGAGACAACATGCTGAGTGCCGCACGCCGCGTGGTGTACGGAACTACTACCCCTGACAGCACGGCGGAGCCGCGCGAGGCGATCCTCCGCATCATGAGCGGTATCGAGCAGCATCCCATGGAATCATCCATGTTCGCGGCCGTCGAGGATCTGCTCCGGAAAAATCTGCGAACCGGTTTCACTCCCGGCGACAGCATCTCCTGCCATACCGAGGGGGGAACCACCCTGGCCGGTGTTCCGGCCTTTCATCATCTCACCTATTCCGATGCGGTCTATCCTGAAATCGGCTTCGCCACGCCGGTGGATACCTCCATCTATTATACCTCTGGCGACGAGAGCAAGGGGAACGAGCACCGGACGTTCCAGCGGGAGTTCAACCTGGATATCGTTCGTGTTCCGTCGATCGCGCAGCATAACGGCGACCGTTTCCAGATCCCTCTGCTGAATCTCACCCGCCAGGCGATCGAGTCGGACTATGAGCCGGCGGTGCAGATCGTGAAGCTGGGGCATTACGATCCCCGAGGGCTGCCCTATCCCTGGAACAGCCGTAACATCAGCAACCTTGCCCAGGGGGCCGAGATCATGCGCGACAAGGGACGGCGGATGATCTCTACGGTCTTCCCCACATCGGAGCTCCATCTCCGTATCAAGGCTCCCGGCGATCCGCTCGATACCATGATGAGCCATACGCCCGAGGCGGCCGAGCTTCGTGCCATCGTCAACCTGAGCCTCTGTTACGGTGCCCGCGGTATTCATTATTACTGGCTCGGCAACTATACCAATCATATGGAGCGCTCCAGGCTGGACAGCAATGTCTGGGTGGGGGTTAACGATTCGTGGGGACCGAACGGCCCTCTGACCGATGATACGACGCTGAACCATTCGCCGCTGTTTCACCTTACCGATAATGTCCCCGCTCCTGGATATCCGCTCGGCACGCCACGGGTCAGCATCAACGATTTCTACGTGGGCTATCAGGTGCGCACACGCGAAACCAAGGCCATCAACCGATGGCTGGCGGCTATCGGTCCGGAGATGGCGAAGCTCCGCTGGCGCGATGCCTACAGCATGCATGCGGCCGTTCCGCATCCCAATCTGGATTCCAACCGGCTGACGCCCCGGCCGCTTCCTTCTACCGAGATCGTTACGATGGTGCGGGCCCAGGCGCCCGACAGCACCTTCGATGCGCCGGCCGCCACCTATGTGGAGTTGGGACTGTTCCAGAAGCAGGTGGGACGCGATACCTCCAATGACAATACGGTGACCCTGAATCCAATGAAGGACGTGCATCATCTGTTCGTGGTCAACCGCCGCACGTTCGAGCGGCCGGATGATATCTCGCCGGCCAGCGATAGCGGCAGGATCATGGACACGCTGGCGGAGACTCGCAGGGTCTTCCTCCATCTGAATCTGGAGCACCCTCTGGAGAACGCGATCGACGGCTACAATTACGTTCATGTCAAGGAGATCGCTCCTGATACCACCCGTCTCGCCTTTCAGAACGTGCCCCGGTCCGGTCTCGACACGATCGTTCATGCCGACAGCGCCTTCGCGCTCTGGCTGCGTCCCGGCGGGGGAGCGCTGCTGCGGGTGAAGTATTGCCCGCCGGGGGATACGATCGGTCCCGGCGATACCCGATTCAACAATCAGAAGAAGCTCGTCTTCGACGGGCGCTACTACCATGCTGTCTACTGGCGCAAGGCGAGCAATCCCGCCCACAAGGATACCATCTATTATCGCCGCTCGATGCCGGTAGCCGATAGCACCGGCGCGGTGAGCTGGGATCCCTTCGAATACCGGGTCGCCCCCGATAACACCCTTATCAACTTCGAGAACGACTGCTTTCCCTCGCTGACGGTGCGGGTGATGCCGAGCGACACGACCGTGACCATCGTCTGGACCAACCGTTCCAAGATGGTTGTTGCACCACGGCGCAATATCTATCTGCGCAGGTTCACCTGGTTGAGTGGTGGCTCGGTCTGGCCGAGCCTGATAGAACCGGTAGGAGTATACGAGGGGGCGGACCCCGAGAAGTGGGGAACCCCGGTAGTATCGGCATTGCACGGCGGAGAACTCATCGCCTGGAGCGACAGTCTGGTGGGTATCGTGGCGCGGCTGCGGCGTGGCTCCACAACATATGGGACACCGGATACGCTGCTGCATGCGGTGCCGAATCAGTCGGGGGCGGGGAGTTATCCCTCAATGCCTCCGTTCGCGCATGTCCAGGGGCGCGATTCCAGTATCGCGATCGTCTGGCAGCAGCCCGCCGTCACGTTTGATGATCCCAACGGCAGCCGCATCATGTACATGCGGCTGGTGGATACGGTGACCGCATCCGGGGATATGCTGCTGAAGAAGAACGTGATGCAGTTGAGCCAGAACGATGCCACCCGGCATCTTCATCCCTCCATCGACATGACCCAGGACGCCTGGTATGGCGCGCAGGAGGGAGTGAGCTGGGAGAGCGTCAGGTCGATTTATGATCCGTTGAAGGATCTCTTCTATACCAGGACCTGGGTGCATTTCTCCAGCATCTGGACGAGCACCTCGGGGCGGTACAACCATGCGATGCCAGGTTATCTGAGCCCCCACTGGGATTCCATCGGGCCGGCATGGCAGTGGACGTACAACAAGGCCCAGGTTGTCAATGCTCCCGGCTGGCTGGATCCGAAGTTCGTCTATCCCAGCGTGGGGTCGCAGAACTGGCGGAACGATACGATCTATCGGGATGAGAAGATCTATTTCGGGGTGTCGCTGGGGGCGGTGCCTGGCATGTACGGGATGCGGCAGGCGCTCGTGCAATATGCCACCGCGTTTCTCTGGAGTTTTCCCTGGTTGTACGACGAGGGAGGATTTTATCCAAGCACCTCCTCGGCGCCGGTACGGCAGGGGAACCGCACCGCGGCGCTCTATCAGTTGAGCGATGCCGAGCGATCCACCCTGAATACCTCCCGGCAGTTCTTTGCCAAGGGGGTGAAGCCGCTCGGCTACGTGGCGCACGGACGGCAGATGCATCTGCCGATCGATCCGGTTACCGGCACCGCCATCACCGCCGTCCTGAACGATGTCTGGGTTGCGGGGGCGGCCTCCAGCGGCCCGGTACTTCTTGCCGAACGTCCCGATTCTCTCCGCCGTACCGATAGCATGGACACCGTTGCATACCTGTTTACCAGCCGCCCCTTCGCCGCTCACGACAGTACTACCATTGGTCTTGAGCTGATGGGATACTATGTGGGAGATACCGCCTCCGGTGCCGGGATGCGGGTGGATTATATCGCCGAACTGGTGAATACAACCAGCGGGGAGGTTGTGCATCGCTTCGATTCGTTTACGGTGGAGCCGGGAGGTGATGCTCATGCGAATATTCTCGCCGCCGATCTCGACCTTCTCTCCGGCACCTATGTGGTGCGCCTGAGGATCGAGCCCTGCTCCCTGCAGGTGGCCGATCTTCCGTATGCATCCCGGTATCCTGTGGAGGAGATGACGAGCTATGTGGAGGATGAGAATGGGTTCGGCAAGCTCCGCCGTGTGGAACGTTCGGCCGATGCGGGGAGGATTTCGGCCTGGCCGAACCCTGCCGGCGAGTCGGCCGCGATACGGTTCTCTGTGCCGGTTGCGGCCATGGTATCGGTGAGGCTCTATGATGCAGGCGGCCGCCACGTGCTTCGTCCGGTGGAGCCTGCGCAGATGGAGCCGGGACGCTATACGCTTACGATTGATACCGGGGAACTGCAAACCGGCACGTACCTGCTTGAACTGAGGTATGGCACGCGCCGGGTGGTGGAGAAGATCATCGTCAAGCACTGATCCGGGATTCGTCTCTACATGAATGAAGGGTGCCCGCCATTACGGCCGGCACCCTTCGCGCTATCATCACTTCGCACTACCATCAGGTTGTCGGGCGCGGTTATTTCTTTTTCTTCGGCGCGGTGCTTTTCTTCGCCGTGGTGCTTTTCGTCTGGCTCTTGCTGGTCTGTGCGGCCGCTCCCTGGTTCTGCTGCGGGGTCTGGGGTTCGTTGTAGCTCACCTTCGGCTCCGGCATATAGAAGAAGAGATTCATCGTGGCGAAGATGCCGCCGGTTCCCTTGCAGGCGCCGGCTGCCACTCCAAGCCCTATCACGCCGTTGGCCCCATCCCCCTTCACGATAAGCGCCTTGTGGTGCGAGGGGCTGTTGATCCACCCGTCCAGGATATTGCGCGCCATCTCATCATAGGTATGGTTTCGTCCAATCTGCGGATCGAACAGCGGATACCAGCCGGTGTTCTCGTAGCCGGCCGAATAGCTGCCGCCCCCATTCTGCTTGTATCGGTCCTTGAACCGGCGCATCGCCGGATCATCCGCCGCCACATGGGTCACCTGTGCCCGCGAAGCCTGGTAATCGGCCATCCAGAGCGCGGCGGACTTGGCGTTGTGTTCGGTATAGACCAGCGGGAGATTCCGCTGTGAACGGTAGAGATTGATGTACTCCACCACGAGCGACGAGAGAAGGTCGCGGTCGAGGATCGGTCCGATAACGGCGGCGCCTCGCTCCTGAAGCGCTGTATGGGGACGGGTGACGAAGAGCGATTGCTGTGCCGAGCAGCCAGCAACCACCAGCGCCGCAACCGCGGCAAGAGGGAGGCGGAGATGCTGTATCATCGAGTCTCAGTAGTGTAGGTGTGCCGCCTGGGGCGGCTCGGGGTGGCGCGGATGTGCTATCCGGCGTCAGGGTGATTTTCAGTGCCGGGCGGAGCCGGGACTCATGGGGGCGTTATCAGCGACGTGAGCGGTGCGCTCTTTATTTGATGCTCTGTCACCGATTGATAAACCTTCCGGTGAATGGAACGTCGCCACCGCATTTTTTTCAGCATGCGGCTTGCATTCGTATCCTCGTTATGTATGTTGGCGCGCAGTCGTAGAATGAGAGAACGTACCCGTCATGCAGAATCCAGAAGAACATCCCATCCCCCAGGGGACGCCCGGCGGCGGCCCCGAACCCATCCCGGCTCCGGCCGGTCCCGATCCGGTGGACTCCGGCGAGATCCGCATCTCCCTGTCGTTGCAGGAGAAACTGGAGGGGCTCCCTACCGATCCCGGCATCTACCAGTACAAGGATCGCGAGGGGAAGGTGATCTATGTGGGAAAGGCCAAGAACCTCCGCAACCGCGTTCGCAGCTATTTCCAGAAGGGACGCCCGCGCGATGCCAAGACCCAGGCGCTCGTGCGCCGCATCGAGGATCTGGAGATCATCGTCACCGACTCGGCCGTGGAGGCGCTTATCCTTGAGGATACCCTCATCAAGAAGCTCCGCCCCCGCTACAACGTGATGCTGCGCGACGACAAGACCTATCCCTATGTGCGGGTCACCAGCGAGCCCTATCCTCGCGTGTTCGCCACCCGGAAGGTGATTCGCGACGGAAGCCGCTACTTCGGTCCCTATACCGATGTCAAGTACGTGCGCGCCATGCTGAAAACCCTCCGCTCGATCTTCCCGATCCGCTCGTGCGATTTCAACCTGAACGACGAGACCATCGGCGCGCGGAAATTCAAGGTCTGCCTGGATTATCATATCGGCAAGTGCGAGGGGCCCTGCGAGGCGTTCATCAGCCAGGAGCATTACAACGATATGATCCGGCAGGTGATGCAGGTGCTCAGCGGCAAGACCCGCACCCTGGAGAAGACGCTGGAGGAGGATATGCTCAACCTCGCCGGGGAGATGCGCTTCGAGGAGGCGGCCGTGATGCGCAACCGCCTGCAGAAACTCCGCGAGTACAGCAGCCGGCAGAAGATCGTCACCGAGGACCCCGTGGATCGTGATGTGATCGCGTTCGCCACCGAGGACGACGATGCCAGCGCCGTGATCTTCAAGGTGCGCGACGGCAAGCTTACCGGCCGCCAGCATCACTATCTCAGCGGCGTGCTCCATATGCCGCCGGAGGAGATCCTGGAGAATATCATCCAGCGCCACTACATGACCACCGATTCCATCCCGGAGGAGATCTTCCTGCCGATGGATCTCGGCGATGATTACGAGCTGATCGAGCGCTTCCTGAACGACAAGCGGGGGGAGGGACGCGTGCAGTTCGTGGTGCCGAAGATCGGCGACAAGCAGAAGCTGGTGACGATGGCGCAGACCAACGCGAAGTTCCTGCTGGAGGAACTGAAGCTCCAGCGGATGAAGCGCTCCGATATGATCCCCCGCCCGGTGCAGAGCCTTCAGCGCGATCTTCATCTGAAGAATCCCCCGCGCCGCATCGAGTGCTTCGACAACTCCAACATCCAGGGCTCCGATCCGGTTTCCTCGATGGTCTGCTTCGTCGATGGCAGGCCGCGCCGCAGCGAATACCGCAAATACAAGATCCGCACGGTGGTGGGCCCGAACGATTTCGCCTCGATGAAAGAGGTGGTGGGGCGGCGCTATACCAAGGTGCTGAAGGAGGGGCTCGCCTTTCCCGATCTGATCGTGATCGACGGCGGCAAGGGGCAGGTCTCGGCGGCCACCGAGGTGATGCGGGAACTGGGGCTGGAGCATATCCCCCTGATCGGTCTGGCAAAGCGCCTGGAGGAGATCGTCATCCCCGGCGAGCGCGATACGGTGCTGCTGCCGAAATCCTCCAGCAGCCTGCGGCTGCTTCAGCAGATCCGCGACGAGGCGCACCGCTTCGCCATCACCTTCCATCGCTCGCTGCGCCAGAAACGGACGCTCCAGACCGAGCTTACCAATATCCCCGGCATCGGGCCGAAGACCGTGGTGAGGATCTTCGAGAAGTTCGGATCGGTGCGCGGCGTGCAGGCCGCATCGCTGGAGGATCTTCAGGAATTTCTGGGACCGAAGACCGGTCTTAATGTGCATGAATATTTTCAGTCGCAACAGGCGGACCCGCCGGAATCCGATGGCCCGGAATTGCTGGAGCTGCCGGTGCTCAACAACGCCGGAACTCCCGATGATATCGACGATGTGCAGCTGCTGGAGGACGATGATGATGATACCGCCGCTTCCGACGAGGAGGAGGAACTGTCGGATGATGATCTGAACGAGCCGGGGGAGGCTCGATTTTAGATTTTCGATTGACGATTTGGGGAGAGAAGGGATTTTCGATTTCCGATTTTAGCTTTTCGATTGAGGGGAGGGGATTTCTGGTTTGCGATTTTAGATTGATGAGAAGATGGCTGGGGGGCTGGAAATCCGGGGGGTGGAGTCGGAGGGAGAACAAAAAAAGAAAGCAAGAAATAAAGAAAAGAAAGAAGAAAAAAAGAAGAGCAAAGTAAAGAGAGAACGATGGTTCGAGCCGATCTCCTCTCATTTCTATTGCTTTTCAGGTAGTTGCGCAATGGATGGCCGGCGATGCCTGATCGCACTTCGGCTGCCACGGACTACTGACCACGGGCCAGTCCCCGCCCGCTCGTGCAATGACCTTCGCATCCGTTCGAATCCCTAAGCTCTAAGAACTAAAAACCAAGAACCAAGAACGAATTCATGGAAAAATTTCAGCCGGGTGACCTCATCACCTATCGCTTGCATGGCGATGATTTCGGGCTGGCGCAGGTGCTCGTAGTGGAGGATCTGTCGCTGCACAATTATTACCATCTGGCATTGCTCGATGCCGTGCTCAAAGGGGAGGAGGGGGATGTCGATTCCTATGGGGTCGCCTACAGCCGCACCCATACCCTGGATGGAGCCGAACAGGCCCCGGTGGTGGTGGACCATATCGCCGTGACGTTCGAGTCGCTCGCCGAAAGCGACCCGGTGAAGGTGGGGGAGCGCGAGGTCAGGGAGAGCGATCTGGTGGGCTATCAGGTCTGGATGATGCACACGCGCGAGGATCTGGTGCGCCGCGGGCTGATCCGCCCGGAGCTTCCGGAGGATGACGGGGAAGAGGAGGAGTTCGATGAGATGACGGAGATCGACGAGATCGCCGGGGAAACCGGTGAGGACGACCTGAAGCTGAAGATCGCCGAGGATGATCTGTTCGAGGATGACGCGGCCTCCGGCGATCGGGAGGATGAAGAGGAGACCGGCGCCGTGGATGATGCTGCCGACGATAGCGAGGGGGAGCAGCAGATCGCCGTGGAGCTTCGCCCCTGGCATTCCGGCGTCTACTCCGGCCCGCTCCAGGGGGTGCTGTTCAATCTTCACACCGAGTTCGCCCGTCCCGAGGTAAAGGATACGGCTCTCGGCTCCTATATCTGCTCCTTCTTCGATGAACGGAATATGGACGCCATCGGCGAGATGGTGGACCGGTTCGTGGAAGGGGATTACAGCGCTGGCCACGAGCTGATGGCCTTCGGCGATCTGGCCGCCGATGCGCTGGCGGCGCACCTTCAGGAGGGGATGGAGCAGCAGCTTGCCGAGGATATCGTCAACATCCTCTGCGAGACCGGCAGCATGCGCGGCTACGAGCATATCGCGGCCTTCTTCGCGGAGCACGAGCCCAATCCCGACGATCCGCTGGGCCTGCCCGCGGCCCGTGGCTATGCCTACGCCGTGATGCTTACCGGCGGCACCCCCGTGCCGCTGCATCCCTACCTGGATAGTCTCGATGATATCGAGAACACCTATCCGGAACTGGCCCACGATGTGAGCGCCGCCAGGGATGCCATGACATCAGCGCCGGCGGACAACTCCGGTGCAACCCCTACCCGAGAAGCCTCCGCCGACCCGTTCGCAGGGCTGGCATAGGTGGTTCGTTCGTGGCAGGCCGGCTGCGCCCAGTTGCCCGTAGGCGTTGTTACGAAGTTCGTAGGTAGTGGATAATAGATAGTAGATAGTGGCACAGAGAGAATGTCGGTGCGAACCATCATTCTCTCTGTGCTCTCTCCGACTCCATCCCCCGTACTCCCATCCCCCGGATATCTTCTCGCCAATCAAAAATCCCTTCCCCTCAATCGAAAATCGAAAATCCAAAATCGCAAATCGAACCTCCCTACCCCTTCCTGTGTGTCATCGTCGCCGATGCCTGTGCCGATGGCATCAGGATCATTTCGTGCACGTTGGCGTGCGCCGGGCGTGTTGCGCAGTAGAGCACCGCATCGGCCACGTCGTCGCCGCTCAGAGGGGTAAGCCCCTTGTAGACAGCAGAGGCGCGCTCCTGGTCGCCGTGGAACCGGACCTGGGAGAACTCGGTCTCCACCATCCCAGGGTCCACCGTGCTGGCTCGTACGCCGGTGCCGAGCAGATCCAGCTGCATCCCCCTGGTGATGGCCCCCACCGCATGTTTCGTTCCGCAGTAGACGTTCCCCTTCGGGTAGACCTCGTGGCCGGCTATCGATCCGATATTGATGATGTGCCCGCTGCCGCGCTCTACCATTCCCGGCAGCACCGCGCGGCTTACGTACAGGAGCCCCTTCACGTTCGTATCGATCATCTCCTCCCAGTCCTGGAGGTTTCCCTCCTGAATTGTATCGAGACCCCGGCTGAGCCCCGCGTTGTTGACCAGGATATCGATCTCCCGCCACGATTCCGGCAGGCCGCCGAAGCTCCCGGCCACCGCCTCGCGATCGCGCACATCCAGCGCGAAGGTCATCGTCTCCGGAGCGCCCAGCGCCCGTAGTTCCGGCACGAGCGCATCCAGCCGCTCCAGGCGGCGTGCGCAGAGCAGGAGCCGTGCTCCGGCGCGGGCGAACGCGCGGGCGCATGCCTCGCCGATTCCCGAGCTGGCGCCGGTGATACATACGATCTTGGTACGAAGGTCTGTCATAGCCGAACTGATGCGAGATAGTGAATGGAACTGGAAGATGCGAAGCTAGGAGAATTTTCGATTTTAGATTGGCGATTAGATACCTGATATGCCCAACCCTGCCAGATGCATCACGCAAAGGCGCGAAGGCGCAAAGAAAGACATCTTCTTTGCGCCTTCGCGGCTTCCCGTGGGATTCTTCAAGGATTGGCTACTCAGGGTCGCTCGACGTATATAGTTGCCTTCCGATTTTAGATTTTCGATTGGGGGGATGGGGGAGGCGATGTGAGGATCAGGAGTATGCTCATGGCAGCAGCGGAAGCCGGGAGAATTTCCGGTGTGCGAGCCAACGGCCCGACCGGTACGCCGCGCTCCGTCGATCTTGAAAACCACGTCCGGCTACCGGCAGCGGGCGAGGCCTGATGCCGGGCCACGCAGCAGCCCCTGCATTTCATTCGGCTCCTTTACTATATTCCGGCTTCGATGATTCCGATGGTTCGAATATTGTCAGTGCTTGGCGGTAACCAAACGCCGCCGGCGGTGTTGGGCTTAAGAGGAATCGCATACTCATCAGGGAGTGTTATGAACCGTGTGGTACAGTTTATCCGCATTGCCGCCGTGGCTGCGGTGGTGATGCTCTGTTCGGGGCTGGCCGCCCTGGCACAGGCAGGGGGGGCGGATACCGTGGAGATCATCCAGTCGTCATCCGGACGCTACGTCTGCTGCTACGAGTTTATCGTCTACAACCGGCAGACCGATACCAGTATCCATATCTCCGAGTTCCGGCTGCGCCTCCTCTCCGGCAACGGACGGTTCGTTGACGGGAACTCCGGCGCCCCCGATAACTGGGCTATCTTCCAGTCCCCCAGATCGGTAAGCTGGACCAGCAATACCGCCGACGCCGATATCATGCCGGGGGAGAGCCTGAGCGGCTTCCGGGTCTGCGCGCGCGATACCGGCATCTTCAGGGCGATCTGGGAAACCCGCACCATCGACGGGGTTGTCAGCAGCGATACGGTGGTGCTCGGGTGCATCGGGGGGAGCTGCGACGAGGCATTCTTCAAGACCATCCCCAGCAGCACCCGCGCGGTGGTCGATATCGATCTTATCGCCGGGAACCAGCTTGGCAGGACCGTCAACGATTTCCATCTGAACATGGTCACGCCGGGCGCGCAGTTCAAGGTGGACCCGCAGCCACTGCCATCGGGGTGGATTCGCAATCGCGCCAACGCCGATACCATCGCCTTCTTCACCCCAGGTTCCGGCCTGCTGCGCCTGCGGTTCGTGGAAAATTTCCGGATCGAGATCACTCCGGCTCCGGGCGATTCAACCGTGCGGATCGAATGGTGGACCACGAACTTCGGCGAGCCGATCTGCCGCGATACCGCCACGATCCGCTTCCGCCTTTCGGTCCCCGATTCGGTGCGTACCGCTCCGCAGGGGTCCGGCGATAGTTGCTGCCTGGATCTGCGCCTGAAAAATTCGCATGTGCCGATCTCGCCCCTCGATGAGTTCTCCATAGCGCTTACCACGCCGGGGGTGCGCCTCATCGGCGAGAGCGCGCCGCAGGGATGGACCCGTATGTTCCTCAGCGGGCAGGGAGATTCGCTCCGCTACCGGCGCTCCGATCCCTTCCTGCCGCTGGTGCCGGGGGATTCCTCCGTCTTCCGGGGGCTCTGCTTCGATAACAGCGCCGCCGCCACCGATACCATCCGGTACCGCTGGCAGACCTACCGTCTCGGCGTTCCGGTATCGAGCGGCACCGGCTTTACGATCTGCCTGCGGCCTCTGACGGCCTGCGATATGGTGATAGCGCGCGTTGATTCCTCCTTCTCCACATCGCAGCGCTGCATCTCGCTGCAGCTCACCAATGCCAATTCCCGTGGCGCTTCCATCAGCCGTCTGGTGGCCCGCATCTCCAATCCGGGACGTGGCCGCACCATCCGTTCGGCCAGTGCGCCGGTGGGCTGGCAGGTACAGCGTTTCGGCGGCGACTCGGTGGTCTGGACCGGCGGCCTGCTGCTGGCCGGACGCTCGCTCTCGCCGTTCAACTTCTGCGTTTCGCCTGGCGACAGCACCACGGCCGACCCGCTGTCGATAGCCTGGACCACCTCCAACAGCCAGGGGACGATCTGTAGCGATACGGTGCGCGTCAATGCCATCATCGTTCCGGCCTGCCCCGGTGTGCAGATCGAGGAGACCGGCGGGCAGAACCCCGGGAACTGCTGCTACACCATGCGGGTGAAAAATACCTTCACCCTTCCGCTCACACGGCTCCGGATGCAGGTGGCGATGGAGAACGTATCGTTCAGTTCAGCCATGGGGCCATCGCCCTGGACGGCCGGGATAGCATTCCCCACTTCCAGGATCGATTATATCGGGGGAACGATCCAGCCGGGCGACTCGGTCTCCGGCTTCACCTTCTGCCTGGATGCCGGGCTGAATCCTGTGCGCCCGCTTACCATCCCTATCCTCGTCACGGGCTTTGCCGGAACCAACCAGCTCTGCACCGATACGGTCTGGGTTGTGTGCAGCGGGAGCGGGGAGGCGGCCTGCGATACCATCCGGCTGCTGTCGCAGCGTGATTCCGCCGGTGTGGGCTGTCTGTACCAGTTCCGCGTCGTCAACCGCCGCCAGCCGGCCGGGAACATCGACGGCGTACGCTTCCGGATAGCCTCCGGAACGGGAGTCTTCGGCGATGCGATGGTTGGCGGCGCGGCATCCGGATGGAGCACGATCCAGCGGGATCGCCAGAGCGTGACCTTCCGGGGCGGATCACTGGGGGCGGGTGATTCGGTGGAGACCTTCACCATCAGAATCGATTCCAGCGCCGGCGGGAGCATCACCCTAGAAAGCTGCACGATGCTCGGCGACCAGGTGCTCTGCTGCTCGGAGCAGACCGTGCAGTGCGCTACCTCCGGTGTGGAGTTCTCCGCCGCCCCCTCCGGGTTCCGGCTGCATGAGAACCGGCCGAACCCCTTCAGCGGCGTTACGGAGATCTCCTACGAGCTTCTGCGGGCGGTGCCGGTAACACTGGTGGTGCGCGATGAGCGTGGCGCCGAGGTGCGGCGGATCGTGCAGGGGAGAGAGACCCCCGGAACCCACTCCTTCCCGCTCGATATCTCCGAGCTTCCCTCCGGCGTCTACTACTACTCGCTGGAGGCGGGAGGGGAGATTGCTACGCGGAGGATGCTGCTGGTGAAGTGAGGGAAGCGGTAGTGGTCGGCAGATGGTAGTTCCCGGGACTCAGGTTCCGAGGAAGAAATTGAAGGGCGTGGTCCGTTCGCGGGCTGCGCCCTTTGTCATACGTGCCTGTAGGAGTGTACTGCGCAGTGAGCGGATCTTTCCTCCTCCAAAACCCGCAATCGAAAATCTCTTCTCTCCAAAATCGGCAATCGTAAATCCGAAATCGTCAATCGCCTCCCCCAATCGAAAATCCACAATCGCAAATCGAAAGGCGATTATATACCTGATAGACCCAACTAGGCCAGATGCATCACGCAAAGGCGCGAAGGCGCAAACAAAGACATCTTCTTTGCGCCTTCGCGCCTTTGCGTGGGATTCTTCTGGAATTGCCCACTCAGGGTC
>JBMDXA010000219.1:0-26518 GCA_048594725.1 Candidatus Kapaibacteriota bacterium
CCCTGAAGCTCCATCAGATGGACAGCATCTGCCTGGAGGCGATCGATCTTTACAACAACCGGAGCGATGCCTGCTACTACTACCCGATCCCTCCGGATATCCTGAGCCCGCTCTTCAGCGGAGCGATGAGCCCCGACCGCAGGAGGATCGAGGGGGAGGCATCCGACAGGCGCACGTACGATCGCGGCCTTGGAGAGGTGCGCCTGGAGAATGGAGTGAACGTGACGCTGGACGATGCTCCGGTGGATGATCTGAACGGTCTGCCGCGCTACAATGCGGGCCTTACCGTGGCCGATCCCACCCGCGAGGTCTCCGGAACGCTCGTGGTGAGGGATCTGATCGCGATGCTCGATCCATCGTTCGAGACCCAGGAGACCCATGCGCTTCGTATCCCGTTCGTCCAGCCCGCGGTTCATCTGCGGTTGCGGCTGCCGAATGTGGTGGAGTCTGGCGATACCATCCGCGCGGCCGTGGTCGTGGACCGTCCGTTCGATGGAGGCATCGTGCGAACTGTCGATTTTGCTGCGGCCTTCCGGGGCGAGGCAGGATTCAGCGGCGTGGAGAGCAGGCAGGGAACGATCACCGGCGTGTCAGCAGCCGGGCGTATCGATATACGGCTGATACCCCATTTGACTCGGATATATCAAGCTGGCGATACGCTCGGCTCTCTTCTGTTCACAGCGCGCGGAGGAAACCTTGTCGAGGAGTTCCATCTGGAGATGGAGCCCGGAACATTGGTGGCGAACGAGGGGAACGGACGGCAGATAACGGTCGGGAAGCAGGGGGACCGGGATATCTCCATCCTCGGACTTCCGGCGCCCTATGCCGCCATCGTCGCCGATTCGGTCACCTATATCAATGGCGACTGCGAGCGGGTGCTGAGCGGGCGTGGACGTAACGACAAGGCCAACGGCTTTGCCGTGCTCTCGGTGATGCCGCAGCCGGTAACGGCGGCGGGAGGCGTGCTCCATCTGGATGTGCGCAACCTTCCGGCCGGCGGGGCTCTTGCCGAGCTTCTCGGCTCCGACGGCGGCGTGCAGGCCAGTTTCCCGGTGCCCGGCAGCGGGGTGGCGCTGGCACGCGTTACCCTGCAGCTCCCCTCCGGCATCGCGGCGGGGGCATATTTCTTGCGGTTGAGAGCGGGGGAAGAGCTTGCGTGGGTAAAAGTGATAGTTGTGGAGTAGCAGATCCGTCGCGGGCGTCCGGCTCCCCCTTCCGGGGCTGCCGGCGCCCGCCGGAATCTCCCCGGCACCTCCTGGCTCTTAGAATACTTTCAACCAGTTTTTGCAATGCGTTCTCCAAGAGAGCTTCTCGACCAGACCCGTACGATAGCCCTTGTGGGCTACTCCGATAATCCGTCGAGGGTCAGCAACCGGATCGCCGGGTATCTCCGCAGCCAGGGGTACAAGGTCTATCCGGTGAACCCCACCCTCCAGGAAACCGATTCCGGAGAGCGTTGTTATCCCACGGTTGCCAGCATCCCGGAGAAGATCGATCTGGTGAATGTCTTCCGCCGGCCGGAGTATATCCCGGAGGTGGTGGATGATGCCATCGCTGCCGGTGCGGGGGCCATCTGGCTGCAGCTCGGCATCACCAATCCCGAAGCCGAGGAGCGTGCCGGCCAGGCCGGCCTGGATGTGGTCTCCGATCAGTGCATCATGGTCGATCACCGGATGTATGGCATCGCGCGCAAGAGCGCCTAGAGCCAATCACCCGGCGGGGTTCTGCCTGCCGGCATCCGGCTCCGGCCGGTGTTGTTTATCCGATATGAGATGATGCCGGGGGAGGGAAGGAGTATAGAGGCATCGGGACGAGGCGCGCAGCGCTTCGGGTTCCCTTCTCCCGGTTTCAGATCGTCTTTTTCCGCCCCGCATCCTTTCCCGCCCGTTCGCAAGTCCCATCTTCTCCAGTTTCCTTGTCATACCGGCATCGGACTTCTTGATAAATCATTCCGGTTCCGACGTACATATTCCGGTTACCGCCTTCCATTCCGGCGTATCTTGGTTGGTGTGCATTCCCGGCGCGTAGTTACGAATGGACAACCTGATGCAACATTCTCCCTGCATCATTCATGTTTCTTCCGTAGCTTTGCCGACCTTGTGTGCATCTGATATCAAGTTCCTCTAGTACTTCGGATACTCTTATGTCAAAAGTCCTTCTTCTGGTGAACGTCGAACTGGAGCCAGGTAATCGTGAGGAGTACCTCTCCACGACCAACCTTCTGCGTAGCCGCTTCCAGCAGAGCAACGACATTCACTACACGGTATATGAGAACGATAGCCATGGAAAGGACGTCAGCTCCTTTACCGAGGTCTTCACGTTCCCTGACCGAGCGGCCTACGATGCCTTCGACGATATCGATGATCAGGAGGCGAACGATCTGTTTGCCAAGATCATCAGCATGGCGAAGGGATCGCCCAAATACACGACGCTTGTCGAGGTAGAGTAGGGATACCGCCGGGATTACCGCGATATCGGAACGTTAAAGTGTCTAGGAAGGGCGGTCGGTGTACCGCCCTTTTTTTTACCCGCAGGGGACCCCGCCGGGCTCCCTGAATCACGATCCACCAGATTGCCATGACGTTGACCATGAGGCTCAAGCCGGCACTTCTGTTTCTTCTACCCGTCATCTTCTCCTTTTCATCAGCAGCCGCTCAGGACCGGCTGGACCCGGTCGGTATGGGAAAGGCGCGGGCATCGGTTGCCAGCAGCAGAGGGCTGGGGGCGCTGGTCTCCAACCCCGGCGCTCTGGATCTGTCGGCCACTTCCAAGCTGCCGCTCGATCAGGATCTTACCGTATCCCTCTATAATTTCGGCGGCACCATCGGCTCCACCTACCTCTCCTCGGGCGATTTCCAGGATATCTTCGGACGCACCACCGGCTGGCCCGACCAGGCCGATCGCCGCAGGCTTGCCGATCTGCTCCAGGATGAGCGCCTGTTCGCCAATGCCGGCAATAATCTGCTGGAGGCGCGCTACAGAACCGACGGGGGAGGGACGTTCGGCATCTCGTACGGGCATCGCCTGTACGCGCGGCTGAATTTCCCGGAGGAATTCACACGCGTGCTCGCCAGCGGAGAGCTGCTGGCCGAACAGTACCGCTTTATCAATCGTGGTATCGGCGTCTCCTGGAATACCGAGCTTGGCATTTCCTACGGAAAGGCGCTCTGGGAAAAGCGGGAGGGATGGTTTTCCTCGGTCGGCATCGGCGCCACCGTGAAGCTGATCCAGGGGGTGGGGCAGTTCAGTGTGGACGATAACAGCATCATCACGGTAGAGCAGAAGACCATCGGCGGAACCCGGAGTTATCAGATCCAGGGGGGCTACCAGATCCGTTCCTCGCAGCCGGATGATTTCGATCCGGCCGATGCGGTCTCGCAGTTCCTTTCCGGACTTTTTCCGTCAGGGGCGGGTATCGGTATCGGGGGGGATTTCGGGGTGAGCGGCGTTCTGTATCGTAAGAGCGGCGCCGGAAATCCCGCACATGCTGACGCGATTTATTTCGGTCTGGCAGCACAGAATATCGGACGGATAACCTGGGACGGAAATAATTATCTCCGCTCGCAGAACGGCATCAACGACACGCTCAGAAATGCCGCTCTGGATAACGATCGTTTCCGGAGTTATCAGGGGACGCTTCAGAGGACGGGGGAATATTCCACCTCCATCCCCTCGGTGGTGCGTGCGGGGCTGGCGGTGAATGTGAACGCGTTCGCCAGCGAAATGGAATCGCCGCTGATGGTGGAGATAGAAGGGGAGGTGCCGCTGAATACGGTGCCGGGCAATACCTTCGATCCCCGGCTGTCGCTGGGGGCCGACTGGCAGGCCAACGAATGGCTTGCGGTGCGGGCCGGCCTGAGCGGCGGCGGCGTCAGCGGCTTCGGGCTGGGGCTGGGCGTGGGAGTGCGCCCCACCGACTGGCTGAGCATCGACGTGGGATCGGGGGAGTTCGATGCGCTCCTCGGTGGCGAGCGTGTGGAACTGGCGATACGTGTCGCCGCAGGCTTCGATCTGGATTGAGCGGCGATGGCTCCGGCAGAAAGAGCAGACGGCCCGCATGGAATATCTCTCCGTGCGGGCCGTCCTGTAATATCCGATATTTCGCCGATAGAGTATTTCTCCGGCTGAAGAACAACGCAAAGCCGCGAAGCCGCAGAGATAGATAGCAATCGGTTCTTTTCTTCCCTGCGCTCCTGGCGTCTCTGCGGCTTTGCGAGATTTTTTTTCTACGCTCCGGTAGTTCCGCCCGGCTTTACAGGGGGCGTTGCCGCTGCACGGCGTTCGCGCCGCCTGCGCGACCATGGACGGAAGAGAAGAAAATAGAGGATCGCAAAAAGCGCCCCCACCGGCAGAAGCGCCATCAGTACGGTGATAAGCCCCGCCATTACCTCCACAAGCCCCTGCCATCCATCGGAAAATGCCTCCGCTATTTTCCCGCCGAATGTTTCGGTGGAGTTGGTGCCGAGCGTTCCCGGTTCCATCAGAGAGATTTCGAGCGTGGAATATGCCACCTGATGTTCCAGATAGCGGAGCCGCCCCTGCATCGTTTCGATTTCGTTGCGCACCTGCGCCAGCTTCGATTCTATTTCGATGATATCGGCAAGTGCCGCGCCGCGCTTTTCCAGAAGCTCCAGCAGCCGGGTCTCCAGTTCCTTCTGGGTGCTGAGCCGGGCGGTCAGATCGATATATTCGGCGGTGACATCGGCGGTGCTCACCGATTCCGATTCCACCTTGCCGAGCGCGCGGGCCGACGCCAGAACGGCATCGAACCGGGAGGAGGGAAACCGGAGCTGTGCGGTGGCCCTGAGCGCATTGCCGGAGAAACGGGAGCGGCCGCTGTTGGCGATATATCCGCTGTTGGCCCCTGCGATACGAGCCAGCGCGGCCTCGGCGCTATCCACCGATTCCACTCTGATCTCCATCTGGCCGTTGCGGATCAGCTTGCGCTCCGCAGGGGCTCCCGGCGCGGACCTTCCGGCGGTATCGGCGGCCGGGGAGGGAGGGGCGCTCCCGCCGGTTTTCGGTGCCTCCTGGGGAGGGGCCGCATTATCGCCGAGGGCCTGAGCTGGGACGTCCCCGCTTTCCTTATCCTGATATCCGCCGCAGCCGGCAAGCGCAATCAGCACCAGAGCCGGGTACAGGAGCATGCGTTTCATGATTTTCCTCGAATATTGAACGCTCGAGATACATCAAGTAACACGCCCGCCCGGCGGCGCCGTTACCCCCGGCGATGATTACGGCAGCTTCAGGGAGACCGCCGCTCTGCCGATGAAAATTCCGATACCGTCGCCTTCAACATTCCAGCGCACCGGCTGGGGTGTGTTGAAAATAGCTCCTCCGTCGCCGTCCCGGTCGTAATAACTGTAGTAGAAATCGTAGAAGGAGAGGTCGTAGGAATAGACCACCACGCGCGCGCGGTTGCGATTAAGCACGAACGAATAATCATCGAACAATAACTGCACTCTGCCGTTTGCGAGCGTATCGTCCGGCTTTCCGATCACATCATTATAATTCAGGTCCACCACCGGATAAAAATCGAAGCGGGAATCATTCCGGTCGTATACCTCCATCGCATAGGTCTCGGTGGGGCGGGGGCGCACATGCGCCTCGATGGATGCATAATAGGCATCGTTGGGATTGGGGTGATCCTCCGTCGATTTCTTTGTGATGATGGTATCCACCTGCGGGAGATACGGGATCGTGGTGGATGCCTGGACGCTCTTGCCATGCCAGTCGGCCACCAGCCGGTAGCGCACACCGCTCTCCGGCACCAGCCCGGTGGCCTCGTAGCGGCTTTCGCCCACATGCACAAGCGGATAGCTTTTTCCTCCCCCTTCTATCCGCCCGCTGGCATCGCTCAGGATGGCGCGTGCCGAATCGTAGCGGGCCGAGAGCGGGACCGTGCGTTTGATGAAGATGCTATCGGCCGGCTGCCCCGCCACCAGCGTGCCCTGTACCACAAGGCGTTCCACGAACGGGAGGTCGGCCTCCACCACCTCCTCGCAGGCGGAAACTGCCAGGCAGAGGAAGATAATTCCCGCCAGGGCGAATAATCGTTGCATCGTGGCGGATCGCTGCATCATCGATGAGTTCATTGCTGTAGGCATGGATATCAGAATTTGAAGCTTAATCCGAAGGTCGGGATGATCGGGAAAAGGGTGATGCGGCGCAGCTTCATCTGCGACTCCTGGGTCTCCGGATCGTACACCTCATCGATGAACTGCGCGAAGACATTCCGCCGGTTATAGGCGTTGTAGATATTGATGGAGAACTGCCACGGCAGATCGAACCAGGAAAAGGAGTGGGTGAAATTCAGATCCAGCTTATGGAACGGCGGCAGGCGATAACCATTGCGCTCGGTATAATCGAGATTATCGTTGCCATAATAATATCTGTTCTCGTTGTTGTTGATAAGCGGATTAAGCTCGTAGCGTCCGGAGGGCATGGTATATCCCTGTCCGGTGCCGAACACCCAGGTGGCGCCCAGCTCCCATGAGTCTCCCAGGCGATAGGTGAGCACCACCGACACATCATGGCGCCGGTCGTAGCGGGGATAGAACTCGCGCCCGTTGTTCAGCTCCGGGAACAGCCGCTTGGTCCAGGAGAGCGTATATCCCACCCAGCCGGTAAATGCCCCGAGCCTTTTATTGATGAACACCTCCACGCCATAGGCATCGCCGGACCCGCTGGTGAACGATTGCTCCAGCGGCACGAACAGGGAGAAGCTCGCGGTATCCTTGTACTCCAGCAGGTTGTCCATCTTCTTGTAATATCCCTCCACGCTCACCAGGAACTGGCGGTCGAAGAGATAGCTTTCCACGCCCAGCACCCCCTGCATCGCCTCGGCCGGCCTGATGTTGGCCGTGGAGGGGAACCACACATCGGTGGGGAGGGCGATATCGTTGCGGGTGACCAGATGCAGGAACTGATTTCCCATGGAGACCGCCCCTTTCAGCGAGACCGCCTCGTTCAGGCTGTAGGCGAGCGAGAGCCTGGGTTCCACACGGAAATAATCTCCCTTCTGGAAATAATACAGCCGTGCTCCCAGATTCGCCGAGAGTTGCGGGGTGATATTCCACTCATCCTGCGCATAGAGCGCCGCATCGAACGAGGTAAGTATCGTGGGGGTCTGCTCCAGCTTGTTGAACTCCTCGATCTTCGCGCTGGCATCGGCGCGGAAGCGATGCTCGGTAAGCTCCGTTCCAACCTTGATGATATGATCCTCGCTCGGGTAATACTGGGCCTCGCCCCGGATCATGAAATCGCGGATGCCGGAGATCGATTTGAAATTGGCATCGCGCGAGCCGTAGGAATTTTTATCGATCAGTTCCGTGGAGAACTGATAATCGGTATAAATAGCGGAGAAATTCGTGAAGAGCTGCGGGGAGACGATATGCATCCAGCGGAGGTTGGCCGTGGAATTTCCCCAGTCGATATTGAATTCCATATCCTCATCCGGGGGTCCGTTAAGCACATCGCGGCCGAAATATCCGCTGAGGAAAATGTGGTCGCTTTCGGAAAGGCGATAATTGACCTTGCCGTTCAGGTCGTAGAAATAATAGGTCGGCGTTTCCTCGCGGATATCCTCCTCCAGAGCCAGCATCATCAGGTCCAGATACATGCGGCGCCCGGAGAGCATGAAGGTGGCATCATCGTTGATCGGCCCTTCCACGGTCAGGCGGGAGTTGATAAGGCTGATGCCGGCGGTGCCGGAGATCTTCTCCTTGGTTCCCTCGCGCATCGTCATATCCAGCACGCTGGAGATGCGCCCCCCGTATTCGGCGGGGAAGGCCCCTTTGATAAGGCGGATATCGCGCACCGCATCGGAGTTGAAGGTGCTCAGGAACCCGCCCAGGTGGGAGGGGTTGTAGACGATCACGCCGTCGAGCAGCGTCAGGTTCTGGTCCGGGGAGCCGCCGCGTACATACAGCCCGCTGGATATTTCGCTGACCGCCTTGACGCCCGGCAGCAGCTGAAGCGCGCGGAAGATATCGGTCTCTCCGCCGATCGCCGGCAGCTGCTGGATGAAGTCCGGGCGCAGATCCACCGCACTGATGGAGCTTGTGGGGGAGGGCTCGCGATCGCCCTGAACCACCACCTCGTCGGTCCGGATATCCTTGATCTCGAGCTGGATGTCGATCCTGAGGGAATTCCCCTCCTGGCCGATCACGACCGGCCGGGTGACGGTCTGGTAACCGAGCGCACGTATCGTCAGGTAGTACGGACCGGGGGTGACATTGGCGATGGAGAAGAACCCGAACTTGTTCGAGACCGCCCCGCGAATGTTCTTGCCACTGATCGTTGCACTATCAGGATGCAGGATGGCGGTGGCGCCGGTGATATATTCGCCCGATGTTTTTTCGGTGAGCACCCCCGCAACCGATGCGGTGGGGCCCGGCTGGGCAAACAATCGGGCCGATGCTGCCGTTATCAGAGCTATTATTGTAAGTACGCGCATGTGCATGATGACGTGAACCTGTCCAGAATACGCTGGTGAATGAGTCATACTACCTGCCGGCGATATCGTTTCATCTGCCTGTAACCCGTTACCGGGCTCCTGCCGTTCAGGGTCCATGATACAGGGGACGTAGAAAGACTACGGAAGGGTCAAGATACTGACGTCCGTAGCTCCCCATGTATCAATTATTTTTCTCTCCTGCCATGAAGATCATTCCGATACAGCTTTCTCATAGATACCGGCACGGAGCCGGAGAGGGGATCTGCCGGGAACGCTGCCGGTTAGCCGCCGGAAGAAGAGAGCGGTTTAATGCGCTTCTTCTGTTCTCCTTCTTTTTCCTTCCAGCCCTTTCCCTGCTGGCGCAGCAGCGGGCCGATCCGGTCGCCATCGGGATGGGGCGCTCCTCGGTGGCAACCGCGCGCGGGCTCTCGGCGCTCTACTCCAATATCGGCGCGCTCGGGCTGGATGCGCTGGGCAAGTACGACAGCCTCCAGGATGTGGAGATCGATCTCTCGTTTCTGCCGGTGGGGGTATCGGCGGGGTCCACGTATCTGAACTCCTCGGAGCTGGACTTCGTGTTCGACAAGAAGGATAGCGGGATCTTCACCGATGCCGATCGTCTGCGGCTTGCCGGGCTGCTGGAGGAGGGGCGGCTCTCGGCCGATGCCGCCGCCGATATCGTGGAGCTTCGCATACGTGCCCCGCGCATCGGCGCGATCGGGATACGCTACGGCCACCGCGTGCGGGCCAGGATGAGCTTCCCGGAGAATTTCCGTACCGGCGTGCTGGGCAGCGGCGATGTCTTCAGCCAGGGGCAGACCTTCGAGAACCCGGAGATCGGCGGGGAATGGACCCGCTCGCTGAACGTGACGCTGGCGACCGCGTTCGAGCGGCGCAATACCGACAAGAGCGCCTCGGAGTTCTGGATGCCGGCGTTCGGCGTGGGCATGAGCCTGGGGTATATGGAGGGGATCGTGCATTACGATGTGGACCCGAAGAGCTGGGCCAGAACCGAGGTGATACCCTCCCCGCCCGGCGCCACCTACAGGAGCATCGGGGTGAGCGGCTATTACACCTTCCGCAGCTCCCAGCCTATCGACAGCACGTTCAACGCGTCCGACGCTATTCTCAGCACCGCTCTGTTCGACCGCAAAGTGGCCGCCGCCGATGGATGGGAGGGAGGATTGGGCATTTCGGTGGTGATCCTCAGAAAGCTCAAGGAGGCCGATGTGGAGATTGTGGGAAGCCCGCTGGAGGCCGAGAAGGTGCGCGTGTCGGACAACGACGTGCGCGACGCGCTTCTGTTCGGGATCACCCTGGAGGGGATGGGAGGGCTGAACTGGTTCGGCAGCAACCGCGAGCGCCGCTACCCGAACATCAGCGACACCCTCACCGACGAGCTGGGCGGGGTCTCCAACGATGTGATCTACCGGTACGAGGCCAAGCTCGATACCATCGGCACGTTCCGCTCCCGGCTTCCGATGCAGATGCGGATGGGGCTGGGCGCCGATCTTACCGCGTTCTTCCCGGCGATCGCCGGCGACCTGGTGGCGGGGGTGGAGGCGGCGTTCGATCTGAACGACCAGATCGGCAGCGAGGGTGCGCCACGGGTTTCCATCGGCGGCGAGTGGAAGCCGAGCCAGGAGTTCGCGGTCCGCACCGGGTTCCAGTTCGGCGGGGATCTCGGCGTGGCGATGTCGGCCGGGATCGGTTTCCGCCCCCTGCGCTGGCTGATGCTGGATGTTGCCACCTCGGAGCTGACGAGCCTCTTCTTCTCCGATCGCCGCCGCCTGGATCTGGCGCTCCGTCTCTCCACCCAGATCAGGATGTAGAGATTTTCGATTTACGATTTTGGATTTTCGATTGGGGAGAAGGGGACTGGAGTCGGGGAGGGCTAGGGCGGAAGAGTGGGCGCGGCGGAAGCATGGAAAAGGATGAACATGAAAAGAGGGGGAGCCCGTACGATGGATGATCGGGCTCTCCCTCTTCGCTACTATCGAGAGCGGATTGCAATTGAGTTACGCCTTTTCAGAGCAGGAAGAATGGGCCGCTCCTACGGAGCTTCCGGAGTGGGGAAAAGGGAGTGTGCATGCTACAGATGGGTGCCCCCTACGGGGGCCACGAGCGAGTAACCATAGTGAAATCCGCTCTACGTACCTATGGATACGTTTTCTGAGATCCCCGGCACTGTTCGCACGGAGTTATGACTCCGTGCGATGTGCGGGCAGCAGGGAGCGCCCAGTGGAACTCCGCGACACCACAACAACAGAATCTCAGATAACGTTTGCCGAAGTACGTACTATCTACTAACCACGCTCTACTCATCCCCCTTCTCGAACTCTATCAGTCCCTGCTCGTCCAGGACCACGCGCACCACGTCGCCGGAGACGAACTGCCCTTCCAGAAGCATCGTGGAGAGGGGATTGACCAGATAGCGCTGGATGACGCGGCGCAGGGGGCGGGCGCCGTAGGCGATATCGTACCCCAGCTTCGCTATCCAGTCCTTTGCCTCGTCGGTGATCTCGAAGGAGATGTTGTTGGCCTTCAGCATCCGGTCCACCCGTTCCACCTGGATATCGACGATGCGCCGGATCTCCTCCGGCGTCAGCGGCTTGAAGATGATGATGTCGTCGATACGGTTCAGGAACTCCGGCCGCAACTGCGCGCGCAGAAGCTCCATCAGCTTCACCCGCATCTCTCCCATCACCGATTCCCGGTTCTCCGCGGTGATCTGCCCGAGGCGTTCCTGGATCAGATGCGATCCGATGTTGGAGGTCATGATGACGATCGTGTTCTTGAAGCTCACCACATGCCCCTGGCTGTCGGTGAGATGCCCCTCGTCGAGCACCTGGAGCAGGATGTTGAACACCTCCGGATGCGCCTTTTCGATCTCGTCCAGCAGGATCACCGAATAGGGGCGGCGGCGCACCGCCTCGGTAAGCTGGCCCCCCTCCTCGTAGCCCACGTAGCCGGGAGGGGCTCCTATCAGGCGGGAGACCGCGAACTTCTCCATGTATTCCGACATGTCGATACGGACCATGGCCCGCTCGTCATCGAACAGAAACTCCGCCAGGGCGCGCGCCAGCTCGGTCTTGCCCACGCCGGTGGTTCCCATGAAGATGAACGAGCCGATGGGGCGGTTCTGATCCTGGAGACCGGCGCGGGAGCGGCGGATGGCGTTTGCCACGGCGGTAACCGCCTCGTCCTGGCCTATCACCCGGTCGTGCAGCAGATCCTCCATCCGTATCAGCTTGGTCCGTTCGCTCTCCAGCATGCGCGAGACCGGGATGCCGGTCCATTTGGAGATCACCTCGGCGATATCGTCGGCATCCACCTCCTCCTTGAGCATGCGGTGGACGCTTTGCGCCTCTTCCAGCCGGGCGTTGGTTTCGGAGAGCTGTTTTTCCAGATCGGTGATCCTGCCGTAGCGGATCTCGGCCACCTTTCCGAGATCGCCCTCGCGCTCGTAGTTGGCCGCCTCGGTCTTCAGCCCCTCGATCTGGCTTTTCATGGCGCGCAGGGAACTTATCAGATCCTTCTCGAGTTGCCACTGGGTCTTCAGTTCGGCGCGCTGCTCCTGAAGTCCGGCAAGCTCTTCGTCGATCTCGCGCAGCCGGTTTCTGGTCGCTGCGAGGAGATCCTGCTGGTCACCTATTGGCATAATCTTTCCTCCGGATTACTACTGGATGCAAGCAAAGTATGGGAGCGATATCGGGCGATCCGCCCGGCGGGGTTACGCCGGCGGCCGCTCGATGTACACCGGAAAGGGGAGAGCGATTGCCGGGGGCATTCGTGCTCCGGCCGCAAAGGTTACAACCTGCGTACCGGTGGATCGTTCAGTAGTTGGTTGAGCATACGAATTTATGTTCCCCGAAGTTTTTCGCAGAAGGCTGACGATAAACTTTTACAATCCGGTTGTTCGATCCGCGCAGTTCGGTATTTTAGAGTTCGTACTTGTCCCCCCGGGCCGGTGTGTGGCGGATGGCAGGAGTTAAGGCCTCAACTTTTCGGTATGATCGGTGTCTATCGATCCGTGCCGGTGGTGCGGAGACCTCCTGCCGGAGCAGCGGAGCGCCGGTTCATTCAAACGACAACAAGACTTCATGGAAATTCTTCTCATCATCCTGGTCAGTTACCTTATAGGCTCGATACCGTCGGCCCTGATCATCAGCAAGGTGTTCTACGGATTCGATATCAGGCAGAAGGGGAGCGGGAACATGGGGAGCACCAATACCTTCCGGGTATTGGGATGGAAGGCCGGAGTGATCGTGCAGCTGCTGGACATCCTGAAGGGGGTGGCCGCGGTGGTGATCGCCGTGAAGATCTTCAACGGCGTGCTTCCGTTTCCGAACGCCACGGGGTTCGAGGATATCACCGTGGTGAAGACCATTGCGGGTGTGGCGGCGGTGATGGGGCATGTCTGGACCGCGTTCGCCGGGTTTCGCGGCGGCAAGGGGATCAATACTGCGCTGGGCATGCTGATAGGCATAGCCCCGGTGGAGCTTGCCGTGGCCGTGGGGATCTTCCTGCTGGTGGTGTTCGCCTCCGGCTATATCTCGCTCGGCTCCATCCTTGCGGCGGTTTCGCTTCCCACCACCATGGTGGTGCGCTACAACATCTTCCATGTGAACATCGAAGGATATCATACGCTGATATTCTTCTGCATCGGCCTGGCGGTGCTCATCATCTTTACCCACCGCGCCAATATCCGCCGTCTGGCCGAAGGGCGCGAGAATCGTTTCAACAAGCTTCGCATCTTTCATCGATAGCAGCATGACCGTAGGTTTTATCGGCGCCGGAAGCTGGGGTACCACTCTGGCGGTTCATGTTGCCTCGCTCGGCAATGATGTTCTCCTGTGGGCACATGGGGATGAGCAGCGCCGGCGGCTTCATAGCGACCGCGAGAACCGGCTGTATCTTCCCGGCATCGCCTTTCCCCCATCAGTTACCATCGTGGATGAACCTTCCGACGCCGCTCTGGCGCCGGTGGTGGTGGTGGCTACCCCCACGCAGTTCATCCGTCGCTCCCTCGCCTCGGTCTCCCCGGAAACTCTGGCCGGCTCGGTCGTGGTGAGCGTTTCCAAAGGGATTGAAAAGGGATCGCTTCTCCGTATCAGCGAGTTGCTGGAACAGACCCACCGGGTGGAGCCGGGGCGCTTCGTGGCGCTTTCCGGGCCCAGCCATGCCGAGGAGGTTGCCGATGGCATCCCCACGCTGCTGGTGGCGGCAAGCCCGTCGCTGGAGAATGCGATGCTGGTGCAGGATCTGTTCACATCGGAAACCTTCCGGGTGTATGCCAACGAGGATCTGCTCGGGGTGGAGCTTGGCGGGGCGCTGAAGAATGTGATCGCCGTGTGCGCCGGCATTCTCGACGGCCTTACCTTCGGCGACAACACCAAGGCCGCGCTCATCACGCGCGGTCTGGCGGAGATCTCCCGTCTCGGCACTGCGCTCGGGTCCAACCCCCATACCTTCAGCGGACTTTCCGGACTGGGGGATCTGGTGGTTACCTGTACCAGCCGCCACAGCCGGAACCGGTTCGTGGGAGAGCAGATCGGCCGGGGGCGGAAGCTGCCGGAGATCATGGCCGAGATGAACATGGTGGCCGAAGGGGTCACCACCACCGAATCGGCCTACCAGCTTGCTGCCCGCTACGAGGTGGAAACCCCTATTATCAACGAGGTCTACCGGGTGCTGTTCGAGGGGAAGGACCCCCGTGAAGCTACCTTCTCGCTGATGACCCGGCAGACCAAACATGAGATATGGGCGTAGTTCTTAGCAGGAAGGTCAGTAGTCCGTTCGCGGGCTAACGCCCGCTGTCAGTAGTCCGTGGTCGTTGTTTCGGGAGCTACCGGCGTATATCGTGCAGTTCCGGTACAACAGCCACGGACATTTCCCCCAATCGAAAATCCAAAATCGTCAATCCCCTCATCCTCCTTGTGGATCGTACTGTACCGCGCGCTTATCCAGCCCCTTTTCTCCATTATGCTCCGGATCGTGGCGCTATGGTCGCCGAAGGTTCGCCGGGGGCTTGACGGACGCCGCAACTGGCAAGGGCAGCTCGGCGGGGGGATGGCCGCCCGCCGGGACGATAAGCCGGGTTCCGGTGCGGGGGATAGCGTCCGCCGGATTCATTTTCATGCGGCATCGGTGGGGGAGTTCGAGCAGGCCAAACCGCTCATCGAGGCCCTTCGCGCCGATGCGAACCAGTATCTGATCACCGCGTCATTCTTCTCGCCGAGCGGTTACGAGCAGCAGGGAAGCTACTCCGCGCTCGATGCCGCCTGTTACCTTCCACCGGATCGCCCCGCCCCGATGGCGGCCTTCTTCGATCTGCTTCGCCCCGATCTCGTGATCGTCATCCGCTACGATCTCTGGCCCGAATTCATGCTCCAGGCGAAGCGCCGCGATATCCCGGTAGTGCTTGCCTGCGGCGTGATGCGGGAGGATTCCGCCCGTTTCCGGCCGCTGCTCCGGGAGTTCTTCGCGAAGCTCTACGGCATGCTGGCGCTGATCCATGCGGTGGGGGATGATGACCGGCGCGCCTTCAGCCTGCTTGCCCCGGCGGTGGCATCGGAGACCGCCGGCGATACCCGCTACGACCGTGTGTTCGCCCGGGCACGGGCCGCGGCCGATCTTCCCGCGTTCACTCCGGAGTTGATCGCCGGGCGCCTGGTGCTGGTGGCCGGGAGCACCTGGCCGCCGGACGAGGAGCTGCTGGGTGAAATAGCTTCGCGCGATGACCTTCTTCTGATACTGGTCCCCCACGAGCCCACCAGGGAGCATGTGGCGGGGCTGCTGAACGCATTTCCGGGGAGCGTTTCCCTCTCGGCGATCGAGCGCGGGGAAGCCGGAGCAACGGTGCGCGCGGTGGTGGTGGATCGTACCGGCATCCTCTCGGCGCTCTACCGGATCGGCGATCTGGCCTATGTGGGCGGAGCGTTCGGCGAGGGGGTGCACAGCGTGCTGGAGCCGGCCGCCTACGGGGTCCCGGTGCTCTGCGGGCCAGGCATCGGACGCTCGCGCGATGCCGAGGAGATGCATCGTGAAGGAGCCTTGTTTCTGGTAGGGAATGGCCCGGAGCTTCGCGAGCGGGTGCGCCAGCTTGCCGAGGAACCGGAGCGGAGGGAGGAGATGGGACGCCAGGTGCGGGCGTTCGTGGAACGGAGAGTAGGGGGGAGCGGGAGGATCATCGGTTCGTTGCGGCGGCGGGGTCTGCTGCCGCCTGTCTGAAGGAGTCCGGGAGAATCTGTGCCGCGGAATGGGGAAACGGTACAGTTTGCCACCATTTTTTCGGTAGTGTGACGGCTCCTCTCGCCTCAAATCTCTATCTTTGCACCCTCTCAAACCGAACTCCAGCCTCATGAAGATCGCATATTTCGATTGTTTTTCTGGTATCAGCGGTGATATGGCCGTCGGCGCGCTGCTGGATGCGGGGGTGCCGCTGCGCGTGCTCGAAGAAGGGCTGGCGCGGCTTGGCCTGGGCCCCGAGAAGGTGCGCCTTGCGCTCGGTTCGGTGGTGCGCAGCCAGATCCATGCTACGAAATTCGATGCGCTCTCGCCGGAGGGAAACCCGTTCGAGACGGCCGGGGCAGTCTCCGAAGAGACCCTCTCCGGTGAGATCGCCGGCAGAGATCATCATCACGCCGACGGGCATGAGCATGCGCATCATCATACCCTCTATCACGCCGGCCAGCGCCACGATGGTGGCAGCTACGGCGAGATCGTGGAGCTGATCGGCCGGAGCACGCTGGCCGAGAACGTGAAGGAATGCGCCAGGGCCATCTTCAAGGAGATCGCGATAGCCGAGGCGCGCATCCATAATGTGACCGTCGAAGAGGTGCATTTCCATGAGGTGGGAGGGCTTGATTCCATCGCCGATGTGGTGTCGGTGGCGCTTTGCCTTGACCATCTGGGGATCGATGAAGTATACTCCGCGCCGGTTCCGCTGGGAACCGGGGGGATCATCCGGACGCAGCATGGTACCATGCCCCTGCCGGCGCCGGCCACGCTGGAGATCCTGAAGGGATATCCGGTGCTGCTGACATCCATCCCGTTCGAGCTTACCACTCCTACCGGGGCGGGCATCATCAAGGCGCTCTCGCGCGGCACCCTCGCCACCGAGCAGATGCAGGTGGACCGTATCGGCTTCGGGGCCGGAAGCCGCGAGTTGCCCGATCGCCCGAACCTGCTGCGGGTGGTGATCGGCGAGCTGATCGGCAACGAAGAGCATGATATGGTGACGGTCATCGAGTCGAACATCGACGACATGAACCCGCAGGTCTATCCCTATCTGATAGAGCGGCTGCTGGAATCGGGGGCGTACGACGCCTATCTGACCCCCGTCATCATGAAGAAGGGGCGCCCCGGCATGGTGCTTACCGTGCTTGCGCCGGCCGGAGCGGTGGATGAGCTTACCAAGGTGATCTACCGCGAAACAACCACGATCGGCGTCCGTTACCGGGAGATGAACCGCCGGAAGCTCCCGCGCGAGGAGATCCTGGTGCCCACCGAGTTCGGCCCGGTGCGGATGAAGAAGATAGAAACCCTGGATGGGCTGCGGATCGTCCCCGAATACGAGGAGGCCCGCCGCATAGCGCGCGAACGTGCCCTCCCGCTGCATGAGATCCTGGTGCGGCTGGATGAGGTGGCGCGCAATCCGGAACATCTTGCGCATTTGCGGGAAGAGGGAGGGAGTGGGGATTGACGATTTAGGGATGTTCGACTGATGAGAACGTCCCCGGCGATGGTTCGGTCTATGATTGATGATGAATGGAGGAGAGAGTGCCATGATTGGAGCTATGCGATCGTTGTCGGGGGGGAGCGCTGCGGCGCCGGAGCGGGGAGGAACGCGTCCGGTTGCCCATCTCCTCCTGTTTGCCCTTGCTACCGGGCTCTGCGTGGCTCTGCTGGCCGCGCGCATGCATTATACCGGCTCGCACGGCTACAAATTTCTGGTCTGGAACCTTTTTCTCGCCTGGATTCCCTTTCTGGCCTCCTGGACCCTTTCGCTTCCGCGCAGGGTGCCGGCGGCGGTGCTGGTGGGGATCGGGGCAGTCTGGCTTGCCTTCTTTCCGAACGCGCCCTATATCGTCACCGATTTCATCCATCTGCGCAAGGCGGGGCCGGCGCCGGTCTGGTATGATGCCATGCTGATAGCCTCGTTCGCCTGGACGGGGCTGGTGCTCGGGATCGTCTCGCTTCGCCAGATGCAGGCGCTGGTGCGGGAACGGCTGGGGGAGTTCGCCGGCTGGGCCTTTGCCGCGATCGCGCTCTGCCTGGGAGGGCTGGGAGTGTATCTGGGGCGGTTCGAACGATGGAACAGCTGGGATCTCCTGGTGCAGCCGCAGGCCATCCTGGGGGATGTGGCCGGGGCATTTCTCAACCCGCTGGCCCATCAGCGAACCATCGTCATCATACTGGTTTTTACAACTTTCCTCGCGGTAGCGTACCTGTTGACTTCTACTTTATTGGGTCAGCGTTTCGAACGCCGGGAGCGGAACTACTAGTCTTACGGATATATGCCTTATACCATCGCTGTTGTCGGAACCGGCTATGTTGGCCTGGTTACGGGTGTCTGCTTCGCCGAGGGCGGCAATCAGGTGCATTGTGTCGATATCGATCCGCGCAAGATCGAGATGCTGGAGGCCGGGGAGGTTCCGATCTATGAGCCGGGACTGGATCTGCTTCTGGAGCGCAATATCCGCGAGCGCCGCATCAAGTTCACGCTCGATCTGGAAGGGGCGCTGCTGAAGTCGGATGTCGTGTTCCTCTGCCTGCCCACCCCTCCGGAGGAGGACGGTTCGGCCGATCTCCAGTATATCCTGGGCGTGGGAGCGCAGATCGGCGAGATCCTGGCGCGCAACCCGGATGCCGGCTACAAGGTGCTGGTGGATAAGAGCACGGTTCCGGTGGGTACCAGCGAGCGGGTGTACGAGGCGGTGCGGCGCAATGCCCCGGAGGCCGATTTCGATATCGTCTCCAACCCGGAGTTTCTCCGCGAGGGCTATGCGGTAGAGGATTTCATGCGTCCGGAACGGGTGGTGATCGGCACCAGCTCGGAGCGGGCCGAGACGATCATGCGGGAGCTGTACGAGCCGTATGTGCGGAGCGGCAATCCCATCTACGTCATCAGCGAGCGGAGCGCCGAGGTTGCCAAGTATGCTGCCAATTCGTTCGTGGCGATGCGCATCTCGTTCATCAACGATATCGCCAACTTCTGCGAGCGCGTCGGGGCCGACATCGACGACGTGCGGGCGGCCATCGGGTCGGATTCCCGCATCGGCAAGAAGTATCTTTATCCCAGCGTCGGGTACGGCGGAAGCTGCTTCCCGAAGGATGTGCGCGCCATTCTGAAGACCGCTTCCGATTATGATATGACCCTTCAGGTGATCGAGGCGGTGGAGCAGGTCAACAAGAAGCAGTCGGTGCATTTCTTCGAGAAGATCCGGAGCTATTTCGGCGGCGCGGTGGCCGGCCGGAAGATCGCCATCTGGGGGCTGGCCTATAAGGCCAATACCGACGATGTGCGGGAATCGCCGGCGTTCAGGATCATCGACCAGCTTCTGGATGCCGGTGCCGAGGTGGTGGCCTACGATCCGGAGGCGATGGAAGGTACCAGGCAGAGGTATGGCGGCCGCATCCACTATGGCGCCGGCATGTACGAAACCCTCCGGGGCGCCGATGCACTGGTGATCCTCACGGAGTGGAACGAGTTCCGCAATCCCGATTTCGAGCGGCTGAACGAGTGCCTGAACAACCGTGTGATATTCGACGGACGGAATCTCTTCAACACCGACGAGGTGGCGGCCAAAGGCTTCACCTATTACTCGGTGGGACGGGCCACGACCGGGGCCGGCAAGGAAGTGGAGTAATCGTATATTAATGTTTTAGTTGAGCTATTTGCGATCTGTGCTTGCAAGTAGCGGGGGTTTTTGTGTAAGTTGCGTTCCCCGTGATTATCACGCAAGCCTACATGAAGGACCTGCAGATCAAGAAACTCTACTACTCGATCAGCGAGGTCAGTAGAATGTTAGGGCTCGAACAATACGTCCTCCGGTACTGGGAGTCCGAGTTCGAGCAACTGCGGCCCCAGAAAAACCGTGCGGGCAACAGGATCTACACGGAGAAGGACATCGAGGTCGTAAAGCTGATCAAACGTCTCACGCGGGACGATCGCTATACGATAGAGGGGGCCCGGCAGGTGATGAAGGGGCTCTTCTCGGAGAACGGAACCCTGCAGAAGGAGAAGCTGGCGGAACTGAATGCCGCAACCGGTGTTCGTCCGGAGGAGCCCTCCCTGAAAGATTCCCTGAAGGTTCTGCGCGAGACGCTGATGCAGCTCCGCGCCAGACTGGATCTGGGAGAGTGAAAGGGGCCAGCAGTATAAAATTTTCGGTTCGGAGCGTAGCGCAGCCCGGTAGCGCACTTCCTTGGGGTGGAAGGGGTCGTGGGTTCAAATCCCGCCGCTCCGACAAAAGAAAGCCAGTCGATCGTATCGGCTGGCTTTCGTCGTTTATAGCAGCAGGGAAAGGGAAATGGCTGGCGAAGGGGAGGGCAGGCGTGCAATGCCGACTTCTGGCTTCTGATTCCCGGGCTTGATTGTTGCTATATTCGCCGCCATGAAACAGCCGATCCTTCTCTCCCTGTTCGTCTTCCTTCTTGCCGGCTCCGCCGTGCGGGCCCAGAAGACCACCACCCATGCTCCGCTGGAGGTGATCCCACAGAACGCCGTGATGGTGAATCTGGGAGGGCTGGCGCTCGATTACCTGAATGTCAGCTATTACCGTGGCCTCGACAGCAACCATGCGCTCGGTGCGTATGTGGGGTATCTCTATCATCTGGTGGGGAACGAGCAGATCGCGGGATATGGCTTCGGGCTTTCCTACCGCTATTATCCCGCCGGAAGGGCCATATCGCGGTTCTATTACAGTCCCACGATCGGCCTGCAGCGCGGCGATGTCATCAACGGGCAGAAGGATCGCGCTACCGGCGTGCTGGTCTCGGCGATGGTCGGCTGGCAGTGGTTCCCGGAGGAGATCTTCGCCGTGGGACTCGGGTTCGGCGTCAGGGCCATCCTGGGAGAGGGAACGTCCGATCCGGTTATCAGCAACGCGTTCGGCGCCTCGCCGGTCATCACGCTCGATCTGGGATATGGGTGGAGGTGATGGGATTTTCGATTGGCAACTATATACTCCAGCGACCCTGAGTTTGCACAGAATCCCACGCAAAGCCGCGAAGGCGCAAAGAAGAGTTCTTTCTTTGCGCCTTCGCGGCTTTGCGTGATGCATCTGGCATGGTTAGGTCTATTGTATATAGTCGCCTTTCGATTTTCGATTCCGGATGATGGGGATTGGCGATTTACCGTTGGAAGAAAGGGAGTTGAGGGGTGATGGAATAATCCTCCACGGTCATTGCGTGCTCTCTCCGTTCTGATAGAGCACGCATTTGCATTGGAAGATGGGCTACCGGACTTCTCAGCCTCCGGGCTCTTTCTTCAGCCCGTTCCACAACGTCTGCGTCACATTTCGCGCAAGCTGTTCCAGGGTCGTCTGCTCCTGATCCTCTCCCCGCAGATGCCCATCCAGCAGGAGCATCGCAAGGCCGTGAACGGTGGCCCAGGCGGCGCGCGCATATGCTCGCGGATCTCCCTGCCGGACAAGCCCCTGTTCCTGATAGCGCCCGATGGCGCCGAGCAGCATCCCGAAGGTCGCCGATGCGGTTTCCTCCAGCGATTGCGGGCGGTTACCGGACAGCTCCGGGCTGAACATGAGCCTGAATCTCGCCGGATGCCGCAACGCAAAGAGCACGTACGCCACGCCGGCCTCGCTGAGCCGGCTCTCCGAATCCGCCACCTCTGCCAGCCTCTTCTCGATAGCCTTTCCTAGTTCCCTGAAACCATCTTCGGCCAGAGCCGCCACCAGCGCCCCGCGATCGGCGAAGTGATGGTAGGGGGCGGTATGGCTTACCCCGGCACGCCGCGCAACGCCCCGGAGCGAGAGCTGTGCCGGGCCTTCCTGCTCCAGCAGTTCCAGACCGGCCTCCAGCAGCGAGCGCCGCAGATCGCCATGATGATAACGATCGGAGGATTTCCGACCCGGTTGTTTCTTCTGCATCTTGACAGTGTAAAGATTATCGTTATCTTTGCACTGTCAAGATAGTGATCCTCCGGAGGAACCTGCAACTCTTCGCGGAGAATGCCGGTGACCGACATTCAGCTGATCTCATCATAGCATCCGAACTATGGCTCCTCTTATCGTGCTTGCCGCTTCCTTCCTGGTCTTTCTTGGGCTTGGCATCATCGGCGCCGGGTATTTCGCCCCCTGGGAGATGGCGGTGCGCTGGGCGATGGGGGTGATGTTCATCTTCACCGGCATCGCGCATTTTACGCGGACGCGGCAGGATATCATCCGGATGGTGCCGCCCCTCTTTCCCCGGCCCGCTCTTCTGGTTACGATCACCGGAGTGCTGGAGATCGCCGGGGGGATCGGGCTTGCGATTCCGGCGCTGGCCCCGATATCGGCGTACTGCCTGATCCTGCTGCTGGTCGCCATGTTCCCGGCCAATGTCCATGCAGCACGCGAGCGGCTGCCGGTCGCCGGCCATACCGCCATGCCGTGGCAGCCCCGTCTGGCCCTGCAGCTTCTCTGGATAGTGCTGTTGTGGATAGCTGTGTGATGGATGTTCGCATGGCGGGGAGACGGTGACCGATCAGGAGATCGCCGGCAACGGATATCCGGACGCCCAGCTTCCGATGCTCAACGGTTGGATTCCTGCCGGAAGGGAGGAAGGAACACCACCGGAACATCGGATGGCCCGCATGGGGTCATCCGGCGTTCCTGATGATGATCGAGGGGATTCTCAACGTTCGCGGGCTGCCAGCATTTCCCCCGTGCCCGTGGACCGGCGCTGGCCCTCCTGTACGTTTGCCCCGCCTCTTCTCTAGAGGGGATTTCAATCGAGTTACGCCTTCTCAGACCAGGAAGAATGGGCCGCTCCTACGGAGCTTCCGGCAAGTGCGGGGCGGGTTGGTACTACAGATAGGTGCCCCCTACGGGGGCCACGACAGAGTAACCATAGTGAAATCCGCTCTAAGCTCTAAAAACTAAGCACTACTATCCTATTCTGCTTCTCACTACCTCTAGTGCGCCGCCAGCGGCTCCAGATCCACCTTCTCCGCCGGTTCGGCCTTGCTCTTTCGCCGCACGATAAGGATCAGCGGGATGCAGGCCAGGAAGAAGACCGCCACCAGAACGAACGCGTCCATATAGCTGAGGAGCATCGTCTGCTCGGCGATCTTGCCGTTGAGCACGGCATAAGCCTGCTGCTGGGCGGTGGCGAAGGCCGCCCCTTTTGCCATGAATCCCTGCGTCAGCGCCGAAAGTTGCTCCTGCGTGGCCGGATCGAACAGGGTGACGTGCGATGCCAGCCCCGCGCGGTTCGATGCCACCCGGTGCGCTATGAAGGTGTTGATAAGCGCGATGCCGAACGATCCGCCGAGCTGGCGCATCATATTGTTCAGCGCGGCCGCCTGCGCCACATCCCGTCCGGTAAGACCGTAGAGCGCCAGATTGGTCAGGGGGACGCTGATGCAGGCCATGCCGATGCCGCGGATGATGAGCGGCCAGAAGAAATCCGATGAGCCGCTATCGAGCGTGGAATGGGCTATCAGCCAGCTGTAGAGCGCCGTCAGGAGGAACCCGGCGAAGATGAGCGGCTGCGGCGGTGCACCCTTCTGCATGATCCTCCCCACGATCGGAAGGAGAATCGCCGAGGTGAGCGCGCCCGGAAGCAGCAGCAGTCCGGTCTGCATGGCATCGTAACCAAGAAGCTGCTGCGCAAAGACCGGCACGATGAACACCGACGAGAAGAGCCCGAAGCCCAGCACGAAGGTGAGCACCCCGGCCACCGCCAGCGTGCCGCTTCGTGTCACCACCGAGAGATCGACGATCGGATGGGCGTAGGTGAACTGTCGCCAGATGAACCCCAGCAGCGTGACGGCCGCCACGATGGTGAGCAGCGTGATGTAGGACGTCTCGAACCATTCCTTGGCCTCGCCCCGCTCCAGCACGAATTGCAGCGCCCCCACGCCTATCGCCAGCAGCCCCATCCCCAGCCAGTCGATCCCTCCCACCTTCTTCCGGTCGGCCGGTTCCTTGACGAACTGGTAGGAGAGGAAGGCGGCCACAAGGCCGATCGGGATATTGACGTAGAAGATCCAGGGCCAGGCGTAGTTGTTGATGATCCATCCTCCCAGCGTCGGGCCTATGGTGGGCCCGATGACGATGCCCAGGCTGAAGATGCCGGCAGCCAGAGGGCGCTCCTCCAGCGTGAAGGTCTCGAACAGGATGGCCTGCGAGGTCGATAACAGCGCGCCGCCGCCGGCGCCCTGCAGAAAGCGGAAGGCC
The DNA here is from genome assembly GCA_048594725.1 of Candidatus Kapaibacteriota bacterium. GTDB lineage: Bacteria > Bacteroidota > Ignavibacteria > OLB7 > OLB7 > JAFDZV01. The sequence goes on from JBMDXA010000219.1 coordinate 23,866, forward strand.
ACCAGTTCCCACAGACCCGTAGCCTGCCCGCAGAGGAACGAGGCGAGGGTGAACAGAAGGATGGAGCCGATATAATAGTTGCGCCGCCCGAAGAGCGAGGCCAGGAAGCTGGTCATCGGGATGATGATGACGTTGGCGATGGCATAGGCGGTAATCACCCAGGCCACATCCTCGATCGTGACGCCGAGATTACCGCTGAGATCGGTGAGCGCCACGTTCACGATGGAGGTGTCGATCAGCTCGATGATCGCGGCGGAGATCACCGTCACTACGATGATCCATTTGCGGAAGCCCTGTTCTGCCATGATCGTGCGGCTCCTGTTACGTCCCGGTGGATACGATGACATTGGCGCTCATGCCGGGGCGGAGCGTATGATGGGGATCGGCACTGGCATCCAGAACGATCTTCACCGGTACCCGCTGCGTCACCTTCACAAAGTTGCCGGTGGCGTTGTCGGGGGGGAGAAGGGCGAACTTGGAACCGGTGGCGGCCGCAATCGATGCCACCCGTCCGGTGAAATGCTCGTCGGGATAGCCGTCCACCTCGATCTCCACCGGTTCTCCCACGCGGATCTGCTCCAGATCGGTCTCCTTGAAGTTCGCCGTCACCCAGACCGTGCTATCCTCGGTGATCGCCAGGAGCGGCTGCCCGGCCTGGACGAACTGTCCGGTCTCCACGTTCTTCTTCGAGATCGTTCCCCCCACCGGGGCGGTGATTCTGGTATAACTGAGCTGCAGCCGGGCATATTCCAGATCGTGGCGGCGCTGGGTTACCTGGGTTTCGGCGGCCTGCACCTGGGTGCGGGCTATCGTCACCTGCGCTTCGGCCACGGAAACCTGGCGCTGGGCGGCCAGATACTGGGCGGCGGCGGCATCGGCGGCGGCGCGCGTGTTCTCGAACTGCTGCCGGGCTATCACCCCTTCGTTTATCAGGCTCTGGTTCCGTTGCAGATCGTCGGCCCCCTTGTCGCGCGTTACCTGGGCGGTCTTCACGTTGGCCTGCGCCACCGCCAGGGCCGCCTCGGCGTTCTGCCGGGTGGCATGCGCGGTGGCAAGGGCATCCTCGGCCGTCTGGAGCGCCGCCTCGGCGTTGCCGAGCCGTATCTGCAGCTCGCGGGGATCGATCTCGGCGATCAGGTCTCCGGCGCGCACCTTGTCGTTGTCGTTCACCGCCACGTTGGTCACATATCCGGCGATATGAGGGATCACCGGATCGATATGCCCGTCGATCTGCGCGTTATCGGTCTGGATATGGGTCAGGCCGAATGTATAAAGGCTGTAGCCCCAGATCCCTCCCAGCACCATGACCCCCAGCAGGAGGCTATAGATGATAATCTTCCGGGGGGAGACCCTCCTGCGCGCTATCTTCGGTGCGGCCGCCTGGGCTGTATCGCTCGCCCCCTCGTTGGTCTGTTGCGCTTGCATGAGATAATACCTTCCCTGATATCGGTACCGGCACCTCCATCCCGGCGGGAATATCCCTGTTCCGGGAGGTGCCACACTTCACTTCGGCCCGATGCGTCCTGATAAGTGACCGATCGGTCACCTACCGACGTATCAGACGGAAATTATCGTATGGCGCGATCATCAACAGACATTATTTGTAAATGGTGATCCGCTGGCAGTTGGTCAAGGATGAGCCCGCTCCATCGGCTGCACAGTCGTTTGCGGTAGAATTTTCACATCGATTGGCCCGTTTTTGCCGGATTGTGCCATATTTGAGATTCCTGTAGGGAAATGGCAGGGCCGGAGATGAGGGAGCAGAAGAGTTCCATATCATAATGAGCATTATCCGACCAGCCAGTCGGTTTTCAACTATGCAGTATTACACCGATGTTCTGGAATTGACGGCGCGGGCGCTTGCTCCACGGAGTGGTCTGCAGAACCTTCCCCGGCGGGAGCGGGAGCGATTGATGCGGCGGCAGGAGATCATCGATGCCGGGCGCCATCTGTTCGCCCGGCGGGGATATCACCAGACCACGCTGGATGATGTGGCCGAGGCGGTGGAGCTTGGCAAGGCCACCCTGTACGGCTATTTCGACAGCAAGGAGCTGCTGTTCGAGTCGGTGCTGGAGGATTCCTTCTCCACGATGAAGGCGATTGCCGAGGCGGCGATGCTGGGACGCGGGACCCTGGAGGAGCGGATACGGCTGTTCGTGGCGGCGGAGATGGATTTCTTCTTCCGGAATCCCTCCAGCCTCCGCCTGATGATGAGCGAGGCCCACCAGCTTCGCGGGCGCAACCCGATGTTCCGCCTGATGCCGCAGCTTATCGGGCTCCTCTCGGATGCCTTTGCCGGGGCGCAGCAACAGGGGGAGATCATTGCCGCAGCGGTGCCGGGAGACCTGGCCGGCACGCTGATCCATATGATGTACGGTCAGTTCATGGCCCGTATCTATCGCAAGATCAAGGAGGAGATACGGCAGGGTGAGGGGGAGTTGAACGATGAGAAACTTGCCGAGACGCTCCAGGTGATGGACGCCGGGAAGATCGAGGAAGCGGTGGTAGCCACCACGGGACTTATCGTGACGATCCTCTTCAGCGGGATACGAGAGGAGGGGTGAGGATTTGGGATTTTCGATTGGCGATTTTAGAGTTTCGATTGGGGAGAGGAGGGGGGATTTTAGATTGGCGATTATATACCTGATAGACC
>JBMDXA010000022.1:0-4546 GCA_048594725.1 Candidatus Kapaibacteriota bacterium
CCAGCGAGCCACGGACGATCATCTCGCGGGTGAACGACTCCCCCTCGGACTTCATCAGATGGAGATAGTGGGAGATCATCATGATGCCGTTGCGCGAGGCGATGCCGGTAAGCGTGATGAACCCGACGATCGATGCCACCGAGATCACGCCATCGGTCAGGGCGATTGCGAAGACCGATCCGATGAACGCGAGCGGGATGTTCAGAAGGATCTGGGCCACGATCACCGTGGAACGGAAATGCGCATAGAGCACCAGGAACATCCCGGCCAGCGAGAGCGTCCCCAGCAGCGCCAGCAGCCGGCTTGCCTCCTGCTGCGATTGGAACTGCCCGCCGTAGCTGATGAAGTATCCGGATGGGAGCTTCACCCGCTCCTGTACGCGCGCGCGGATATCGGCAACCACATCGCCCAGCGAACGTCCCGCCGCATTGGCCTGGATCACGATCCGGCGTCCGGCATTTTCATGGACGATCTGGTTGGGCCCCTCCCCTTCGGTCACCTGCGCCACCTCGCCGACCGGCACCTGGATTCCATCGGGGGTATGAAGGATGATCCCCCCGATCCCCTCGCGGCTGGAGCGGGAGGCGGAATCGGCGCGCACCACCATCGCATAGGTATTTCCCCCTTCCAGCACCTCGGAGACCACGCGACCGTTCAGCGCCACCTCCAGCTGTTCGGCCACATCCCCCGGCGTCAGGCCGTAGCGCGCCGCGGCGGCACGATCGATCACGATCGGGATCTGCGGGATCGGCGTCTGCTGCTCTATCGAAAGATCCACCACGCCCGGAACCCCGGCCATCGCAGCGCGGATGTTCTCCGCCTCGCGGCGGAGCGTGGGGAGATCGTTCCCGAAGAGCTTCACGGCGATCTGCGCGCGGACGCCGGAGAGAAGATGATCCAGACGGTGGGATATCGGCTGGCCGATGTTGAACGTGACGCCGGGAACCAGCGCGAGCTGGCGGCGGATATCCTCCAGAACCTCATCGCGCGAGCGGTCGGACTCCTTCAGATCCACCTCCACCTCGCTTGAATGCACCCCCTCGGCATGTTCGTCCATCTCCGCGCGGCCGGTGCGCCGCCCCACGGCCGCCACCTCCGGCACCCCCATCAGCAGCCGCTCGGCGGCGGTCCCGATCCGGTTGGATTCCCCCAGCGATGTGCCGGGGCGCTGCACCATGTTGATGGTGAGCGAGCCCTCGTTGAACGGCGGAAGGAATTCCGAGCCGAACGCCGGGACCAGCGCCAGCGCCGCCAGCAGCAGCCCCCCGCTGGCGATCATCAGCGGCGCGGGACGGCGGAGCGTGCGCTCCAGCAGCGAACGGTCCAGCGCTTTCAGATACCGCACCAGCGGGCCGTCGCGGTGCGCCTGCAGAATCGCCTTCGACTTCGGCAGGAGATAGGATGCCAACGCCGGGGTCACCGTCAGCGAGACCAGCAGCGATGCGAGGATGGAGGTGACGTAGGCGATGCCGAGCGGAGCGAAGATCTTCCCCTCCATCCCCTGCAACGCGAACAGCGGCAGGAACACGAGCACCACCAGAATGGTGGCGAAGACGATGGAGTTGCGCACCTCGCTGGAAGCCTCGAAGATCACCCGGAGCGCCGGCCTGGGATCGGGCCGCCCCCGGTTCTCCCGCAGGCGCCGGAAGACGTTCTCCACATCGACGATCGCATCATCCACCAGCTCCCCGATCGCCACGGCAAGACCGCCGAGCGTCATGGTGTTGATGGAGATATCGAAGAAGCGGAACACCAGCGCGGTGATCACCAGCGACAGCGGAATCGCCGTAAGGGTGATCGCCGTGGTTCTGAAATTCAGCAGGAAGAGGAACAGCACGATCGTCACCAGAATGGCCCCGTCGCGAAGCGCCTCCTCCACGTTCCCCACCGCCGAGGAGATGAATCGCTCCTGCCGGAAAAGGTTGGTGTTCATGGTCACATCGGCGGGGAAGCCCTTCTCCAGCTCGCCGAGCGCCGCCTCGATCTCCGCTGTCAGCTCGATGGTGTTCGCGTCCGGCTGCTTCTCGATGCCGATGATGACTCCCGGCCTGCCATCCACCGAGGCATCGCCCCGCTTCACCTGCGCGCCGAACTCCACCCTGGCGATCTGCCCCAGGGTGACGGGCACGCCATCGGCGGTTTTGACCACCGTGGCGGCGATATCGCCGAGGGTGGAGGCGCGAGCGATATTGCGGATGAGATATTCCTGCGCTCCGCGCTCCAGATAGCCGCCGGTGGTGTTGATGTTGGCTCCGGCGGCGGCGCGCTCCACCTCTTCCAGCGAGATCCCGTAGGAGCGCATCTTCTGCCGGTCCACCACGATCTGGTACTGCCGCACCTCCCCGCCGATCGAGATCACCTGGGCCACGCCCGGTATCGTCATCAGGCGGCGGCGGATCGTGAAATCGGCCAGCGTGCGCAGATCCATCGGCGAGGTGGTATCCGAGGAGAGCCCCACCATCATGATCTGCCCCATCACCGAGGTGACCGGCCCGAGCTGCGGCACGATACCCTCCGGCATCGCCGCCTGGGCTATCTGCAGCCGCTCGCTCACCAGCTGGCGGTCCAGATAGATATCGCTCCCCCAATCGAACTCCACATAGACGATGGACAGCCCGATGCCGGAAACCGAGCGCACGCGCTCCACGCCCGGAGCGCCGTTCATCGCCATCTCCACCGGCGCCGATATCAGGGTCTCCACCTCTTCCGGCGCAAGCCCCTCCGCCTCGGTCATGATCGTAACGGTGGGGCGGTTCAGATCCGGCAGCACATCCACCGGCAACTGCGTCACCACGAAGCCGCCGTACACCAGCAGCAGCGCCGCCGCCGCCACCACGAAGAGCCGGTTCCGAAGCGAGAACTGTATGAGGGTATCGAACATGGAGGACGCCGCCTGGAGGCGGCTTTAGTTCTTGGTTGTTAGTTAAGAGTTGCCAGCAAGGAGAGAAGGGATCGAAGCGTCGGCGAGCAGCGTCCGCTTCTCCATACCTATAGATCTCTCCTCTCCCTATCCAGCCTCTATCTACTTTCTTTTTCGTTCTTCCCGACCCCGAACTCCCGGGCCCCTTCCCCCCGATCGAAAATCCCCTACAGTCCTGCGAGCGCGCGGGCCTGATGAACGCCGCTGGTCAGCACGCGATCGCCGGCCTGGAGTCCTCGCGCGATCTCCAGATATCCGCCGGCGGAGCCGGAGCCCACGGTCACATCGCGGATCTCGAAGTGTTCCGGATCGGTATGCAGGAACACCACCGCGCGCGCGCCGCTCCTCACCACCGCATCAGCCGGAACCGCCAGGGCGCTCCCGCTTCCGCCAAGAGCCACCGAGACCGAAGCGCTCATATTCAGCTTCAGCCGCTCCCCTGGGTTCTCCACCATGAAGAGCGCCTTGATGGTGCGCGCCGAGGGGTCCACCGTGCTGCCGAAGCGGTAGAGCGTTCCGGCGAAGGATTCACCGGGATACGATTGCAGGCGTATCTCGGCACGCTCGGCCCCCTCCACGCGGGCGATATCCCCTTCGAACAGATCGGCCTCCACCCAGACTCTGGAGAGATCGGCGATCCTGTAGACCACCTTGCTTCCATCCAGCACCTCCCCGTCGGCGATCTCGGCTTCGGTAATGACGCCGGAGATCGGGGCGGTTACAGCTACCGAGGCACCGCGGCCGGAGAGCTGGGCGCTGATGGCGGCGTAGCTGTCGCGCGCGGCATCCAGACGTATCCGGGCTTCTATGATCTGCTTGCCGGCAACCACCCCCTCCAGCCGCTCCATGCGGCTTACCTCCCGCTCCGCCGATTCCATCTCCGCCTTCGCCTTTATCTGATCGGCGCGGATGGCGGCGCGCTCGCTGGGGGCCAGCACCTGCGCCACGCGAAAGAGCACCTCCCCCTTGCGCACGCGGTCGCCGAGACCGGGAAGGCGTCCTCCGGCAACGCGCCCGGCCACCGGAGCCACCACCTCGGCCGATGCATCGGTGCGGGGGATCACCCGCCCTGCCGCCTCCACGCTCCGCGCCAGCTCGCGCGGGGCGGCCGGCTCGGTGAGCATCTCCAGGGCGAACTGCTGTTCCTTGGGAATCGTGATCTGGTTGCCCGCAACCGATGCGGCAACGGTTCCGGCGGGGGCCGCAGGAGCGGCCGCCCCATGATCCTCGCCGCCATGCGCGAAGAGATCACCGAAGAGGACCATCCCTGCAGCCAGGGGAACAAGAGCCAGGACCAGCCATCGCCCGGCGCGATTGGATCGCATGCCTGTACGGTTCATCGATTCTCCTCCTCCCGGCGCTCCGGGGCATTGATGGGTGGAACGTTACGAGCAGTTGTATCACCGGCGGCAGGCGCATTCCCCCCCGGCACGGCCGAAGGGGGGGCAGCAAGACGGGAGCGCGCTCCAAGAAACGAGAGAACCCCGAGAATGGCTGCGCCCAGGATAATGAGCGGGACCAGCCATGTTCCGATCCCATCCCGCCCGGGGGGGGCCGGGGGGGGCCGCCCCTGCTCGGCGTGAAATCGGGGCGCCGCCCGGCCGGGCACCCCCATGGGCCGCACGC
>JBMDXA010000220.1:0-11466 GCA_048594725.1 Candidatus Kapaibacteriota bacterium
AGCTATCACATTGGTGTTCAGTCCGTCCGGACCCAGAACGATCGTCGCGTGGCCGAAATAAACGTGCGTTACGGCCGTACTATTTCCCGCAGAGCCATACTTCTCTATCACCGTCTCATCGGCACCGGCGATGATAGTAGGTGCGGAGCGCAGTCCCCCGAAAAATTCCGCGTCGCGAGCCCGTGCTTCCTCCAGCATCGCATGCAGCCGTGCTATCTGATCGTCCTCCATCCGGGGATCGACATAGATATTCCCGCCGGTCTGCTTCAGATCGGAGAGGCCGACGAACTGGCAGCGCAGTTCCCGCGCGAATACGGCCGTATAGGAGACCGTAAGAAAGGCAAGGATGGCGCTGGATATCAGAAGGCGCCTGCTGCGGCGTGGGGGATGGTTCATGGCTTCGATGAAAAGTTGGCTGTAAAAAGACGCGGGCGCATCCAGGATCTGTCGCTACGGAACAATACTTATGGAGTTGCGGGCCTATGTAGTTCATACGTAGTGGGCTATGCGGGGAGCATTCTTATCCTTGATTCCCCCTCCCTATACTTGTATTGAACTAACAGTTGCAATCATGAGCGAATACCTGATCGTGCAGTTGATCCATCCCGGAGGGGAACCTGATCGTTTTGAGAACATCCACGGAGTTTCCACATGCCCCTGGAACGATACCTCCTCTCATAGTCGAAAATTTCTTGCCGCAGATGGCCGGTATGCACTGCCCGCCGGGGGGAAGTCCTGGGAGAGCCGGAAGGGGGAGCTGATGTTCTGGGGGGAATGGGAGCCGGAATCGGAAATGGACGGACGTACCGGGACGATTCCCGGTATCGATGGCAGAGAGGGAAGGCCGAACTTTCTTGTGCGTCCCTACTGGAAACGGAAGAGGAGTTATGAAGGACTGCACAATACCGATCCATTCGTCTTTGAAACGCCTTTCAGCTATATCATCTGTAGCCAGACCGGAATGATGACTCAATTGCCGGCCGGATCAATGATCCTTTTCGGGTCGGAGAACCGAGGCAGAAGAGAATTTATGATCGATACCGTATTTATCGTCGCCGATTCGATCCCGTATGAATTCTCCACGGTTTCCGCCCAATTGAAGCCAGTGGTTTCCGAAACGTATTATCATGTCTCCGTCGCGCCATTGCATCATCCCGGCGGTTGCAGGACGGTGTCCGATGTGCCGCGGAATAATCTAGGAGATAATTGCAAACCGAACCGGACCGCTAGGCCAAAAAAACGCAGGCTGTATCGCGGGGCAACCTTCGATGCTCCGGTCAATGGTATGTTCAGTTTCTTTCCCTGCCGCACCACAGATGATGTCAAAGGCGCATTTCCACGTCCTTCCATCGTACTGGATGATCTGGAGAGGAGAGGCGATGGCAGGATGGTGCCGGTTATCGACCCCGCCTTATTCAACGCGAAACGTTATACGGTCTATACCCATCCCGATGATGTCGCAAAATACTGGCGGAAGGTGGCCGATCAGGTAATCGATGCGGGGCTGCTGCTGGGCGTGGAGGCGGAAACCCCGGAGCGCAGATAAGGTGAACCCTGCGGATCTGCGACCGTGGAAATAACTTCGCATCATCATAAGGAACAGGAATCGCGTTAGGGGCGCTGTGCCAGTGTATCCGAAGAATGATGGAATAATGAGCTTGTAGAGCGGTGCAGGCTGATCCTATCTCGATTTATTTCGCTTATTGCAATGCCCCTGCTCGCTCTTATCATCCCGTTATGGAGCAGGGGGCTTCGATACACACATTTCATCGATACCATGTCCGCCGAAAAACTCGGAGAGATTACCGCAACGATTATCATCATCCTGCTGCTGATCTATGCGGTGCGCAGGAGCCGCAGGAACAATAGGGATGAGTGATGAGCTCACGGCCCTCGCGCTTCGATGGGAGAACACGGCACTACAGGCACAGGGCGCCCCGCAGTTCCGGGATGCCCTGTGCTCGTGCGATTTTTCTTTATTCCGCTATGAACCTCAGCGGATTTTTCCGGTGGGCTGGAGCGTGTACTGAAGCGGCGCATCCGGCGGAAGCTGGCGCTGATCGTTGACCGGCTTGTAGCCGCTCGCCGATACATGAACCGTGTACGTGCCCGGCGCCAGATCCTGCGGAAGGGTGAAACTGCCATCGGTGCCGGTATAGGTGGTGTAGTTTCCGGGGGTGATCCGGATCAGGGCGCCGCCCAGAGGCTGGGTGGTACCTCCCGGCAATTGTCCGAGCACCATCCCGTTCAGGTTCGCCACCGGCTGCTCCGAGATCTCCACATCCATGCTGAACACCACGTTCTTGTTCTCGAACAGCGCAAGATCCATGGTGTAGCCAAGGCGGCCTACCGCATCGACGGTCACCTGGTAGGTTCCGGCGGGAATGCCAGTGATTTCAAAACGTCCGGCGGCATCGGTGACGCCATTATAATTTCCGGGCATCACGACGATGGTAGCGCCGGCCACCACCTCCGTGCTGTAGCCGTTCGGAGTAGTGACGGTGCCGGTGAGATTCAGCGCGCTTGCCTGAAGTGCGGTTCCGAGAAAGGCGATACAGGTCATGATCGCCAAGAGCCATGAGGTCCTTTTCATGATACGCCCCTGATAAGGTAATGTGATAGGATTGTGTGCCATCGAGGTCCAGTTCGATTGCACGCAACAGTAGTGGACGGCAGGATATCCTGCCGGAAATAGTGGCGGAAGAACTACGATAGCGAATCCGGAGCTGCCTGAATATTCGATTCGGCAGAGGATAGACGAGGATAGAGGCAGGCGCGATTATTCCATGAAACAACGCCGGCAGTATCATCCCCTGAAGCGAGGGGGGAGAAGTCGGGGTGTTGGGAGAGAATATGAGGAGCGAGGGGAGGAAAAACTATCAGGATGATACCGGGTACCGCCCTGGCAGAGGACTCTTTCGTAACCATCGCCCGAATACATGATGCGGTTGCTCATTATCCGGATGCCTGATATTGGCGCGGCCGATACAAGCGCCTGAGGCTTATACCCACGGCATGCGCAAGGCTCCTGTAGAACTGGGGTTGCTGGACCTGCCTGGAAGGTGGGATCGATATGCGATCTGGACAGCGGCAAAAATGCAATGGCGGAGTCTGGTATGCAAGACCCCGCCATAAATAAATTCAAACTGATACAGGAAATGCCGCAAAAAATAACTCCCCGTCCTGGCGGAAATTCCCGCACGATCGCCGGGGCGGGCCGTTATTTCGATTTAAGGCCGTACTTCGCTATCGTATAAAGGATCTTATATCCTGCCTTGAGGGAACCGGTTATCGAGCCGGTGATTTTCGATACGCCGATCCGGCGGCGGTAGCTGACCGGAATTTCCGTGCTGCGTACTCCCAGCCGTGCGGCTTTTATCTGCATTTCCACGGTCCAGCCGTAATTGGTATCGCGCATACCGATCCGCCGCAGCGCACTGGCGGTGATGGCGCGGAACGGGCCAAGGTCGGTGAACTGTTCGCGCCAGAGAAGGCGGATCAGCGAGGTGGCGAGCCAGTTGCCGAATCGCGCATGCGGCGGCATCGCTCCTTCCTCCATCGCGCCGAGCGAGCGCGAACCTATCACCATCTCGTATCCCTCCAGCGTGATCTTCTCCACCAGCGCGGTCATCTCCTCCGGATGATCGGAATAATCCGCATCCAGAAAGACGATGATATCGTACTCCCGCGCCAGCGCGTAGGCCACACCGGTAAGGCAGGCGGAGCCATAGCCACGGCGCGGCTCCGGCAGCACGGTGGCCCCGGCGGCGCGCGCTATCGATGCGGTCTGGTCGGTGGATTTATTATCCACCACGATGATCTCATCGGCCAGCCCGGAGGGGATATCCTCCAGCACCCGGAGGATGGAGCTATCCTCGTTGAAGGCCGGGGTTACCACGGCGATACGGTAGTCTCCCTTTGCACGGGCCACCCGCGCGCGATCGGTAAGCGATGAATGTTCTGCGATCTGGTGCATGAATCTTTCCGATGAGCAAAACGTGACCCCCGCCCGGTGTGGCGCTGGGCTTGATGATAGCGGGAACAGGAGGGACCGGAGCGCCGGCTCCGGCCCGTGTCCATGAGGATGAATGATTCTCACGCGCTACGAAAGCGGCGTCTCAGTGCCGGACCACCAGCGTTCGGGTCTGGCTCCAGCCATTTCCCCGGATCGTGTAGAAATAGATGCCCGGCGCGGCCCCGGCCGCATTCCACTGCGGTTCATGCGCTCCGGCATCGAACGTTCCGCCGGCCACTACCGCTACGGTGTTCCCGAGCAGGTCGTGCACGGTCAGGGTGATGGTCTCGCGGCGGGACAGGGAGAATGGGAGCTGAGTCATGCCGGCCGTCGGGTTGGGAATGCTCTCCAGCAGCGCCGCCGCGCCGTTCCGTGCGCCGGTTCCGGGGGCCGAGCTGGAGGGGGTCAGCTTGTAGATGTTCCCGTTGCTCGATCCCGCGTAGACCGAGCCATCGGCGCTGGCGGCGAGCTTGGTGATCGCAGATCCTTCCAGACCGTCATTGAGCGCGCTCCAACTGAAGCCGGTATCCACCGACCGTACAACGCCGCTGAGGCCGCTGGCGTAGAGGTTGCTCTGTCCGGAGAGGACGATCGATGAAAATATCCTGGAGCCGGGGGGCTGCAGCGTCTCCCATTCCTTGCCTCTGTTCGGGGAGCGGTAGAGGCCATCCGTTCCGGCGGCGAATATGTATTTGCGTATACCGGACCGTTGCGCCGTCATGTCCACTATCCTCATGGAGCCGGTCGGGATCGGTGTCCAGGTTGCCCCCTGATCGGTGGAGCGGGCCGCATCGGTGAACGAGGAGCTTATATAGAGTTCATCGGCCATAACCGTGGCTATCGCCGAGATGGGATCTGTTTTCGCCGTGGCCGTCCAGGCGCCGTTGATGGGTGTCCTGTACAGACCCTGCGGCGTGCCCGCATAGATCGTTCCGTCGGCTGCCACTGTTATCCTCGCAATGGACAACGTATCCGGCGCCAGTTCCACTTCCAGCCATGTGAGGCCTCTATCGACGGAGCGTATCGCTCCTCGGGTCGTTCCGGCGATGACGCCGCCGAGCGAATCGGCCGCCAGCGAGACTACCGCTTCGCCAGGAAGGGGGATGGCCGTCCAGGTGGCGCCACGGTCGGTAGAGCGGATGAACGCGCCGTTGGCCGACGCGGCGAAGACAAGCCCGCTATTGGACGGAAGAATGGCAGTGACAGGGGAACCAAGGGATGCGGTGGTTTTCTGCCATGAATCGCTTTGCGCGGCCAGCGGTAAAGAGCATGCCAGCGCAACCATCACGCAACAGGCTGCAAGACGAGCAGTCATATCGAGCTCCGGATATATACTGTGATGAGATATACAGCGCATTTCCGGAGTACGGAGATGCGCCGGCGCCGGGTTAGAAGGGAAACGGTAAAAGAGTCGTTCCTACCCCTGATGTGCGGTGTATCAGGGGCTGGTATCCCTTATCGGGATATCATGGATGGATTCAGCCGGATATCATGCCCGATACGGCGGGATGGTATCGTGCGGCCGGCCGATGAATTTTTCTTCTACATCCCGAGATACGCCTTCTGCACTTCCTCGTTGGAGGCGAGTTCGGCGGCCGGACCTTCCAGCGTGATCTCGCCGGTCTCCAGCACATAGGCATAGGATGCGATATTGAGCGCCATATGGGCGTTCTGCTCCACCAGCAGGATGGTCATGCCGAGATCCCGGTTGATCTCCTGGATCTTCTCGAAGATCAGCTTCACCAGCAGGGGAGCGATCCCCAGCGACGGCTCATCCAGCAGGAGAAGCTGCGGCTTCGACATCAGCGCGCGGGCTATCGCCAGCATCTGCTGCTCGCCGCCGGAGAGGGTTCCGCCGGCCTGTTTCATCCGCTCCTTCAGCCGGGGGAAGATCGAGAAGCTGTACTCCAGATCCTTTTCCACCCCCTTCTTATCCTTCCGCAGGTAGGCTCCCATCATCAGATTCTCCCGCACGGTCAGATCGGAGAATATCATGCGCCCCTCCGGCGACTGGCTCAGCCCCAGCTTCACGATCTCGTGCGGGGGGCGGTTCATGATATCATGCCCCTGGAACGTTACACCGCCGGAGCCCGCCTTTACAAGTCCCGAGATCGTACGGAGCGTGGTGGTCTTCCCGGCGCCGTTTGCGCCGATCAGCGTCACGATCGATCCGGCCGGGACATGAAACGAGATCCCCTTGATCGCGGATATCGCGCCGTAATTGACTCGCAGATTCTCAATACGTAGCATGCGGAGTTCTTAGTGCTAGTGCTTAGGACTTAGTTCTTAGGAAGAAGCGGATCAGGAGTACCATGGGGCTGGTCAGTAGTCCGTTCGCGGGCTGCGCCCGCTGTCAGTGGTCCGTCGTCGTTGCTGCTGCTACACGTTCAACGTGCGCCACTGGTATGGAATCCACGGACGACCGACCAGCGACAACGGACTTTCTCCCATCAATCGAAAATCGAAAATCGAAAGTGGTCCGTCGTCGTTGCTGCTGGTTCTACACATTCAACGTATGGCACTGGTCTGAAAACCACGGACGACTGACTACTGACAACGGATTTTCCTCCCATCAATCGAAAATCCAAAATCTAAAATCGAAAATCCCTACACGCTCTCCCCAAGATACGCCTCGATCACCTTCGGGTCGTTCTTTACCTGTTCCGGGGTTCCGCTTGCGATCTTCACGCCGTAATCCAGCACCGTCACCCGCTCGCAGATCCCCATCACCACCTTCATATCGTGTTCGATGAGCATGATGGCGATGTTGAAGGTATCGCGCAGGTAGCGGATCAGGTGCATCAGCTCGGTCTTCTCGGTGGGGTTCATCCCTGCTGCCGGCTCATCCAGCAGCAGCAGCTTCGGCCCGGTTGCCATCGCCCTGACGATCTCCACGCGGCGCTGGTCGCCGTAGCTCAGGTTCCTGGCAAGCTCGTCGCGCTTCTGGAGCAGGCCGAACATATCGAGCAGCTTGTCGGCCTCGCTGGTGAACTTCGCCTCCTCCTTCTGGTAGCCGCCCAGCTGCAGCACCGAGCCGAGAAAGCGGGTGCGGGCCACCTTGTTGAATCCGATCCTGACGTTGTCGGCAACCGAGAGGGAGGGGAACAGCCGGATATTCTGAAACGTGCGGGCGATGCCGCGCTGCGCGATCTGGTGCGTCTTGCGTCCGGCGATCGATTCGCCGCGCAGAGTGATGCGTCCCTCGGTGGGGGCATACACGCCGGTGATCATATTGAACACCGTGGTCTTGCCGGCACCGTTCGGGCCGATCAGCCCCACCAGCGCATTGTCGTCAACCTGCTCGCTGAACGCCGATACGGCCGTCAGTCCGCCGAAGCGCATCGTTACGTTCTGTAGTTCCAGAAGAGGCATGGGAGACCGGGAAGATTTTCGATTTTCGATTTCGGATTTTCGATTTGCAAGCCCGTCCGTGGTCAGTAGTCAGTGGTCCGTCGCCCGTGGTCGGTCGCCGTTCTACCGGAACAACAACTACTGACCACGGAGGGCGGGCGCAGCCCGCGAACGGACTACTCACATATCCACCATATCCACTGTGCCCGTGTACGGACTACGGACGACTCTCATCCTTCGAGTGTCGCCGAGGGGGTCTGGCGGCGGGTGCGGAGCCGGGCCAGAGAGCGCTTCAGGTTGAAGTCGCCGAACATCCCCTGCGGGCGAACCAGCATCAGAACGATCAGCACCAGCGCATAGATCGACATCCGGAAATCTCCCAGATTGACCCCGCCCACCTCCACCACCCGGAGCCACTCCGGCAGATAGGTAAGCAGCGCGGCGGCGAACAGCACGCCGTAGGTGGAGCCCATGCCGCCGAGAATCACCATCACCACGATCTCCACCGAGCGGAGGAACCCGAACCCGGCCGGCTCGATGATGCTGTTGAAATGAGCGTAGAGCCCGCCGGCCACGCCGGCGAAGAACGCCCCCACCACGAACGCCACCACCTTGTAGCGCGTGGTGTTGATGCCGGTGGCCTCGGCGGCCACCTCGTCGTCGCGTACGGCCAGGAACCCCTTGCCGTAGGTGGAGCGCACCAGATTCTGGATGATGAACACCAGCACCGCAACCGTGATGAACACCCAGTTGAACGTGGTATGCGTGGGGATGCCGGACAGCCCCAGCGAGCCCCCCAGCGCGCTGATGTTCTGGAAGATCACCCGGATGATCTCGCCGAACCCGAGCGTCACGATCGCCAGGTAATCTCCCTTCAGGCGGAGCGAGGGAACGCCCACGGCCACCCCCGCCAGCGCCGCTATCAGCCCGCCGAACAGCAGGGCGGCGAAGAAGAGCACATCCTGCATCGCCCCTTCCGGGGTGGCACCCAGCGCCCCCGGTATCAGGAACTTGGTGGCCCCCGCCGCCGAGTACGCGCCGATCGCCATAAAGCCCGCATGCCCCAGCGAGAACTGCCCGGTGAACCCGTTGATGAGGTTCAGCGAGGTAGCCAGAATCATGTTGATACCGATGCTTATCACGATCTGCTGATCGTAATTGTTGATGCCGGACATCGGGAAGGAAAGGGCGATGATGAGCCCCACCGCCGCCAGCAGTACGATATACGAGCGTGCGCTTCTGTTCATACTTTCTCGATGGTTCCTTTGCCGAGCAGGCCGGACGGCTTCAGCACGAGTATCAGGATGAGGATGCCGAAGACGATGGCGTCGCGATAGGCCGGATCGAGATATCCGGCGGTCATCGTCTCGGCCGTGCCGATCAGGAACCCGCCCAGCGCCGCCCCCGGGATATTGCCGATCCCGCCGAGCACCGCCGCCACGAACGCCTTCAACCCTGGGATGATCCCCATCAGCGGGTCGATCTTCGGATAGGTCATCGCATAAAGCACCGCGCCGGCGCCGGCCAGGGCGGAGCCCAGGAAGAAGGTGAACGAGATCACCCTGTTCAGATTGATCCCCATCAGCGAGGCCGCCCCCATGTTCATCGAGACCGCGCGCATCGCCGTGCCGATCTTGGTATGCATCACCACCAGGCGCAGCAGATACATCAGCACCAGCGCCACGCAGAAGACGATGATATCCTTGGAGCTTATGATGAGCCCCTGGTCCTGCTCCGGTACCGCAACCCCGGATGCCGGTGCGTCTGCCGGTGCATCGGCACTTGTTCCCGCCGGAGATCCGGCCGGAGAGCCCGCCGGTGCGCCGGCCGTGCCGGGAGCCGCCGGTGGTGCCGGGGCATCACCTTCAAGAATCCTGATCTGCTCGCTCTTGATGAGGATCGGATAGGTCTGCGGATCGGCCCCGAAGACCATCGGAAGCTGCCCGGTGTATTCCAGGAACAGGGAGACGCCGATGGCGGTGATGAGCACGGTGAGCTTGGGACGGTTGCGCAGGGGGCGGTAGGCGAGAAACTCGATAGCCACCCCCAGCACCCCGCATCCCATCATCGTTATCACAAGCACCAGCAGGGCGGTGCCGATATCCCCGGCGTGCTCGGCCTGGCCGGCGAACGCCGGCTCGATGATGCGCGCCGCATAGAAGCTGATGAACGCTCCTATCATGAAGACATCGCCGTGGGCGAAGTTGATGAACCGGAGCACGCCGTAGATCATCGTATAGCCGAGCGCTATCAGCGCGTAGATGGCGCCGAGCGAAAGCCCGTTGACGACCTGCTGGCGGAACTCGTTGGTCCCCGCGATCACCGAGGCCAGCACGGCGATCACCAGGACTGCGGCAAGGCCATATTTCCGGAGAGGGGAGGGTGAAGCCGATCGTGGCGATCCGCTGCCCGGCGATCCGGCCCGCCGTGGCTCCTGCTCGGTAGTTGCGCTCATAAGCTGAAATGCGTTCGGTACGGCATGAATTGCAAGGGGAGCAGGATCTCTCGCTGCTCCCCATAAGACCGGCTACGCATCAGATCACGGATTGATGGTGGTATGATAGACGAATTTTCCTCCCTGGATCTTCAGCACCATCGCCGGCTTGGTGGCGTTGTGCATCGGATCGATGGAGATGGTACCGGTTACGCCGTTGTACCCGTTCAGCTTTGCCAGCCCGTCGCGAATCGCCTGCGGATCGGCCTTGCCGGCATTCTTGATGACGTCGGCGATGATATGCATGGCATCGTAGCCGAGCGCGGCCATCGCTCCGGGGGCGGTCTTGTAGGTCTGGGTGTACTTCGTCACGAAGCTCTGCACCACCGCCGAGCTGTCGGTTGCAGAATAGTGGTTGCTGAAGTAGCAGCCCTCCAGCGCGGCGCCGGCGGCACCCTTGGTCAGCTCCGGGCTGTCCCAGCCGTCGCCGCCGAGCAGCGGCACGGTGATGCCCAGCTCGCGCGCCTGCGTTGCGATCAGGCTCACCTCGTTGTAATAGCCGGGAACGTAGATCGCCTGCGGGTTCTTGGCCTTGATGGCGGTAAGCTGCGCCTTGAAATCCACCTGCTTCTCCTCGTACCCCTGGTTCTCCACGATGGTTCCGCCGGCGGCGGTGAACACCTTCGTGAAGTTCTCCGCCAGTCCCACCGAGTAGGGGTTTGCGTTCCCCTTCAGAATCGCCACCTGCTTCAGCCCCAGGTTCTGGGATGCGAAGCGGGCCATCGACTGGGCCTGGAACGGATCGATGAAGCAGATGCGGTAGATCCAGTCGCGCACCTTCCCCGACTCGTCCACCGTCACCTTCTCGTTGGTGGAGGCGGGGGTCAGCAGCGGGATCTGCTCGCGTGTTGCGATGGGTGCCGCGATCAGGGTGCGCCCGGAGGCCACCTCACCGATCAGCGCCACCACCTTGTCCTTCGACAGCAGCTTCTCGACGGCGTTTTTCGTCGGCTGGGGCTTCGACTCGGTATCCTCGACCAGAAGCTGGATCTTCTTGCCGAGCACGCCGCCGGCGTCGTTGATCTCCTGTGCGGCAAGCTTCACTCCGTCGTTGATCTGCTGTCCGAACGTCGCTTCGGTACCGGTGAGCGAGGCGAAATGGCCGATTCTGATCACACTGGTATCGGCCGATGCCGCGTCTCCGGCCTCGCCGTTGCCCCCGCCACCGCATGCGGCAAAACAGAGTGTTACAACAGCGGATAGAACTGCGAGAAAACGATGGTTCATACGTTGGAGTTGTTTGGATGCATCAGGAGTGCGCCATAATGGCAGGAGCACGCTGCTGGAAAATCGGGGCGAAAGTAGCACTTCCGGGGGGTATGTTCCAAGAAGAGTTCGTACAGAGGGGAGTGCTTCATGGTTGGGAACCAGGCCGGTGGGCCGTCCGGGGGCACCGGGAATGGCCGGTAGACCGTTCGCGGGCTACAGCCCGCTGTCAGTGCTCGGTGGTCATCAGACGTACCATAGAAGTACCATCGCCGGTGCAGCCTGTGCTTTCGCCATAACTACGACGGACTACTGACCACTGGCGTTCCCATCAATCGAAAATCCAAAATCGCAAATCGAAAATCCCCTACTCCAGCTTCCGGTACATGCGATGATAATA
>JBMDXA010000221.1:0-7233 GCA_048594725.1 Candidatus Kapaibacteriota bacterium
ACGACGACCTTGAAGGCGGTATCGTTGCCGGTGTTCTGGAATCGTACCCAGTAGGTGAGGACGGAGTCGCGTGGGGTGATGACGCCGTTGCCCTCTCTGCCGAGTGGAGTGACCTGGATATCATTGGGATCGTACGATCCGGTCACCGCAACGCAGACGCTGTCGCGATCGTTATTGCTGGCGACCTCGATATTCTCCGGCGTGATCCAGAGCCGCGAGCAGATGTTCGTTCCCACGGAAACTCCAACCGGCACGGTGGTCCAGACACGAATGGTGCGCGATTCCTCCATCGCCAGCCCGGTGAAATCCCACTCGGCGATTCCCGGCGAGAAGCGTGTTGCCGGCGCCTGCGCCGAATCGAATGCCAGGATCGGGTCGGGCTGGAAATGCACGGTGCCATCCATCGTCACGGTGCCGGCATTCTCATAGGTGATGACATATTCCAGCTGGCGTCCCTCGCGAGCCGGGCCGGCCACCACGCTGACGCGAAGATCCCGAATGCCGGAGAGTGGTTGCGTGCCGAAATCATTGCCGGTGGAATTTTTTCCGCCCGAGATCGTTACCACATGGGATTCCGATGGCGGGAGAGGGCACACCTGCTGCCAGTAGCCGCGAGATACGGCGCTGATGCTGTAGCTGCCATCCTCGACGAAGGCCGAATAGTTCCCCTGCGTGTCGGTGACCGCGTAACGGTTATTCGGGGATATTTTCACCAGGCGTCCGGCAAGCCCTTTCTCGTTGGTATCGCGGATGCAATCGGAGTTCGCCTCGTGATATATCGTCCCGCTAATTCTTCCGCAGCTGCGGGCGTCGCACAGCATCGCAACGCAGTTGATATCCGCGCCGCATGATCCGTTGAACCATCCTCCCAGAAAAAGACGTTTTTTATAGCTCGCCATCAGAAGCATGCCACCGTTGGTATTCGATATTTCCCTCCATTGTGTACCATCGAACCGGTGGATATTGCTGAAACTGCTGTGCTCCTCGAACAGGGCTGCAACGAGCATGTAGATATCATCCTCATGCACGGTGAAGCGAGGAATGACCAGGGGTAGAGGAATGTCCAGAAGAGGCGGGCTATCCTCATTCAACGGGGCTAACTGGAGGGTCCCACGGGAAGGATATCCCATGCTCTTGACTGCATAGATCTCATCACGATAGATAATGAAATCATTTATGGAGCCATATTCTCCACCGCTGAGCGAGGTCCACGAGCCATTCTCCCATTTCATCGCGATTATCTTTTTTCCCTCGTCGCCGGGTGCTGTATTTCCCCCCGCATATAACGCACCCTGCCAGCTTCGTAATGTGAGGATCGTGGAATGCTGAGATATCGGGATCTGGGGACTGCTGAAAGCCCTCCAGGCGGTTCCGTTCCATGCTGCCAGGGATATGATGGGGTTGCCCGCCGCAGTAGAGAACTTTACCGCTGCGCATAATTCATCATTATGTATTTCCAGGGCCACTGTATGGTTGATACGGGAATCCCATCGCGCCGGTGACCATGCGGAGCCGTCCCACTTCGCCAGCCCGCTGAGTTCCGGATCTCCGTTGATGGCGCTGAACATTCCTCCCAAAAAGATCATTCCCTTGTAGCCTTTCATCGTACTGAAGAAAACCGGGATGTCCGGGTTGTCTTTGTCGCCTTCCGCGCTGAACCTTGTGACGAGCGACCAGTCCGACCCATCCCATCGGGAAATGCCGTATATGGATGAATCCGACGGGTGAAGAGGGATCGTATGAAATGCATAGAGAACTCCATCCATCTCCGTAAAAAGGGATGTTGCTCCGGGTAGTCCCCTGCCGGCCGGAATCCACGATGCATCGGGGGTACAGATTGCATTCGTCTGAGCGGATGCGGTCGCGGCCGATGCGAATGCCAGCAGAACCGGAAGGAAGAAACGTGCTATCCAGTTGCAGTTCATGGTGCTCCGCCTATGGGTGTATGAAATCTCCTTAACACCGTACCGGCCCGGATGTTAGCAATGCCGGGCCTGTTCCGTTCAGAACAATTGCGCAGGAGTACGGATGGAGAATATTCGTGAACGAAACGGGGCGCGATACCTGTATGGTACGGCGCCCCGTTCAGGGAATCGATGGAAGAGCGGCAATCCCCGCGCTCCTATTTCACTACCGTCACGCTTCTGCTGATGATCCCATCGGCTGTCTGGGCCGTCAGCAGATAGGTTCCGGCCGGCAGATCGCGCACATCGATCGTCATCATGCCGCCGCCGTCGTACCGGTAGCTTCCGGCCGTCTCTCCCAGCATCGTGCGCAGCGTCACGCTGGTTCCGGGCCGCAATTCCCCGGCGATCCTGATCCGGTCGCGGACCGGGTTCGGATACAGGGCAAGAGAACTCCCTGCCGGCGGCACCACGCCCATGGGTGTATCCAGAGTGGAGACGACGATGTTGGTAGCCACCGGCACATTGTAGTCGAAATAAATGTGGGCCTGGTTGGCGATGGCGGTTCCCGGTGGCGGAAGCCCCTTCAGTTTTACCGAGAACTTGAAGAAGCCGTGGCTGTTGGGCTCATTGGCATTGCTGTCCGGCAGCATGATGTCGTTGAAGGTCCAGACGAGCACGTTGGACTTGTCGATCGAGAAGGAGAACGGATGGCTTGCCGCGCCGAGTTTGATGGAGGAGATATCCAGGTGGGAGCTGAGGGTATCGACGACGACGACCTTGAAGGCGGTATCGTTGCCGGTGTTCTGGAATCGTACCCAGTAGGTGAGCACCGAATCCTGCTCGGTGATGATGCCGTTGCCATCCCTGCCGGAGGAGGTCACGCGGATATCGTTCGGATCGTAACCGCCGGTGACCGGCACGCAGATGTTATCCCGCGTATCGGCACTGAACATGCTCTGCGGTCCCTCTATCCAGACCCGCCCGCAGATCTCCGTGCCCTGCGCCAGCGTGAGCGGCACGCTGGTCCATACCAGAATTGTCCGCCGTTCATCTATTCCCAGATTCTTGAACTTCCACTCGGCCACAGAGGGGGTATAGCGCGACGGGGCCGCCTGTGCGGAGTCGAATGTGAGAACCGGATCGTGGAGAAACCACACGCTGCCGCTCGCCGGCGTGGTGCCGGCGTTTTCGTAGGTGATCGCATAGGTGAGCTGCCGTCCCACGCGCGCGCGGCTGCTGACGGTGGTGACGCGGAGATCCTCGACTGCCGCGGTGGCCTGCATGGCGAAGTTCCGCTCGGATATGGTGGCGGTACCGGAGAGCGTGGCCTGATGTGCGCCGCCGGATGCCGGGCAGACCACCGACCAGCCCCGTCGCTCCCGGAGCGAGATGCTGTAGGAGCCGTTATCAAGATAGCGCGAGTAGTTTCCCTCATCGTCGGTGATGGCGTACTGTCCGCCGGGGGCGAACTCCACGAATCGCCGTGCAAGTCCCTGCTCCCCCGGGTCCCGGACGCAGTTCCCGTTGGCATCGATGAAGACGGCTCCGGTGATCCTGCCGCATTCCCCTTCGCCACAGAACTTCGCGGCATTGGCAAGCGACGCGCCTCCGGCTTCGGTGAAATTCCCTCCCAGTATCAGGCTGCCGTTGTAGCTGGCGAGGAAGCCGTGGAGCCCGTTGGTGTTCGATACCTCCTCCCAGGCCGTGCCGTCGAATCTGCCGATCCGTTCATAGTTGACGCCGACCGTCCCTGAATGGCTGTTGTATCGCGAGAGCATGTAGAGCCGGTCATTGTGCACGGTAAAGGGGGTTGTGCCGTAGCTGATGAATTCGGGGACGGGGAGATCCGGCTCCCACGACGTTCCATTCCACCGGGCAAGTCCGCTGGCGCTGCTTCGATCCCGCCGGAGTCCCGTGCCGGAGGCATAGAGCTGGTTCCGGAAGACGACGAGGTTGGTAATCAGGAGTTCGCGCCGGTTCTCCAGTCCCCTGTCGCAGGCCTGCCAGGTGTTGCCGTCCCATCGCATCATGCACTTGTCGCTGCTCTGATCTCCCTCTCCGAGCCGGTAGCCCCCGGCATACAGGTCACCGTTCCAGCTTTGCAGCGTGAGGATCTGGCCTCTCTCCCAGGGGGATATCTCGAGCCCCACGATACGCCAGTCGCTGCCGTCCCATCGCGCGACGGCGCAACGGTATTTATAGACCCTGACGTCCCACCCCATCCACATCGCCGCGTGGAGTTCTCCGTTATGGATCGTCAGTGCCGATACGGCGAATTCATTCTCCCTCAGGTTTCCGCGAGCTGCCGACCAGCTGGTCCCATCCCATTTCGCCAGGAATCCGAGCCGCCAGTCGTTGTTGATGGAGCCGAACCTTCCGGCCAGATAGAATGTGCCGTTGAGGTATTCGAAGCCAAGGATCGGCTGCTGCGAGGGATCGGATTCCATCCGGAACGAGGTCATCATCTGCCAGACCGAGCCATTCCATCTGGAGATCTGATACTCGCGATTGGGTCTCTCCTGATCGTTCCGGGCCTGATGTACCACATACAGATAGCCATTCGCCGTGGTTGATACCATGGCCGGGCCGGGAAGCCCGCTGCCGGCGGGAAACCACGCTCCGTTGCCGGTATAATAGCTGTTGGCCCTGGCCCCGGCGGTATGGCAGAGCAAGAGTGCCGCCAGGAGCAGCACGAACGTGTAGAGTCGGCGGTTCGCCTTCATCGGTTCTCCGAATTGAATATGGATAATCCCTGGATTATTCTACCAGCTCGAAGGGCTATCGCCGAATCGCCCCGTGCTGTGCGATGCGATCACTGGGTCGCGTGTCGGGTCATGGGAAAACGATGATTGGGAAAAAGGGGAAACAGGAGAAAGGCAATTCTCCGGTACCGTTCCGGGGGAGAGCCGTTTTCGCACGGAGCCGAAAAAAAACGGGGCGCTGCTACCAGCCGCCCCGTTCGCGATCGCCATCGATCCGGCAATCGTACATCGCGCGCATCGAAAACTTCCTACATCCGCTCCGGGATTTCGATTCCCAGCAGCCCCAGCACCAGCTCGAACTGCGCCAGGCAGAACCCGGCCAGCGCCAGCCACGAGGCGCGCACGGCCTGGTTCTCCTCGGAGAGGATATGGCAGTTCTGGTAGAAGCGGCTGAACGCCTGCGCCAGCGTATAGATATAATCGCAGAGATAATTCGGCGCCCGCTTGGCGTAGGTGAGCGCTATCGCCTCCGGCAACTGCGCCAGCGTCAGCATCAGCTCCCGCTCGCGCTCTCCCGGCGGGAGCATGGGGCCGGGATGGAAGCCGCGCTCGGCGGCCTTGCGGAGGATGGACTTGATACGCACCGCCGCATAGAGCAGGTAGGCGCCGGTGCGCCCTTCGAAGCGGGTGAACTTCTCCAGCTCGAAGATGTAGTCCGACGTCCGATGGTTCATCAGGTCGGCATACTTGATGGCCGCTATTCCCACCTTGCGCGCTATCTCCCTGCGCTCCTCCTCGCTGTAATCCTGTGCGATATCCGCCTCCTTCATCCGGAGTTCGGCCTGCTCGCGGGCCATCTGGATCAGATCATCCAGCTTCATCACGCCGCCGGCGCGCGTCTTGAACGGCTTGCCATCCTTGCCGTTCATGGTGCCGAACGCGGCATGCTCCAGCTCCACCTCCGGCGGCGCTATTCCGGTGCGCCGCGCGGCGCGGAACACCTGGTCGAAATGCATTCCCTGGCGGGCATCCACCACATAGACGATCAGCTCGGCATGGAGATCCTGAATGCGCTGCTCCAGCGTCGCCAGATCGGTGGTGCCGTACATCACGCCGCCATCGGACTTCACAAGGATCAGCGGCGGCACCTCCTTCTGCTCTCCCTGCGGGGGCAGATGGATCACCTGGGCTCCCTGGCTGGTTTCCACGAAGCCTTCATCCTTCAGCCGCTGGATCATCGCGGGGATGCGCGGGTTGGCATCGCTCTCGCCGAGCCAGAGATCGAACTGCACGCCGAGCGCGCCGAAGTCGCGTTTCAGCGCGGCGATCGAGACCGACACGAAATGCCGCCAGAGCGCCACATAGCCGGGGCGGCCCTGCTGCAGCTCCATCGTGGCGATGCGCGCCTCCTCCATGGCCTCGGCGTCCCCCTTGCAGCGTGCCGAGGCCTGCGGATACAGGGCCTCCAGATCGTCGATGGCGATCGGCGAGGTCTCCGGATAGGGGCCGGTGAAGTCCGGATCGAAATAAGGGAGATCCGGCTGGTGGCGGCGCAGCTCGGTAATCAGCATCCCCATCTGGGTTCCCCAGTCGCCGAAATGGATATCGCTGGTGACGGCATCGCCGGCGAACCGGAACAGGCGCTGGAGGCTGTCGCCGATGATGGAGGAGCGGAGGTGCCCCACATGCATCGCCTTTGCCACATTCGGCCCGCCGAAATCGAGCACCACGGTGCGCGGCTTCTCCACCGCCGCGCAGCCCAGGCGGCTATCGGCCGAGGCGGCGTTGATCCACCCGGCGATATGCTCGTCGGTCAGAGTGATGTTGATGAATCCCGGGCCGGCCAGCGAAAGGTCGGCGAAGATGGGGCGATCCTTCAGCCCATCGACGATCGCCTGGGCGATGGCTCGCGGGTTCTGCTTGGATGCCTTGGCCGCCGGAAGGGCGCCGTTGCACTGGAACTGCCCCAGATCGGGGCGCTGCGAGACGTTGACCTCGCCGAACGCGCGGTCGAGTCCCTGCGCCGCGAAGGCCTCCTCGAAGATCGAGGTGAGCGTTGTCAGTAACGATTGCACGGATACTCTCTGTTGCCTTGTGAAGAGCTGATCTGCCCCTGTCCGGAGCCGGAGATAACTCCCCGGAGCGGCTCCCGGCGACATCGCCCGAAGCTGCCGGCCCGGACATGGGCTCTGATAACATCCGCATAAGTTAACTCACAAACCGCCTCGGCGATAGGGGCGTCACACACTTGAACGTCCGGTGAACGTCCGGCAGGTTCATCGGGAGGGGCGGTAACAGGGAAGGGCCGCAATCCCCGGCGCGGGAGTGCGGCCCCTACTGATCCCCGTTCCACGGCCGCCATTGCTGGCAGAACGCGAGTACAAGGGTTGGTTTCCGTTCGCGACATACTGTCGGTTACCGGGGCAAGTTGCGCTCCGGGGAGGGGGCGTGCAACGGGGAATCATCAACTGGCAGGTTCGGGCAAGCAAGTGGTGCGATCGGGACAGCAGGTGGGAGAGGGGGAGATTTTCGATTTGCGATTTTGGATTTTCGATTGGGGCGGCGAGGGGGCTTTTCGATTTGCGATTTTGGATTTTCGATTGGGGGGAAGAGATTGACGGGGG
>JBMDXA010000222.1:0-2133 GCA_048594725.1 Candidatus Kapaibacteriota bacterium
ACGACGACCTTGAAGGCGGTATCGTTGCCGGTGTTCTGGAATCGTACCCAGTAGGTGAGGACGGAGTCGCGTGGGGTGATGACGCCGTTGCCCTCTCTGCCGAGTGGAGTGACCTGGATATCATTGGGATCGTACGATCCGCTCACCGGAACGCAGATCTCATCACCGTTATCGCTGGCTACATTGTCTTCCTCCGGTACGATGCGGATCTGCGAGCAGATAGTGGTTCCTATCCCCGTACCGATCGGCACGGTGGTCCAGACCTGAATCGTGCGCGATTCTCCCATCGCCAGCCCGGTGAAATCCCACTCGGCGACTCCCTGCGAATAGCGTGTGGCCGGCGCCTGCGCCGAATCGAAGGCGAGGATCGCATCATGCGTGAACCGTACGGTGCCATCCATCGGTACGGTGCCGACATTCTCGTAGGTGATCGCGTAGGTGAGCTGCCGTCCCTGCCGTGCCGGGCTGGATGCGCCGGTGATGCGAAGATCCTGAATGCCCGGTATCGGGGTGCTGGAGAAATCATTTCCCCCCTTCTCCTCTCCCGCCGCTGTGATCGTGACGTCGTAGCCGCCCGCTGCCGGGCAGCTCTGGCTCCAGTGCAGATGCGGGACCATATTCACCGTGTAGCTTCCCTTCGGCAGATACTGCGAATAATTTCCCTGCTCATCGGTAGTTGCATAGAAGGGGCCGGGAAGAATTTCCACCATGCGCCGGGAAAGCCCTGTCTCGGAGGCGTCCCTGGTGCAGTCGGCATCCTCATCGCGGTAGATGGTGCCGGTGAGGCGGGCGCAGTCATCCTCGGTGCAGAGAAGCGCAACATGATTCAGGTCCGGACCGCACGAGCGGGTGAACGCCCCGCCGGCGTAGAGGTTGCCCTCGTACTCCGTCATGAACCTGACCTCCATATCGAACCCGGAGACCTTCTCCCAGTCCTCCCCGTTCCACCGTGCCACCGAAGCCGGCGCCCCGGATGTGGGGAACCAGAGGCTGTCGTTGATGGTATAGACATACAGATCATCGCCATAGCTCTGGAACCCGGCGTTCCGTATCATCGCCGTGCCCCCCATGAAGCCCGAGAGACCCTTCCAATCGCTTCCATCCCAGTAGGCGAACTGGTAGATATCGTTTCCGCGGATGATGTTTCGCGCGAAGACGAAGAGCTTGTTGTCGTGAATGGTGAAGTTGCTGACGCCGTCGCGATAGTCTCCCGGGAGCTTCGCCATCGACGACCATGCCGACCCATCCCAGACTGCCAGGAAGAGGATGTTCTTGCCGCTGATGATATCGAAACTTCCGCCTACATAGAGCTTGCCATCGTACACGGCCATCGCGGGAATGCGTCCGGCCGCGAGCCCGTCGCCTCCCGGAGTGTCCCAGGTGGTTCCGTCGCCATAGATGATCTTCCCGCCGTAGGATGGGGCGATGCCGCTGATGTAGAGGTCACCGTTGTATTCGGCCATCGCATCCACTCCCTGCAGGCCGGTGCCAAGGGGGGACCACGATGAGCCGTTCCATTTGGCGATCCCTTTTGTGCCTGCGATGCCGTCAACGGATTTGAATAATCCGCCGATATAAAATTCCCCGTTATAGACCATGAAGGATTTCACCAGCGACTCCCTGGCATCACGGCTCTGCTCGGGCTCGTTGAGTATCATCTCGGTAACGGATTCCCAGGTGACACCGTTCCAGCGGGAGATGCGGTAGACGGTGTCGGCGGGGGCGGCTGTGGTCGGGGTCTGGTGGAGCACATAGAGTGCTCCATCATATACGAGTGCCTTGCTTGCGCTGCCGTTCAGACCGGCGCCAACCGGGAGCCATGCTTCGTTGCCGGTGCAGTCGGGTATGGGATCGAACGCCGCAGCCTGTCCGCAGCAGAGAAGGGCAAGCAGGAGAGACGTCCATGCTAGAGGTAGACTCATTCGTTTCACTGGATCCTCCATGATACTCTGTTGTACGTAGGTACGGAGTTGTTCCAACGCGATATCTCCGCCACGTTTGTTAGGCATAGCCGGGCTGCGCAGCCGTAATGCGGTTACAGAACCCTCGAACAATGGAAGAGTTACAGTGGCGATCGAGAATTTCCGGAATAAAAAATATCGGGGGGAATGGGCCCGGGGCTGCGGGGTGCAT
>JBMDXA010000223.1:0-1008 GCA_048594725.1 Candidatus Kapaibacteriota bacterium
GGCCGATATCCTTGATGATTGAGGGCTGGATGCCCTCCGTCGGTTCATCGAGAACGAGGATCTTGGGCCGTGTCACCAGCGCCCGGCCGATGGCAAGCTGTTGTTGCTGGCCGCCGGACAGATCCCCGCCCCGCCGCCCGAGCATGGTGTGCAGCACCGGGAAGAGACTGAAGATCTCGTTGGGGATGAATCGCTCGGAGCGCTTCAACGGGGCATAGCCGGATTCGAGATTCTCCTTCACGGTCAGCAGCGGAAAGATTTCGCGGCCCTGCGGCACATAGCCGACGCCCTGCTTGGCACGATTATAGGGCGCCATGCCGTCGAGCTTGACGTCGTTGAACCCGATGGAGCCGCCCGAAAGCGGATGCTGGCCGGTGATGGCGCGCAACAGGCTCGACTTTCCCACGCCGTTGCGGCCGAGCACGCAGGTGATCCTGCCCATCTCCGCGGTCAGCGATACCCCGCGCAGCGCTTGCGCCGCGCCATAGTGGAGGTTGACTTTTTCGACGTTCAGCATGGCAAATCTCCGCAGGACGATGCCGCACTCCCTTCTGCCCCACGGGGAAAAGGTGGCCCGAAGGGCCGGATGAGGGGGTGGCACGATTGGATCATGTCAATCATTTCCGCCTCAGACCTCCCCCTCATCCGCCTGCCGGCACCTTCTCCCCCCGGGGGAGAAGGTGATCGTGGCTATGATTGCATTCCAGAGGGGCTTGACCTTGCCCTCAAGCGGGGAGATGCCCGGCAGGGCAGAGGGGGGTATCGCTGCGGCGAATTCCAACGACGAAAATACCGAATACACCCTCATCTCCCCAGATAGTTCTCGATCACCTTCGGATCGGCGCTGACGAAATCGATGGAGCCTTCCGCCAGGACGGCGCCTTCGGCCAGGCATGTCACCTTCACGCCGAGATCCCGGATGAAACCCATGTCGTGCTCGACCACCACCACCGAGCGGGTCTTGGCGATCTCCTTCAAAAGGAGCGCCGTTTCCGTCGTCTCCGCGTC
>JBMDXA010000224.1:0-4640 GCA_048594725.1 Candidatus Kapaibacteriota bacterium
TCGGCAATCGAAAATCTAAAATCCCCCCTCTCTCCCAAATCGTCAATCGAAAATCTAAAATCGAAAATTCCCCCACCCGCCTCTTCCGTTACGAACCCTAACACCCCCGCACCGGGCACGGTGATAATTTGAGATCCCCGAATGCTGTCGAATAATCCTCCCCCCGATATTCCATCGGTGCGGTTGCGTTCGCTTGTGGCGCAATTATTGCACAAGCCGGCGCCAACCCCCCTCTGTTGCCATGGTAGAGGTCGTTGGAATAACTCCGCACATATATCTCGCAGGTAGTTCATGAAACACCATTTACGTTTGTACCCCCTGCTGGCCGCAATCGTGCTGTTGATGGCCTCGGCCAGCACGCGGGTTCTGGCGCAGTCGGAAGCCGGCCGGGTGGCCTTCGGCGCGCATTATGGATTGAGCAAGTACTGGGGATCGTTCACCGACAACCAGTTCTGGCAGGGGGGGGATATCTTCCTTCGCTGGAATATCATCCCGTTCATCTCGCTGCATGGCTCGTTCGGCATCTCGCAGCTGCGCTACAAGGTCAACGAGCAGAATCTCACCGATCATCCGGAGTATTTCGGCCCGTTCGATGCCTCCGTCTACCCCGGCACCGATATCCGCCGCGAGGAGAAGAACGGCATCCGGGTGAATACCTACTCGCTGATCGCCTCCTACAACATCACCCCGCACCAGAAGCTGGTTCCCTATGTGTTCGGCGGCGTGGGGATGATGAACTTCGAGCCCCGCAACCTGGGGCAGAACGTCGGCCTGCCGAACAACCAGCGCGGCCTGTACGAGAAGACCCAGATGATTATCCCGCTGGGCGCCGGCGTGGAGATGTATCTGACCGATGATCTCACGCTCAACGCCAAGGGGCAGATCAACCTGACCCAGACCGATTATCTGGACGATTTCGCCGATCCGGGGGAGAGCTCCAACGACGCATTCGCCCTGTTCGGCCTGGGTGCCAGCTACTATATCTTCGGCTCGCTCGATTGCGACAAGGACGGCCTCACCGATAGCGAGGAGCGCCGCCTGGGTACCGATCCGTGCAACCCCGACACCGACGGCGAGGGCCTTACCGACTTCGAGGAGGTGCGCACCTATCGCACCGATCCTCTGAAGGCCGATACCGACGGCGACGGCCTGAACGATCTGGCCGAGCTGCGCACCCACGATACCGATCCGCGCAACCCCGATACCGATAACGACGGCCTGAACGACGGCCAGGAGATCGCCCGCAAGACCGATCCGAAGAACCCCGACACCGACGGCGACAAGCTCACCGACGGCGATGAGGTGAACGTGCACCGGACCGATCCCACCAAGGCCGATACCGATAACGACAACCTCCCGGACGGTGAGGAGATCACGGTCTATGCAACCAATCCTCTCTCCACCGATACCGACGGCGATGGCCTGAACGACGGCGAGGAAGTGCGCACCTACAAGACCAACCCCAAGGTTGAGGATAGCGATGGCGACGGCCTGAAGGATGGCGAAGAGGTGAAGACCTACACCACCGATCCTCTGAAGGCCGATACCGATAACGACAAGCTCACCGATGGCGAGGAGGTGCTCCGCGTCAAGACCGATCCGAAGAACCCGGATACCGACGGCGATACCGTGATCGACGGCGACGACCGCTGCCCGCTGATCGTGGGTGTGCCGGAGCGCGCCGGCTGCCCGGCTCCGCCGAAGGTTGGTACCATCACCAACTTCCCGGATATCTTCTTCAAGGTCAACACCGACGAGTTCGACTTCTCCCGTCCGGAGACCGACGAGAATCTGGCGAAGCTGCTGGCGTACGTCAACCAGTGCCCCGGCCTCGGCGTCATCATCGAGGGGCATGCCTCGCGCGAGGGAACCGAGAAGCGCAACCAGGAGCTGAGCGATATGCGCGCCGCGCGCGTCAAGCAGTGGCTTATCGAGCGTGGCATCGACGGCAACAAGGTGGATCTGACGATCGGTTACGGCAGCCGCAAGAACGCCGTCGCCGAGCCCGATCCCAAGTCGGCCGAGGCCCGCAAGATGAACCCGGATGATCTTGAGGCCATCCGCAAGCAGAACCGCCGTATCGCAGTGAAGGTCTCCCGGACCTGCGATTGATGAGTTCCCGGAGGGCGATTTCTTCCCTCCGCTGATGATTCCCCGTACGACCAGGGGCCGGAGAGCATTCTCCGGCCCCTTCCTTTTTCATCGAAACCGGCGCAATCACCACCGATCGGGAGCGCTAACGGAACGATTTCTGCTGCCAGGGAATCTCCCCGCAGGGAGTCCCGATCCCCCGAAGCGGGCCATGCCATCCTTCTGCCGGCCGGGAGCCCGATATAAAGAAGGGGGGATACATCATATTGATGGGCCCTATCGTGCGGGCGCTTTTATATATTTGTAAGCTATGGAACAATTCGAAGTGCATCAGCAGCCGGTTGTCTTTCCCCCGTCGCTCCAGCATACCAAGATCCTCTGCACGCTGGGTCCGGCCACGGCCACCCAGGAACGCATCAAGCAGATGATTATCGCGGGGGCCGATGCCATCCGGTTGAATTTCTCCCACTCGCGTCACGAAACACATCGCAAGCTGTTCGACATGACCCGGGCGGCGGCGAAGGAACTGAACCGCCATATCCCCATCATCCAGGATCTCCAGGGTCCCAAGATCCGTATCGGCGCCCTTCCGGGAGGTCCGGTGCTGCTCCGCCCGTCGGCCAAGGTGATCCTCACCACCGACTCGGTGGCCGAGGGGGATGAGCGGATTCCGGTGGCCTACAAGAAGCTGGCCGACGACGTGCAGCCGGGGGATATGATCTTTCTGGACGATGGCCTGCTCACCCTCCGGGTGGATTCCAAGAGCGGCAAGAACATCACCTGCAGCGTCATCAACGGCGGGCTTCTGAAGGAGCACAAGGGGGTGAACCTGCCGGGGGTGAACGTGAGCGAGCCGGCCCTTACGGCCAAGGACCGCCGCGATCTCCTGTTCGGTCTGGAGATGGGGGTCGATTTTGTGGCCCTCTCGTTCGTCCGCTCGGCCAAGGATATCCTCGATCTGAAGAAGCTGATCGCCCAGCGGGGGAAATCCACTCCGGTGATCGCCAAGATCGAGAAGATCGAGGCCATCCGGGAGCTGGATGCCATCATCGCCGCCTCCGATGCGGTGATGATCGCGCGCGGCGACCTCGGCGTGGAGCTTCCCAGCCACGAGGTGCCCCTGCTGCAGAAGCGCATCACCAAGCGCTGCAATGAGATGGGCAAGCCGGTGATTACCGCCACCCAGATGCTGGAGTCGATGATCAACAACCCCCGTCCCACCCGCGCCGAGTCCTCCGACGTCGCCAACGCCGTCTTCGACGGCACCGACGCGGTGATGCTCTCGGCGGAGACATCGGTGGGGGCGTATCCGGTGGAGGCGGTGATGATGATGAACGATATCATCCGTTCCACCGAGAGCGCCGTGGCGTTCAATCCGGCGGTGCGGGGTCCGCAGGGGCTCTCCAATATCACCGAGCAGGCGGAGTATGCGGTGGCTACCGCGGCCTGCGTGCTTTCGGTGCAGGTGAACGCCCGGGCCATCCTCTGCCTTACCTATACCGGCAACACCGCGCGCGTGATGTCGCGCCATCGTCCGGGTGTCACCATCGTCGCGATGGCGCAGGACGAGGTTCTCTGCCGGCAGCTGAGCCTGTACCGGGGGATCTACACCCTTATCATCCAGCATCCCGACACCACCGAGGATGCGCTTTCCACCATGAAGCAGGCCGCACTGGAGGCCGGTATCGTGGAGGAGGGGGATATCGTCATCGTCACCACCGGCTACCCGATGGATGAGAAGGCGAGCACCAATATGATCGTGGTTAACCACGTCTAGGAGGGCTGCGCACCCCCGGGGCATATCCTTTCAAGGCCCTTCAGGTGCCCGCCGCCCGTACTGCTCCAGGGGGCCTGTTCCCCCTGGTTTCGCTGCCGAATCCCCTCCCGTCCCCGCTACGGGGACTCCGTTCGGCGGTTCGAAGACTTCAGGGTCCACTGCTACACGGCCCTGCTCATCCCTTCCCACTGTTGGTTGATATGGTCCCGGCCGGTCGCTTGAAGCCGGGGCCGGGGGCCCCTGTCGTGAAAACGGCAGTTTCGGTGCGATGTAATTCTGAAATTGACTCGTACTCACCGCCCCACGTATATTGTCGGCCTTTCCGAACCGACCATTTGGGAAAGATCCATAGTTAACCCTCGTTTTCAGTCCAGTTACGTGAGCGGAATCTAGTATTCTGTGGAGCACTCTCTGTGAAGCCAATAAGTTATCGTTCGCTGTTGATCGTTGTCGTCCTCATCGTGTGCGGATTCGCACTCTGGCCGACATTCAGGGCCTACCAGCTCGACAATGCGCGGCAGGCAGCCGCCCTCAAGGGAGATAGCGCGCTTGCTACGTGGGACTCGATCCATGGCAAGAACTATC
Source organism: Candidatus Kapaibacteriota bacterium (assembly GCA_048594725.1). Taxonomy (GTDB): domain Bacteria; phylum Bacteroidota; class Ignavibacteria; order OLB7; family OLB7; genus JAFDZV01. The sequence goes on from JBMDXA010000224.1 coordinate 4,454, forward strand.
GCGAAGATCTCCGCAATATCCTCGCCTCTCCGATCAAGCTCGGTCTGGATCTGCAGGGGGGAATGTATGTCACCATGGAGGTGGACATTCCGGGACTGCTGTATGAAAGCGCCCAGCGCGATGCGATCGACGAAAGCTTCGAGAAGGTGATGGAGGCCACCCGCCAGGAGGCCGCCACCTCCGACGA
>JBMDXA010000225.1:0-27208 GCA_048594725.1 Candidatus Kapaibacteriota bacterium
CACTGTTTCTGGGGGCGCTGCTATCCGGGGGAGGTGACTAGGTGTAACTTCCGGAGAAGCCGGTTTTCCCCTCCGGAAGCCGGAATCTTCCATTGATATCCAATTTTGATCCCCCGTATAACGTTTGATGCCTCGCCGATCTGTATCTTTCCTTAAAAATCTTCCTTATGCTTCGATACAACGCTGACCGCCGGACCCTCATCTACATGGCCGTAACCACCGCTCTGCTGATCGTACAGTGGAGCCTGGATGAGATAAACCCGGTATTGTATGCCCTCTCCCTGTTTATGGCGGTGAGCGTGGCGGTGATGGCCCACAACCACAATCACCTGCCGATGTGGCGTTCCAAGAATCTGAACACCGTTACCGACTATTGGCTTACCCTGTTCTACGGTTTTCCGGCGTTCGCGTGGATTCCCACGCACAACATGAATCATCACAGCCTGAACAACAAGGAGGGTGATTATACGATCACCTACCGGCACAGCGAGAGCAACAATCTGTTCACTCTTCTGAGCTACCCCACCATCAGCAGCTATCATCAGCAGAAGCCGATCAGGGATTACCTGGCTACCCTCAAGCGCTCCAACCGCTCCAAGTTCCTGCTGGCAGTGGGGCAGTACGGGGCGCTGGTGGCGTTTATCGCCGTGGGAGCGCTCATCGACTGGCAGAAGGCGCTCTTCCTGATTCTGATCCCGCAGCAGTTCGCCCTCTTCGCCATCCTGCTGTTCAACTATATGCAGCATATCCACGCCGACGAGGAATCGGGCTACAACCACTCCCGCAATTTCGTGGGGCCGATGCTCAACGCGCTGCTGTTCAACAACGGCTATCACACCATCCATCACGAGCGCGCCGGCATCCACTGGAGCAAGCTCCCGGAGGCGCACGCCAAGATCGAACATCTGATCGACGACTCCTTGAAGGAGCGGAGCTTCTGGTGGTATATCGGCCGCACCTACATCCTCGGCATCTTCGTCCCCCGCTTCCGTACCGTCTCGATGCGCGCGCAGCGGATGCAGCGGGCAACCCAGGGGGGAGAGACGCGGCAGGAGAGGCCGGTAATGGCGATTTCCGAAGGCTAACGAATGGTGCCCCCCGGAGAACTGGCCGGATAGGCGCCGGCACACCATGGAACTCTTTATGAACAGGCCCCGCATCGCACACGCGAGCGGGGCCTGTTGTCATCATGGCATCCCACTACTCTATCCCTGGCCGGCAGACCGGCTGGAATCCGCCGGAGATAGGGGTCAGAGATAGAGATTCTTCACCAGATACTCCAGCACGGCATCGAAGATCCCCCGGATCTCCTGGTTGTGGGCCAGCCGATGTACTGCACATCGGGATTGCGCCGTAGAGGAGCGCAAACAGCTTTCGCTTACATAGGGATATTCCATGGCGAGGTTTGGAATGCGCCGGAGCAGAGAATCACACGATACGACGCTGCATTGCTCCGCAGCCGGATCGCGACATGGCGGCCACTCCGTCACAAGATATATCGGTTCGATTCCTATAACGGTGCTTACTCCAAAGCTTCCCCCCGACGCAGGCGCCGGACGGCAACCTTCACCCTCACTCCGCCTTCACCACATCGGCCACCTCCTTGCGCGCGGCGGCGTTGGCGGGGATAAGCCCCGCGATAAACGCGGTGACCACCACCAGCACACCGGAGAATACCAGAACCGCCGGCGAGACCGTAAGCTGGATGGTCCAGCCGAACGAAACCCGGTTGATGACATAGATCAGGATCATGCTCAGCACCAGACCGGCCGCGGAACCCAGCACCTGGCTGGCAACGCCGATCAATCCGGCCTGCACCAGCGTCATCTTCCGCACCTGCGCCGAGGTGGCACCGATCGCCTTCAGGATGCCTATCTCGCGGCTCCGCTCCACCACCAGCGCCGCCAGCGTATTTGCCACGCCGATGGCCGCCACCACCACCGCAACCAGTTGCAAGGCATAGGTGATGGCGAAGGTCTGGTCGAACACGGTCAGAGCCTCATCGCGCAGCGCACGGTTGGAATAGATCACCAGGCTGTACGCCCTGCCGAACCGCCGCTCGATCTTCTCCCGGACCGGCTCTATCAGCGCGGTATCGCGCACGTACAGCGCCACGTTGTTGGAGGTGCTGTCGCCGAAGATCCGGGCGAACTGCTTCTGCTGCATCATCACGGTGCCGGCATCGCTGCTGTAATCGTAGTAGACCCCGGCCACGGTCAGCGCGCGCGCGCCGGTGGGCGTCTCGAGCACGATGGTATCCCCCAGCGCCTTGCCGTAGCGGAGCGCAAATCCCTCGCTGACGGCGGCACCGCCGGAATCCAGAGCGGCCATCACCTCGTCCCAGTCCCCTTCGCTGAACGCCAGCGGCGCCTCGCTCTCGGCGATGTTGAAACGCGCACCGCTGGCGAAGATGGTCCCTCCCTGGTAGCCCAGGCGCAGGCGCCGGAGCGTGGCAACCACCCGAAGCTCCGGCATCGAATCCACATAGCGGATCACCGGCTCCGGGATGGGGGTAAGGGTAGTAGCGGAAAGACGGTTGGAGGAGACGGTCATATACAGGTCGGCGGTGATGGTCTGCCGCATCCAGTACTCCACGGTCTTGCGAAAGGAATCCACCATCGTCGAAACCCCGATCAGCATGGCGATGGCGGTCATCAGCGCCGCGATGGCGGTGGAGGCACGGCCGATCGAGGCGAGCAGATAGGCGTTCGCCAGCTCCCCCTCCACACCGAAGATCCGCTTGATGGTCCCGCCGAGCAGGGAACCTGCCCCACGGATGAACGCGGGGGTCAGAAGCGCCACGCCGAACAGCAGGAACCCGGCGCTTATAAAGCCGAGCGTGGGGCTCATCAGGCGGCTCCCCAGCCAGGAGGCAAGGCCGGCGGCCAGCAGCGCCAGCGCGGTGCCGGCGAAGATCCTGGGGAGATTCAGCGATATCTTGCTCTCGAAACTCTGCACCGAGAAGGTCTCTCTGGGGTGCGCCCGCGACGCCTCTATCGCCGCCGGAAGCGCCGAGATCACCGATGCGAGCAGCCCGATCGCCACGCCGTACAGAAGGGTCATCGGATCGATCACCAGCTCATCGGCCACCGTCAGGATATATAATGCCGTGATGGTGCGGGTCACCTGGTCCAGCGCCAGCCGCGCCAGCGCTATCCCCACCGGCAGCCCCACGGCCACCCCCAGCAGCCCTATCAGCGAGGCCTCTCCCAGAAAGAGGGAAACGATGCTCCCCCGTGTGCCCCCAAGCGCCCGTACGATGCCGAGTTCCCGCCGCCGCCTGAGGGTGCTGGTAAGCATCGTGTTGTAGATGATGAACATCGAGACGAACAGGGCGATAAAGGCCAGGGCGGTCAGGTTCAGATCGAACGAATCGAGCATCCGGGCGGTCTGCGCGCCGCGCGTTTCCGGCGCTTGCACCACGGTCCCATCCGGGGCTCCCTCGGAGAGATACTCGGCTATCCGGTCGCGCTCGCCGGCGGGTACCAGCAGGTCGATCCGGTCCAGCTTTCCCACCCGGTCGAACACCTCCTGGGCCGATGCGATATCCAGCAGCGCGAAGTTTCCGCCCAGCGCCGAGGCGGTCCCCTCCGGCCGGATGATATCGACGATATGGAAGGCGTGGCGTTTGCCGCCGGCGATCAGCCTGATGGAATCCCCCCGTACGAGCCGGTACTGCCGGGCGAGCTTGTCGGTGATGATGATCGCATCCCGCTGGGCCAGGAAGCTGAGGCCCGAGCGGCTGGTTTCGGAGGGCTGGAACTGATAGGCCCGGAACTGATAGGCCCGGAACGCCCCTTCGGCGAAGACATCGATCCCGAAGACGAGCACCGGCGTTCCCCCTCCGGCGCTCGCGAACGCCGCGGAATCCTCCACCTGCGCATACTGCTCCACCACCGGCGCGGCCGCAAGCACCGCAGGGCTCTGGCGCAGCTTCCCGATGAACCGCTCGTCGAAGCCGAGACCGTCGTTGGAGATCACCTGAAGGTTCGCCTTGCCGGTGACCACATCCAGCGATGTGGTAAATGCCTGGAACGCCGTGGTATTTGCCAGACGCACCGAAACGAACACCGCCACGCCGATAGCCACGCCGGCCACCGCAAGCAGGAGCTTCCCCCACTCGTAGCGGAGATGGCGGAGAATGATGGTTCTGAAAAGCCGTGGGAAATTCAAGGGAGAAGTTCTTGGAGCTTAGTTCTTGGTGTTTAGTACGCCGCCTGCGGCGGCTGTAGTTCTTCCGGAAAAAGCCGGCCCTGCCAGCACGCGGGCCATACTCCGCTGCCAGAAATCCCTGGCCGCCGTTGCAGGGAACTGCCGGCTGATCCGGCCCGTCCTGTACAACGGCGACTGACCACTGACTACGGACTTTCTCCCAAATCGTCAATCGGAAATGGAAAGTTCCCCGTTAAACGGGTACGGGCGCGATATGCCGCGCCCGTACCATCATGCAACCGTGGCAACATCACTACCAGCCCGGGGCAAGCTGGAACCCGAACTGCCATCCGCTCCCCGGCCGCTGGAACGGATAGGCATAGAAGAATTCGGCCACCACATAGCCGAGCACGTTCACCCTGGCGCTTACTCCGGCACTGAAGACCGGAACGCGCTCGCTGGAGGTGCGGCTGAACTCGAACACCGGACTCTGATCCTTTGTCCAGGCCACCCCGCCATCCACGAACGCCGAAAGCTCCGTGGGGAGGAAGGGGAAGTTGATGAGACCGAACTGGCTGGTGCCGAACAGCGGCACACGCACCTCCGCGCTGACAAGGCCGAGACGGCTGCCGAGCAGACGGTCGAACTCCGGGCAGACCCCGCCGGCGCCGCCGTTGGAGCACTCGGCAAGATCGAACGAGCCGGGACTGTAGCCGCGCACGAAATCCTCGTACCCGATGAACAGCTGCGAAAGCTGCTCGCTCTCGCCGTCGTTGCCGTAGCGGCCGTAATGCAGGCCGCGCACGGCGAAGGTAACCGGATTGGCGAAGAAATATCTGCGGTAGTCCAGAAGCAGCGTGGCAAACCGGAGCGAGCCGGCAGTGCCGCCGATCTCCGCGCGGAACCGCTCGCCGGCCACCGGCGAGGTGAACCCGAAGTAGGAATTATCCCCCACGAACGCGGTGGATGCCTGTAACAGGTTCAGCGCGTCCGGGGACTCCAGCTCGAACTCCTCCTCCTTGGCTACCAGTCCGTTGATGACGTACTGCCGGAACACATCGCGCGAGTACGACTGCCGGGTATAGCCGGTAGTGATCTCGAAGCGGCGCGTGGTGGAGAAGGGATACTGGCCGATAAGCTGAAGGCGGTCAACGAAGATCCGCTCGAAATACTGGTCGATGTAGGGAGCCTCCACCGGCTGCCCGTCGATCTCGATGGTGGTGCTTCCGGTGGCCGCAGCGGTGGCAACATAGGGGATATGCGCCACTCCCACACCCCAGCCCCAGCGGCCACGGTTGTAGATGTACATCGCCTCACCGCCGATATCCTCCAGCCCTCCGTTCATCTGAAGCGTCACGCCCAGCTGATGATAGCCCAGCATATCGCTGAAATAACCGGCCACGGCCCCGGCGAACCCGGTACCGTACCCGCCGAAGGAGACCCCCAGCATCGGGACGCCGAGGTAATCGAGCTTCAGCGACGGCGTGTAGGCCACCGTATCGAACCCGGCTTCGGAGGGGAGCCCGGTGGTGGCATCGGCCATATACTCGCTAACCCGCCCGCGCGCCTCGACCGGCGGAAGTATGCCCGCGACCGATGTGCTGTTGTCGGCGTTGGCAACCGCGGTTCCCCGCGATGCATCCGCCTCCAGAGCATGAATGGTATAGCTGCCGCGATCGAACACGGAGAACATCAGCCGCCCGTTGTCGCGCGCCACGGTGATGGCCGGGGAAAGCTCGGTGATGCCGGCAACACCGGTGGCAACCTCCGTCACCCGGTGCAGATCACCCCCCTTCACACCATAGCGGTAGACATCGCTGAACCCGTCCTGGTCGGAGATGAAATAGATGTAGTTGCCGTCCGGCGAGTACTGCGGGTTGATCGCCCGCCCGGAGCCGAACAGAGGAAGGTTGGTGACCTTGCCGCTCGCCATATCGTACAGGGAGATCCCCATGGGCGCGTAGGTCAGATTATCGAAACTGGTGCCGTTGCCGCGATCGCTCGCAAAGGCTATCGTCTTGCCATCCGGCGAGTAGACCGGCTGCATATCGCCGTAGCGATCGCTGGTGAGCTGCTGCACCCGGCGCGAGGAGAGTTCCATCACATACAGATCGCTGATGCCCCCGCGCGAGCCGGAGAAGATCACCTGCGCCCCGTCCGGCGACCAGCTCGGGTTGCTGATGGCCCCCACGCCGGGGACCGGGATCTGCTGGACGATATCGCGCGATGCCACATCGATGATCGCAAGCTCGTCGTTCCCCTCGGAATAGACCACCGTAGCGAACCGCCGTCCGTCCGGCGACCAGGAGCCAGCCGAGCTGATAAAGCGCAGAGCATCCAGATGCGGGTTGGCATCGGCGCTCAGAAGCCGGTCCAGCACCTCGCCGGTACGGGCATCGGCAAGAAAGAGATCGGTTGTGAAGATATCGCGCGAGGAGAGAAATGCCACGTAGCGGCCATCGGGGCTGATGGCCGGGGAGATGTTCATATCGCCTGCATCGATATCCTCCGCCAGCACCCGCTCGCCAAGCGTTGCGGGGCTTGTGCGCCCGGCCAGCACCGGGGCGTAGGCGGCCTTCAGCGAGGCAACCCAGTCGTTGGAAAGGGAATCGACGCTGATGCCGAGGATGCGCTGCACGCCCGGCTCGAACCCGCTCTGCAGGCCGGCCCGGTAGAGTCGGGGGACGATATCATCCCCCCAGCGTCCTGCGATATACGCCCAGATGGCCTGGCCGTAGCGGTAGGGGAAATAGCGCATGTCGCTGGTAACGTCGTCGATCGATGGAACGCGGTCGTTCAGCACCACCTCCCGCATCCAGGTGGCGGTGTTGGGGTCATCCCTGCCGATGGAGAGATATTCGGCCATTCCCTCGATGAACCAGAGAGGGAGCTGTGCCATCGCATCCAGGCCGGAGCTGCTGCCGCCGCCGGCGGTAGTGCCGGAGCCGATGCTGGTGGAGGCGGCGATATCGTACTGGAAGGAGTGCACCAGCTCATGGCCGATCACATGATCGTTTCCCTGGTAGTTGCCGGTCAGCGGAAGCACCACGCGATCCTTGAGGGGCTCGGTGAAACCGCCGGTTCCTTCGCTGATAAGATCGCCGATCACATTGGTCTGCTGGAAATCGCCCTGGTTGGCGTAGAGGATCATCGGGGTGCGGCGGCCGATCTGGTGGCCGAACAGCCGGGAGAGGCGGGTATACCAGCGCTCGGCCATGCGTGCCGCATCGCGCACGGCCTGCTCCTCCTCGGGATAGAAATGGATATCGAAATGCTCGGTCTTCAACACCCGGAAATCGAATTCCTCGTACTGCGCCTTGTTCCGTCCGAAATACTGGGCCTGAAGCGAGACCGGGATGGCAGCAAGCCCGACAAGCGCAAGTACGGTCCAGACCTGCCAGCGCAAGGGCCCCGACGCCGCACGCCACCGGCGAAGGCCGGCCGATGCCGGCGGCCGTTGTCCGGCGTTCGTATCCGTATTCTTCATCATATATCCTTAAGCATTGGTTGGATCTTCCGTGGGTCCGTGTTGGGCGCATCCTGAAACGGCGCCAGTGGGGGACGGCGAAGTTCCCTGCACGGGGCGGCCGATAGGGGCGCAACTATGATGCCGGAGGAATCGCTCCCGGGCATTCACCCCTCCCCGCCGGCCGGAACGCTCGTCCCGCTCCCGGCGATCATCGGCGGGGGCAATCTACGGCTTAGCCCGGTTTCCGGGGGCATGGGCCCGCATCTCATCCCGGCGCCCGAGAAACTACAATCGAGGGGATGAATTGTTGCAGGGGAGAGAAGGCCCGGCATCCGCCTCCCAGGGGCGATCCGGAGGCGCTTCCGTAGCAGACGAATGAAACGGCCCCCTCCGGTAGCGCCGCTTCATCCAGAATGAATTCTCCTCATCCCATCCTTTGATACCCTCCGGATTTCCTCGTTCCCACCGGCGGGACTATATTTTCGGCTTCACTCATCATGGCTTCCGATGGAGCGCAGATCCGCATGGCGGCATCCCCCGGCCGGGCCTGTCCGCCGGGCGTTCGCTATCGTGGCAGGGGGCATCATATCGGCATCCCCTGCCGGCGCATTCCGCTGGAAGCCCCAAGTACCGGGAGAAACAACGTGAGCCGAGTCTGGCTGATAACTGGCTGCTCCACCGGGTTCGGGAGGCTGCTGGCCGAGCGTGCGTTCGCCGATGGCGACAAGGTAGTTGCAACCGCCCGCTCCGTGCAGGCGCTGTACGATTTCGGGCGCTCCGACGAATCGCGGGTGCTCCGGCTGGCACTCGATGTCTGCGATCCGGAGGCCATCCGGAACGTGACCGCGCAGGCGATCGAGACCTTCGGCGGCATCGATATCCTGGTCAACAATGCCGGCTACGGCTATTTCGCAACGCAGGAGGAGGCGGAGCTGGAGGAGGTGCGCAAGATGTTCGATACGAATGTCTTCGGCCTGATAGGGGTAACCCAGGGGGTGCTGCCGCATATGCGGGAGCGCCGCAGCGGAACCATCATCAACCTTTCCAGCATCTCCGGACGCATCGCAACGCCACGAGGCGGCTTCTATCAGGCGAGCAAGTGGGCTGTGGAGGCGCTGAGCGAATCGCTGTACCTGGAGGCATCGAGCTTCGGCATTCGGGTGATCGTCATGGAGCCGGGTTCCTACGAGACCGATTTCTCCTCCCGCTCATCCCGCTCCGGGGCGGCCGAGAGCAATCCGGATTCCCCCTACGCCGTTCTGCGCGAGCGCTGGAAGGGCGCCGCGCGGGAGAAGCTCTTCCCCTACCGCCAGGATGCCCGCGAGGTGATCGAGGGGATCATGGACGCCGTGAAAAGCCGGCTCCAGTTCGTTCGCCTGCCGATCGGGGTCGATTCCACAAGCATCATCCGCCGCCGCTCCGAGATGCAGGATAGCGAGTTCGTGGAGTGGATGCGGCAGATGTATCACGGGGAGGAGTAAGGAGAGTGGGTGAATCCGGGAGAGAGAAGAATGGCGTGCGCCGCTCTTCTCTCTCTGTGCTGCTAGGCACTATCCGCCAATGCCGTCCCAACACTCCCGCTCCTGCCGGGAAGCAAGCTCTACAAGCTCAGCTCTTCCGGATACATTCTCTGAGTTGTCATTGGCCGTTCGGGCGGAGTGAAACTCCGCCCGTGATAGACTTCCGAGAGGCCGGGGAGTCAAACTCCGCGACCACACATCTCTGAGAACCTATCCGCAGGTACTTCACTACTACCTGCAGCTACCGCAGGCGGCGGACTATAAACCACTCCCCCCCTACTTCCCCTCGATCCTGAAATTCACATTCGTTGCGAACGGGCGCCACTGCGAGTCCTCCCAGATATACTTGAGGGCGAAATCGAGGTGGTTGGGGCCTACCACGTAATAGCCGTTCGCGACGAGCAGGTTGTTCTCATCGAGCGCCGGGGCGGGCTCGAATACCGGCTCGTGTCCGGCGATGCCGCGGTAATCGACCTTCTTGGAAGAGAAATCCTGGAAGGCTTCGCGAAGCTTTTCCGGGGTGGTCTGCGCCTGCCAGGTACGCGAGATGGTGGCATAGAAGGGAGCGAAATCCCCGGAGGTGATGGCGTTGTTCAGATCGAGCAGGGTGGCGGTCACGATCGGCTTCAGTTCCGCAGCGGCCGGAACGCTCCCGGTGCCGGTGGCGGCGTCCCCGGCGCTGAACCCGGCCACGCGGCGGTAGATCATGCTGTCCAGCCTCATCTCGGTTCCCCCGCCCGGGGCGGCATGCGGCGGCTCGTCGATCTTCCAGGTGCCGCTGATGCCGAGCAGACCACTGATCTTCAGCGTCTTTTTGCTCTCGTCCACGACCGCCCTGCCGCCGGTGACGCTTGCCCCATCGGACTCGAAGTTGCCGGTGCCGTCCTTGCGGATCGATATGGTGGTTCCATCCTCCCCTTCCCAGTTGCCGGCATAGGGAGCTATCGACTTCAGCTCCGCCTCGCTCGGCTCCTCCCCGCCGCAACCGGCAAAGGGAATCGCCGCCAGTAGCGCCAGCGCCGCCAGCAGGTACGATGCCATGAGAATACCCCGCGATCCGCGGGGAGCCGGAACTCCCTTCCCGATACGATGCGTCATGCTGTCCTCGATGAATACTGTGAGACGTTGCTCCCGATATGGCCGCGAACATACGGCAAAACCATCTTCCGGCCGCATCTCCATCCGATAGCATGGCCGGTACGCAGAAAGGCGCGGAGAGAACGATGCCTCCCCGCGCCTTCGCGATCATGAATGAACTTCCTCCCGGCTACCTCCGGGCGTCATCCCCCTTCCCAGGAGGAATCGGAGGGTCGGTATCAACCGGATGCAGCGGATCATGCGTCACCAGCGGATGCTCCTCCACCTGCTGCGGCCAGATCAGCGATGCGATTACCGACCCGGCCAGCACCAGCACCACCACCCCCAGCGATATCATCGTATCGAGGTGATAGAAGTTGGCGATGGTCATCTTCACGCCGATGAACGTCAGAACGATGGCGAGACCGTACTTCAGGTAATGGAACTTGTTGATGACGCTCGCCAGCAGGAAGTACAGGGAGCGAAGGCCGAGGATGGCGAAGATGTTGGAGGTATAGACGATGAACGAGTTCTTGGTCACCGCGAAGATCGCCGGGATGGAATCGAGCGCGAACACAAGATCGGTGCTCTCGATCAGCACCAGCACCACCATCATCGGGGTCATCACGATCTTTCCGGCATCGCGGATCAGGAACTTCTGACCGTGATAGGTATTGGTGACCGGGAACCAGCGCCGCAGCAGCTTGATGAGGGGATTGGCTTCGATCTCCACGGTCGTCTCCTTCTCCAGCGCCATCCTGATGCCGGTATAGATCAGGAATGCGCCGAACAGATACATGATCCAGGAGAATTGCTCCAGCAGATAGGCCCCTATCAATATCAGCGAGGCGCGCATGATAAGCGCGCCGATGATCCCCCAGAAGAGGATGCGATGCTGATACTGGGCGGGAACCTTGAAATAACTGAAGATCAGGACGAAGACGAAGAGGTTATCGACCGATAGCGACTTCTCGATCAGATAACCGGTCAGAAACTCCGTTGCCGCGGCCGGCCCAAGCTCGAAATAGACGAACAGATTGAACAGGAGGGCGAGCGAAATCCAGACGATGCTCCATATCGTCGCCTCCTTCGGTTTTACTTCATGGGCATGGCGGTGAAAGACTCCCAGGTCCACCACCAGCAGCAGAATGACAAGTGCGTTGAATCCTATCCACCACCATGGACTCACGGGCGCTCCTCGGTTACAGGTTTATCGGAACGGTACGGGTGTAAGGTCGATGATACCTCCCGATGATCCGACGAGAGGGAGGTATCGGATCGTTCGGAATGGGGAGCCTCCGCCAATCGGACGGCTCCCGGCGCGATGGCCTGCCGCCATCGGCCTGCCGCCATCGGCCTGCTGCCATCGGCCTGCTGCCACTAGGGTGCCGCATGCGGTCGCGGGCATGCGGCACCGGGCTGCGTGCAAAGGAATGCTTATGCGAGCGAAACGCTCTTGGCCGCCTCGATAAAGGCGCGGGCATGTTCCACGGGGGTTGTAGGAAGGATGCCATGGCCGAGGTTGACGACATAGGAGCGGGAGGCCGGCACCTTCGCCATCATGGCGAGCGTGCGCTCCCGGATCTGTTCCGGAGAGGTCATCAGGAGCGCGGGATCGAGATTGCCCTGGAGGCTGAAGCGCTCCGGCAGCTCGCGCACCGCACGCGCAAGATCGGTCTGCCAGTCGATACCGAAGCCGGTGGCGCCGGTCTCGGAGAATCCTTCGTAGCTCCGGACGCCTTTCGGAAAATAGAGAAAAGGAACATCCGGCGCAGCATCTCTGACGTTCCGGAGCACGGTGGAGGCGTGGCGCAGCCCGAACTCCTGGTACTCCGCCTCCGGGAGCACGCCGGCCCAGGTATCGAACAACTGGAGCATGTTCGCGCCGGCCGCTATCTGCCCCAGAAGATATCCGGTAAGCTCCTCGGCCAGCGCCGCAAACAGCTCGTGAGCGGCTTTCGGCTGGGCGTAGAGAAAGGTCTTCAGGGTATCGAAGGTCTTGGAGCCCTGCCCCTCGATCATATAGGCGGCCAGGGTGAGCGGGGCACCGGCAAAGCCTATCACCGGCACCCGTCCGGCCAGACGCCGCTTGGTTTCGGCGATGGCATCGAACACATACCGGAGTTCCCCGGTCACGCCGCGGCGCAACCCGCCCACTCTCTCGGCCGAGCGGATGGGATCGGGAAAACGGGGTCCCCCCTTTCCCTCCTCCACGATCAGCTCCATCCCCATCGCCTCCGGCACAACCAGGATATCGCTGAAGATGATGGCCGCATCAACCCCCACCAGATCCACCGGCTGCACGGTGACCTCGGCTGCCAGATCGGGAGTTTTGCAGAGCCCGAGAAAATCGGTAGTGGCCCTGACGGCGCGGTATTCCGGGAGGTAGCGTCCCGCCTGGCGCATCATCCATACCGGACGGCGCTCGGTAGGCTCGCCGCGAAGTGCTCGCAAGAGGAGCGATTGCTGCTGATCGTTCATGCTGGAAGTTATAAGAGTAGCGGCGAATGATTCGCAACGGAAGTTTTCATGAGCCGGGGCTCATCCCTTACGCAGCACGATCGCCCTGTGCGGCCAGAGCATCGGCGAGGCTTTCGCTGGTGGGGCGTTCCGGGAGGATGATCTCCCCCACGCCCCGTTCCCGGAGCGCGCTCGCGGTTGTCCGGCCGATGGCGGCGAAGATAGCGTTTCGCGGGATTTCCGGAACGATGGCAAAGAAGTTCCGGACCGCCGACGGGGAAAAGAAGGCTATCCGCACCGGCGGGGCGGCGGCGGCCAGAATCTCCGGCAGAAGACGCCGGCTCTCGGCGGGAAGCTCCGGGGAATAGACCGGCAGCTCCACCACATCGATCCCCCGCTCCCGCAGGGCATCGACAAGGGAGTCGCGGCGCTCGGTGCTGCACGGATACAGAAGACGCTCCACCCCGCCGAACCGCAGCCGCAGAAGCTCCTCCCCGGAATCGGCCACCGCTCTGACGGGGACGGCCGGATCGGCATCGCGCACCAGCCGCGCGCTCTCCTCTCCCACCAGGAAATATCCTTCCGGGGCATGCTCCCGGAAATCGGTCTCCCGCAGATCCAGCCAGAGATCGGCCGCATAGGCGCTCGTCAGCAGCACCGGCTCCCCGCCGGCCAGGCGCCGCACCGAGCGTATCCCGCACATATCCTTCGGCAGCGGCCGCAGCTCTATCAGCGGCACCGAGTAGACGGTATCGCCGCGCCGCCCGAACAGCGGGGCGATCTCCCTGTTGTCCTCGGCCGAGCGTGTGAGTATGATAGAAGCCATGGGGGATTTTCGATTTGCGATTTTAGATTTTCGATTGGGGAGAGGGGAGGGATTTTCGATTTCCGATTTTAGATTTTCGATTAGGGGAACGAGAGGGGATTGGGGCTTCTCGATTTGCGATTTTGGATTTTCGATTGGGGGAGGAGTAAAGAGATGTTTGATCGGGGGGAGAAGGGACCGGTAGTTACTCGGCCGGTGGCTGGGAGCAGGTCTTGGAGCTTCGTTCCCGGAGAGTATTTCAGATGAGTTGATCGTTGCACTCCTGGAAGAACGGGCCGCTCCTCCGGAGATTCCGGATCAAGATCCGTTGTTCCCCCTTTCTACAAAGGGGTGCCCCCTCCGGGGGCCATCAGTGACGCGGTTGGCAATACCAGCTACGATAGCGGGCCACCGATGTGCAATCCGCTTCAGGAGTCCGAGCCCCGCAACCCAACGTTTCACCCCCAACCAAAAATCCAAAATCGCCCCCCCTCTCGTTCCCCAATCGAAAATCCAAAATCGAAAATCGAAAATCCCTTTCCTTTCCCCAATCGAATATCTAAAATCGCAAATCGAAAATCGTCACTCCCCTCTCTCTCCGCCAATCGAAAATCTAAATATCGTCACCCCTCTCTGCTCGCAGGATCTCCTCGCCGCCAGCGGCCAGCAGGCGGGCGGCCAGCGCGATGCCGAGCGATTCTCCGTCGGCGGCGGGACCGGTGATGGAATCGCGGACCAGCATGCGGCCATCCACCGCGGCTATCACCGCATCCAGATGGAGAGTATCCCCCTGTAGCCGCGCATGCGCGCCGATCGGCACCTGGCATCCCCCTTCCAGGTGGCGCAGCAGCGCGCGCTCGGCGTCGGTGCAGAGACGGGTGGGGGCGTGTTCGATCTGGCGGAGCATCTCCAGCACCCCGGCCGCACCGGCGTGCGCCTCGATGCCGAGCGCCCCCTGCCCCACGGCGGGAATCATCATATCGGCCGGGATCACCTGGGCTATCTCGGCATCATGCCCCAGGCGCTCCAGCCCCGCCACCGCCAGAATCATCCCATCCCACCCGTTCTCATGATACTTTTTCAGGCGGGTGCCCACGTTCCCCCGCACATCCACCACGTTCAGATCGGGACGCAGGCGGAGCAGCTGGGCGGTGCGGCGGAGCGACCCGGTTGCCACCGTGGCCCCCGTGCGCAGGTTCTCCAACGTGCTGCCGGCCGGGGCCACCAGCGCATCCTCCGGCCGGTGACGCTCGGTCACCGCGGCCAGCAGAAGGCCGTCGGGAAGACGGGTCTGCATATCCTTCAGCGAGTGCACGGCGATATGAGCCCGCCCCTCGTGCAGTGCGGCCTCCAGTTCCTGGGTGAAGAGCCCCTTGTCGCCGATCTGGCTCAGCGGGCTGTCCAGCACTCTATCCCCCACGGTGCTCATCGTCTCCAGCCGTACCGGCAGATCCGGAAACCGCTCGCGGAGCATCCGCTCCACCGCGTGGGCCTGCCACAGCGCAAGCGCGCTGCTTCGCGTGGCGATCACAAATTCATCCATTCGGTCCAGCCTTTATCCTCTCTCTGGTTTCCTGGGCGCGGCCGTGGGTCTGGGCGCCGTTCGTGCCGCTGCCGTTGGCAGAGTTGCCATTTGCGGGATTGCCATTTGCGCCGTTGCCGTTCATACCGTTGCCATTGGCTCCACCAGGGGCGTTCCCTGCCGCGGGGCTTCCCTCCGCCGGAAAGGATGTATCCTCCAGGCTCTCCTCCTGCTCCCGGTTGAGATTGAAGAGGGTGCGCACGAACTCCGCCTTCAGCAGCGTGCGTTCGGCATCGGCGTGGGCATCGAGAAGATGGGACATCGGCGTGCCGATGATCTTGCGCACCACGCTCCCCACCAGCTTCTCGATATGCTCGTAATCGTCCTGGCTGAACCGGTGGCGGTTCTTCTCAAGCTCCGTGCGGGCCACCTCCTCCCCCCAGCGCTTCAGTTCCGCCACCACCGGGGTCACCGGCAGAAGGCTGCACCAGGCGGAGAACTTCGCAAGCTCGTCGGCGATGATGATCTCCGCGCGCGGCAGTTCGGCCTGGCGGCGCTCCACATTCGATTCCACGACGCTCATCAGATCGCCCAGATCCTTGCAGAAGACCGACGACAGGGTGTTGATTCTGGGGTCCACGTTTCTCGGCACCGAGATATCGACGATCAGCTGCGGCTCACCGTCGCGGCGGCCGGAGGCGGCGCGGGCATCGTCGTAGCTGATAAGATAATTGCGCGCGCCGGTGGAGACGATCACGATATCGAACTGATGGAGCCTCTCGCGAAGCTCCTCGAACGGCATCCAGACCCCGAAGCCGAGACGCCCCAGCAGCTCGTGCCCGCGCGATTCGGTCCGGTTGGTGATGGTGATATCGCGCACCTTCTGGTCGTACAGGTTGCGCGCGGCCAGCTCGCCGGTTTCCCCCGCCCCTATCACCAGGGTGCGCTTGGAGGCGATCGGGTGGAAGATCTTCTTTGCCAGCTCCACGGCCACATAGCTGATGGAGACGGCGCCGGCGAACAGATCGGTCTCCGATTTCACCCGTTTGCCCGCGTGCAGCGCCGAGGAGAACAGACGGTTCAGCAGCTTCCCGGCGGCCTGGTGCCCCCTGGCGTTCTGGTAGGCCGAGCGCACCTGGCCGATGATCTGGATATCGCCGATCACCTGGGAATCGATCCCGGAGGCCACCTCGAACAGATGCCGGGCGGCGCCGGAGGAATGCAGGGCGAAGAGCTGCCCCTTGGGCACATCCACCCCTTTCCAGCGGCAGATCCACTCGCGCAGGCGGTCGGCATTGAACAGCTCCTCCTTCGGTACCACGTAGATCTCCGTCCGGTTGCAGGTGGAGATGATGGCGGCCTCCTCGGCCAGAGCGTTCTTCAGGTCTACCAACGCCGCCCCCACCTCGTCTTCGCTGAAGACGAGCCGCTCCCGCAGCGAGAGCGGCGAGTGCTTATGGGAAGTGCCGACGGCGTAGATATTCATCACTACTGAAACTTGTGGAATCCGGTCAGAACAAGATTGATGAGCGTCATCGAAAGGATGGTTCCGAAGAACCCGACCAGCGACAGTATGACAACTTTCCTCCCATCAAGCCTGACAAGGTATTTCGCCAGGAGCGCCCCTACATAGATGCCCCAGACGGCGATGGTGGCGATCAGTTTCGGATCGCCGTAATGGAAGCCCGGCATCACCCCCGGAAGCACGAACACGCCGATGGCGATGGAGGCGGTAAGGAACACCAGCCCCACCATGGACGATTTTTCGCTCATCCGCTCCAGAAGCTGCAGGCTTGGCAGCCGCTGGTAGAAGGTGCCGAAGCGATTCGATTTGATCTGGTGGTAGAGCATCAGATACAGGGCGCCATAGACCGCCGAGATGGCGAAGCCGGTATACCCGATCAGCGCCGCGCTGATATGCAGCCCCACCTTGTCGTTCAGCAGCACCGGATCGGCGCCGGCATCGGCTATCGCCGGGGAGAACATCGTGGAGATGGTCTGCAACAGCAGCGCAAGGCCGATGAAGAACATGCCGGTTCCCCGCTCGCCGCTGGAGAGCTCCACGATCAGATAGGTAAGCGTGATCGTAAAGGAGATAAGGGTCATCATCTCGAACGGCGTATACACCAGGCAGTGCCCGTGATACATCGTCTGGGCGTAGATCAGCGCCGTATGGATCAGCAGGGCAAGCACCACCGCCGGGCGCCGCAGACGCCGGAAGCTCCCCTCCTCCCGGAAGAAGGCGAGCGCATAGGCGCCGAAGGCCGCGCTATAGGCCAGCGGCAGGATCGCCTCGCATATCTTGGCAAGAAGTAGCATCAGGGTGCATCACAGATTATCGGCCCGCCGGCGCGAGGGACATTCCCCCGGCCGGAATGCCGGTTGGCCGCATCAGGCTCTTCGGACGTCGGTACGGAAGCGGTAGAAGTTCAGGAGCAATCCCACCATCGACATATTCAGCAGCAGCGATGAGCCCCCTTTCGACAGGAACGGCAGGGGGATGCCCATCACCGGCACCAGGCCGATCGCCATGCCGATATTGATGGTGGTGTGATACAGCAGGATCACCGCGATGCCGAAACAGATGGTGGATTCGAACTTCCCCCGCAGGTGGCTGGCGGTGTCGATCGCCAGCCAGATCAGCGCCCCCAGAAACCCGAGCACCAGCATCCGCCCCACGAACCCGAACTCCTCTGTGGGAACGCAGAAGATGAAATCGGTCCACTGCTCCGGGATGTAGCGGAGCTGTGTCTGGGTTCCCTGAAGAAATCCCTTGCCGGTAAGCCCCCCGGAACCCACCGCCATCATCGACTGGATGACATGATAGCCGGCCCCCTTCGGGTCCAGATTCGGATCGAGAAACGTGTTGATGCGGTTCTGCTGGTGCGGCTGCAGATGCTCGTAGACGAAGCCGGTGGAGAACCCGGCGGCCACCGAGAGCGAGAACCCGAGCACCGTCACCCAGATGGAGCGGCGGAACAGGAGCATGCACAGGAACACCGCGCCCAGCGCGATATACAGCTGGGTGGAGCCGAACAAGGCGGCGATACCGACCGCCGCCGGGGCCAGGATTGCGAACAGGAGGAACAGATCCGCCCCCGCCCAGAGCGCGATGCCGAGCAGCATCGCGAAGTACACCGTGGCCGACCCGAAATCCGGCTCCAGCATGATAAGCGGCACCGGCAGCAGGATGATCCCCATCAATGTGGCGATATCGCGCCAGTTGCCCAGATCCTTCCCCTCGCGGCTGACAAACAGCGCCGACATCATCAGGGTGCCGAACTTCGCCAGCTCCGATGGCTGTATCGATATCGGCCCCAGCACGATCCAGTTCTTCTGGCCGTACCGCACCTCGCCGATGATAAGCACCAGCACCAGCAGAACCATGCCCACGCCGTACAGCCCGTACGGGGCAAGCCGCACCCAGCGCTCCGGGATGAACGCTATCGAAAGCATCGCCACCAGCCCGCCGATGGCGAACACAAGCTGCGAGGTGAACGTGGCCGACGCCTCGGCATCGGCCGCCGCGTTGGGATCGTGCGTGGCGCTGTAGATCGAGATCAGCCCGATCGCAACCAGCCCCACCGTGACGAGAAATGTTCTGAAGTCGAATCGTATCGGACCGGATGAGGAAGCATCCGTGCTCTCATCGAAGTAATAAGCATCCATTCAAGATCCAGCTCTCTATGTACCGGCGATATGCATTGTGACGAAGATCGCCCCGGTTCCCGTTTGCATCCCCTGATGTGAAGGGAAGGCATCCGGACGGCAGGGGTATGCCGTTCTAGCGTCCGGGGGGACGAAGCCCCTTCGGTTTGCCGAAGATTTCCTGAAGAAGAAACGCCCGCCGAAGCTCCTCCGGGCTTGCAAAGAGCGAGGCGATGGCCGGCACCGGATCGCGCCGTGCGGCCGGCTCGTCGGCAGCGGCCGCCATGCGATCCTTCTCGGTGAGACCATGGGCGGCCTGGAACTCCCGGAACCCGGCCAGGTGATACTCCTGCTCCTCCGGTTCGTTGATCGGGGAGCGGTACTCGTAGCTCCCCCGTTCCAGACGGGTATCGTAGTCGGTGGAGGAGAGATCGTAATCGAGCGATTCGGACGCGGCCGGCCCCGGACGCGACTCCAGCCCGGAGGCAGTGTGGAACGCATACGGATCGGACGCCGCAGGCGCCGGCACGGCCACGGGGGGAGGAACCGCCACCGGCTCCGCAACAACCGTCGCCCCGGAAGTGGCCGCAGCTCCGGTATTGAACTGCCCCTCCAGCTGCTCCATCAGCTCGCGATACCGTTCCTTGCGGGACCCACCCTTGCGGCCCGGTTTCGGCTCGGCCACAGCCGTCCCCTTCTCCCCCGCTTTCTGCTTCTTCTTGCCGAAAATCGCGCTGAAGAGCCAGAACAGGAGGATGACGAGGAGAAACGGATTGTCGAAAAGGAAGTCGAGCATGGGAGATCTCCTGGCGTGAACTGCACCCGGCCTCCTGCGGGGAGGCGGCCCCGGCATTCTCCGGAACGGCAGGCCGCCGGCACGGAAAAGACTTCTATATCATGCAAAGTTAGAGCGTGCAGCACTGGGGGACAAATACGGCGCGCCCGCGCGAGGGGAGATTTTCGATTTGAGATCAACGGAGGGCGCCGAAAAGAGCACGGAGAGCCATCATCCGTTGCGGAACCATCGCCCGCTCTGCCCGAGCTCCGTTCATTCTGAGAGGCTCGTATCCGGGATTCCGGAATCATCTCCCGCCGGTTCTCCCCGCCTTTCTCCATTTCCGGGAGATTTGGGGGAAGAAGAGGGCAACATGGAAGCGAGCTCACCATTGGCAGGATTTTTGCACACGATTGCCCGCTACATTGCCGTTGCATGAAACGGCGGTCGTAGCGAAGAATTCCATCGGAATCAATGGCAGGCGGGTCTCTTCTCCAGGATTCGAGCCCCATACGAGGGGCCAGGGAGCAGGGACCAGCGCCCGGCCGGCGGAACGGAGCCCGGCTCATCCGCATGTTGTTGGAAGCACGTATATCGTATAACTAATTCTCCCTCCCCTCCAGGTCTATCCGCTCCCCCCGGTACGCGAGCCAGTTGTACAGGTCCGGCCATACCCAGCCATACCCGACAGGACTGCGGGAGGAGCATGCGATACCAACTGGACGGTCTTTCAGACCGTGCGGGCCCGCATTTATTGTGGCGAATCGGCCATCATGTTGCTCTGGAATCGGATGTTCAACCCTATCGTCCTTCTCATTACCGGACCTGCGGCACGAAACGAGACAACCGAACGGATAACCGGCTATGCCGCGGAGGCGGGGCTTGAACTCCGCACTGCCGCCGAAGCCACGGAGGCGATCTCCCTGCTGGGACCGCTCGCTCCGATCGCCCTGCTGATAGGTCCGGAGGCGGCGATCACCGCCGGCGATATCGCCGCGCTGCGAGCGCACGCCCCCTCCCTCCCCCTCCTGCTGGCAGGGGTTCCGGAGCCCGCCGGCTGCGAGTGCGTGGTGATGCCGCCGGGGAGCACCTGTGACCTGCGCCAGGCCCTGGCCGGGCTCCGCTCCGCCACGGATGACGCCGGCCGGGAGGAACTCCGTGGCGTGAACGACGATCTTGCCGTGATCCTCCAGGGGATCAGCGATGCCATCACCGTCCAGGATGCCACCGGCCGCGTGCTCTACGCCAACGATGCCGCCGCCCGTATGACCGGGTTCTCCTCCGCCGAAGAACTGATACGCACCCCCGTCCCGGAGATACGGGAGCGCCTGAGGATGACCGATACCTCCGGCCGGCCGGTTCCGGTAGAGGACTTCCCGGGACGCCGCGCCCTGATGGGAGAGGAGAGCCCTGAGATGGTGGTGCGATTCGCGCTTTTCCCCGATGGGGAGGAACGCTGGGCGATACTGAAGGCCGGCCCCATCTTCGGCGATGAGGGGCGGGTGCGGTTCGCCGTCAATATCTTCCGCGATATCACCCCCCAGAAGCTCGCCGAGCAACGCATGCAGTTCCTGGCCGAGGCAAGCGAGATGCTGGCCGGAGTGCTGGACTACGAGGAAACCCTCGGAGCCCTGGCCGATCTTGCCGTGCCCCGCGTCAGCGACTGGTGCATGATAAGCATGGTGGAGGAGGATGGCGGCATCAACCATCTGGCAACCGCCCATGCCGACCCGGCGCGCGTGGCCCTGGCCGAGGAGCTGATGCGGAGATTCCCCACCGAGACGAACCCCGCTTCCGGCATCATGAGCGTTATCCTCTCCGGGACCTCCATCCTGATTCCGGAGGTCACCGGAGAGATCCTGGCCGCCGCCGCGCAGAGCCCCGAACAGCTTGCGATCTGGCGCGATATCGGATTCGCCTCCCTGATGATCGTCCCGCTGCCGGTGCGCAACCGGGTGATCGGCACCATCTCCTTTGTGATCTCCGGACCGGAACGCCGTTTCGATGCGATGGATCTCTCGCTGGCGGAGGATCTGGCGCGCCGCGCCGCCATCGCCATCGACAACGCATGGCTGTATCGCAAGGCGCAGCAGGAAATTGCCGTGCGCACCAGAACCGACCGCGAGATGCGGGTATCCGAGACACGGTTCCGCACCATGATCGAGCAGTCCCCGCTCAGCACCCAGATCTTCTCCCCCGACGGCTATCTGATCCAGGCCAACCGCGCCTGGGAGGACCTCTGGCTGCTGGACCGGGGGCGGCTGGCCGGCTACAACATCCTGCGCGACTCCATGCTGGAGCGGACAGGGCTGATGCCCTATGTGGAACGGGCGTTCGCCGGCGAGATGGTGATGATACCGCAGATGCTCTACGATCCCCCCAGCTACGGCCGTTCCGGACGCGCACGATGGGTGAGCGCGGCGATCTATCCGGTGCTGGACGATACCTCCTCGGTGCGCGAGGTGGTGCTGATGCTGGAGGATGTCTCAGGACGCCGCGAGGCCGAGCTGGCGGTGCGCGAGAGCGAGGAACGGTTCCGCACCATGGCCGACAGCGCCCCGGTGCTGATCTGGGTGGCCGATAGCGGCGGCCTCTGCTCCTATGTCAACCGCGCCTGGCTGGATTTCACCGGCCACACCCAGCAGCAGGAATCATCCTCCGGATGGCTGGAAGCGATCCACCCGGAGGACGCCCGGCGCTTCGGCGAACTGCTCACCGCCCCGGATCATCCCCCCTTCCGGATGGAGCTGCGCATGCGCCGCGCCGATGGCGCCTATCGCTGGCTTCTTACCACCGGGGTTCCCAGAGTTGCGTCCGGTGACCTGTTTACGGGTTATATTGGGTCCTGCATCGATATCACCGACAGGCTTCAGGCCGAGACCGAACTGAAACGCGCCAAGGAGGCCGCCGAGGCGGCAAGCCAGGCGAAAGACCAGTTTCTGGCGGTGCTCAGCCATGAACTTCGCACCCCGCTTACCCCGGTACTGACCCTTACCCAGGTCCTGAAGGATGAGGACCTTCCCGAAGAGATACGCCCCCTGGTGGAGATCATCCACCGGAACATCGAGCTGGAAGCACGCCTGATAGACGATCTGCTTGATCTGACGCGGATCGAAAAAGGGAAGCTGCGGCTGAATCTCGATGCGGTGGATGCGCATGCTCTGCTGGGAAACGTGGCCGATATCTACCGGAGCGATATCGCCGCCAAGAAGCTCCATCTGGCGCTCGATCTGGGCGCCGGCAGTTACCAGGTGAAGGCCGATTCCGCCCGTCTCCAGCAGATATTCTGGAACCTCATCAAGAACGCGGTCAAATTCACTCCCGAAGGGGGGACCATCACCGTCCGCTCGGCCAACACGCGCGAAGGATATCTGGCCGTGGAGGTGAGCGATACCGGCATCGGCATCGATCCGGAGGCGCTCCCCCATATCTTCGATGCCTTCGAGCAGGGGGGAGGAAGCATCACCCGGCAGTTCGGCGGGCTGGGGCTGGGGCTGGCGATCAGCAAGGCCCTGGCGGAGATGCATGGAGGAACGATCGCCGCGGCAAGCCGCGGAAAAGGATCAGGGGCAACATTTATGGTGGAATTGAAAACATTGCAAACATCGGCGCCCGCACCGGCGGAACCGGCGGCGATTACCGCCACCGCACAGCAACCGGGATTCAATATCCTTCTGGTGGACGACCACGAGGATACCAGCAAGGTGATGAAGGTGCTGCTG
The DNA here is from genome assembly GCA_048594725.1 of Candidatus Kapaibacteriota bacterium. Classification (GTDB taxonomy): domain Bacteria; phylum Bacteroidota; class Ignavibacteria; order OLB7; family OLB7; genus JAFDZV01. The sequence continues at coordinate 23,151 of JBMDXA010000225.1, forward strand.
GAACGGCGCGGCTACCGGGTCTCGGTGGCCTCTACCATGAACGATGGCCTGCAACAGGCGCTCGCCGGAGAGTACGATCTGCTCATCAGCGATATCGGCCTTCCCGATGGAAGCGGCCTGGAACTGATGGGGGCGCTCAAGCAGAAGGGGCTGGAACTGCCTGCCATCGCCCTGAGCGGCTACGGCATGGAGGAGGATGTGCGCCGCAGCAAGGAGGCCGGGTTCATCGAGCACCTTACCAAGCCGGTGGGGTTCCGGACGCTGCAGGAGATGATCGAACGCATAGCCGCGGGATAGAAGATCCCATCTCCGCACGGCGCGCTGCCGGCAGGAACGTCACCGAACAGCACCCGGCCGTACAGAGGCCGGAGAGCGCACCGGCCGGCTGCCGTTTACGCCCGGGGATATCGTCCCGTAGTGTATTTTTGCAGCACATCCCTGACATTCAACTATTCAACTATACGATACTTAATTCCCAGGAGAAGGTATATGACCGCTCAACAGCCTGCAAGCTCCTTGCCGCTGGTCCTCCGCAACCAGGAGGAGATGATACTCAACGAATGGATACGGCAGCAGATGGAGGCTCCCGCGATACGCCGTTCGCCGCTGAAGGAACGGGAGCTCCGCGAGCAGTCGCAGGAATTTCTCACCGCGTTCATCAACGTGCTCTCGGGCGGTACCAGCCGCGATATCAACAACGCCGAGTGGGCCGGCGTGCGCGACAGCCTCTCGGGCCTCTCGCGCAGCCGCGCAAAGCAGGGCTTCACGCCGTCGGAGACCGCCATGTTCGTCTTCTCGCTGAAGCAGCCTCTCTTCTCCGCCTTCAACAAGGAGTTCGGGGGGGATAACGAGCGGATCGCCGGCGAGATCTGGAGCAGCACCATGCTCCTGGACCAGCTCGGGCTGTTCACCACGGAGGTCTATCAGAAGGGACGCGAGGAAGTGATCCTCCGCCAGCAGCAGGAGATGATGGAGCTTTCCACTCCCGTGGTGCAGCTCTGGGAGCGGGTACTGGCGCTTCCGCTGATCGGCACGCTCGACAGCGCCCGTACCCAGGTGGTGATGGAGAACCTGCTCCAGCAGATCGTGGATACCGGCGCGGAGATCGCCATCATCGATATCACCGGCGTGCCCACGGTGGATACGCTCGTGGCACAGCACCTGCTGAAGACCGTGGCCGCCGCGCGCCTGATGGGGGCCGACTGCATCATCAGCGGCATCCGCCCGCAGATCGCACAGACGATCGTGCACCTGGGCGTCGATCTCGGCGACGTCATCACCAAGGCGACCCTCGCCGATGCCTTCCAGGTGGCACTGCGCCGCAACGGTCTTGTGGTGGCATCCATCAACTCCCCTTCCTAACGGAGAACGCATTTGGAACGAATACCTATTCTGAAAATGGGGCAATTCCTCCTGGTGACGATCCAGGTGGATATGCATGACCGTCTTGCGATGGCGCTTCAGGATGACCTGACAAACCAGATCGTCAAATGGCGGGCACGCGGCGTCCTTATCGATATCTCCACGCTCGATATCGTCGATTCATTCATCGGCAGAATGCTGGGAAATATCGCGTCCATGTCGAAGGTGCTCGATGCGCAGACAGTAGTGGTGGGGATGCAGCCTTCGGTGGCGATCACATTGGTGGAACTGGGTCTCTCCCTGCCGGGAGTACATACCGCACTCAATGTCGAGAAGGGGATGGATTTCCTCAACAAGGCAATCGGCACAAAGGAGAGCGGCAATGCATACACGTCGCGATGAAACCATGCCCCTGCAATCGCCCGAGGATATCGTCCGCACCCGCCAGGCAGTGCGGGCATGGGCGGTGGAGAGCGGATTCAGCCTGGTGGACCAGACGAAGATCGTGACCGCCGCCAGCGAGCTGGCACGCAATACCCTCGACTACGGCGGCGGCGGCAGCGCCCGGCTGCTGCTGCTGGAAGATGGCGGACGTAAAGGGCTCCGTATCGTCTTCGAGGATCAGGGACCCGGCATCGCCGACCTTACCCTGGCGATGACCGACGGCTATACCACCGGCGGAGGGCTGGGTCTTGGACTGAGCGGCGCGAAACGCCTCTCCAACGAGTTCGAGATCGACTCGCGCCCCGGTGAGGGAACACGGATTACAATCACCCGCTGGAAAGGATAAATGGATGTAGCGTTGCAGATCACCGAGAACAGCCAGGTTGCCGAAGCCCGGCGCCGTATCTCATCCCATGCAGGCGATCTCGGATTCAGCGAGACGAAGCTGGGAGCTCTGGCGATCGTTATCACCGAGATGGCGACCAATCTGATCAAACATGCCGGTGGAGGGGAACTGGTGGTGCGCGCAGTGTCCTCCCCCGGCGACGTAACCGGCATAGAGCTGATAGCCCTGGACAAGGGCCCCGGCATGCGCGATGTGAGCGAATGCCTGCGCGATGGCTATTCCACCAGCGGAAGCCCCGGCACGGGAATGGGAGCCATCACCCGCATGTCCGACGAGTACGATCTCTACACCCTTCCCGGCAAGGGAACCGCCGTGATGGCCCGGCTCTGGGCCGCCCCTCCCGGCCGCAACCCGCAGAAGGCGCTCGCCGCCGAAGGGCTCAGCATCCCCATGCATGGGGAACTGGCCTGCGGCGATTCCTGGTCGTGCGCGCACATGGGAGATGAACTGCTGGTGATAGCCGCCGACGGGCTGGGCCACGGCCCGCTTGCCGCTACCGCCGCCAGAACCGCCGTGGAAGCCTTCCATGAAAGCGCCCACCGCGATCTGACAACCATCATCGGCAATATCCATGCGGCGCTCCGGAGCACCAGGGGCGCGGCAGTGGCCGTGGCCCGCATCAACCCGCAGGAAGGGACCGTACAGTATGCCGGCGTGGGCAATATCGCCTCGATGATCCATACCCCGGAGAAGGTTCAGAGAATGGTCTCCCACAACGGCACGCTGGGCCACGAGGTCCGCAAGATCCAGGAGTTCGCCTACACCTGGCCGGCCGATGCGGTGCTGATCATGCACTCCGATGGCATCTCCACACAGATGACGGTCGATCCCTATCCCGGCCTCCTCGCCCGGCACCCAAGCCTGACAGCGGCGATACTCTATCGTGATTTCACCAGGGGACGCGATGACTCCACCGTGGTGATAGCGCAGGAACTGGAATTGTAGCAATGAATATCCCCATACTCTCGGTGAAGATAGAGCAGGAACGCGACCTGGTGGCCGCCCGGGGACGGGCCCGCCAGGTGGCACAGCTCCTCGGGTTCGACCGCCAGGACCAGACCCGTATCGCCACGGCGCTCTCGGAGATCGTCCGGAACGCCTATAGCTACGGCGGCGGCGGAAAGGTGGACTTCGAGGTGGCCGGCTCCTCGCCGGAACAGTACCTGCTGATCCGCGTGCGCGACCACGGCCCCGGCATCGCCGAGCTGAAACGGATTCTGATGGGGGACTATCGCTCCCCTACCGGCATGGGCATCGGGATCACCGGCACCCGCCGGCTGATGGACCAGTTCGCCATCGACTCCTCCCCCGGCGAGGGCACCACCGTCACGCTGGGAAAGATCCTTCCCAAACGTACCCAGGGGCTCACCCCCCAGAAGCTCGTGGAACTGCTGGCCGATCTGGCACGGCAGAGCGAAAAGGACACCTTCGGGGAGCTTCAGCAGCAGAACCAGGAACTCCTGGATGCCCTTTCGGAGTTACAGCAGCGCCAGGAGGAACTTACACGGCTGAACCACGAGCTGGAGGATACCAACCGGGGAGTGGTGGCGCTGTATGCGGAACTGGACGAAAAGGCCGAACACCTCCGCCGTGCCGACGACCTGAAATCCAGGTTCCTCTCCAACATGAGCCACGAGTTCCGCACGCCGCTCAGCTCGATCCTGGCCCTGTCGCGGCTGCTTCTCGACCGCGCCGACGGCGAGCTCTCGCCCGAGCAGGAACGGCAGGTGAACTATATCCGCCAGTCGGCCCAGAACCTCGCGGAGCTGGTCAACGACCTGCTCGACCTCGCCAAGGTCGAGGCCGGCCAAGTCGAGGTGCGTACCGGCACTTTCACCGCGGCCGA
>JBMDXA010000226.1:0-75340 GCA_048594725.1 Candidatus Kapaibacteriota bacterium
CCCAACCCTGGATTTTCAAACACCAAACCCCGCGAAGGCGAAAATAAATCATCTAGTTGGCGCCTCCGCGGCTTCCCGTGGGATTATTCTGGAAGTGCACATTCAGGGTCACTCAATTATATAATTGCCTTTGGATTTTCGATCCGCATGAAATCCCTTCTAAAATTTGCCGGCTTCATCCGGCGGAAGAAATTCTACATCGAGCTCCGCTTCGATATCATCATACTCATCCAAGCCCTCAAACTCGAATAAGATCCTCATCGTAATCCGTGCTGTGAGCTTTTCATGCGTATCGGCAAAGGCAATCGATGTTACATCGACCGGATGATGAGCGTGCTGGATGTAGATGGAACTATCGATATAGCCATCTTCCGGATTGACCGGGAACTCAAAGCGTTTCCCTTGCAGATCGCTCCACTTCATGGAGGGAAGATTGATGAAATCGAGATGAATGCTCGTTTCGATTTCGAGGTCTTCCGGCTCTGCCGAAACAAGCGGAAGCCGGAATGGTGCCAGCGGAATTTCGATGGAATATTCTCCCGGCGTTCCACGAATAATCGCCGGCCGGGGATGCAGAAGATCAGGAGGAAAAACCATACATATGATAGGAAGAAGTCTGAAACCGGGAAGCTGGCCCCTGGCCTTTTACTCCCTGAAACAGAACGTCGATTCGGTCCATTCCAGATAATTGCTTCCGCCGCCATAGCGAAGTGCCTCGTTATAGGGGACCGTGGAGCTGCCGGTGAGCGGGTCGTGGATAAGCACGTAGCCGGCGTCGTTATAGCCGTAGATCAGGGCGGCGTGGAGATATCCGGTGCGCTCGTAGCCTGCCACCACGGGGTTGCCCTGGGCGATCTGGATCTTTATCTGTTCGAACGTCAGCGGGCTGAACTGATGTTCCGACTCCAGTTTGCCGAGCGTCAGCAGATCCAGTTCGATCTGGCGGAGCGATCCCATCAGGCGGCAGTCGGCCGGGCGGTTGCAGCAGTCGATGCTGTAGTAGGCGTTCTGGATCTCGCACTGGCTTGTGTTGACCCCCTTGTGCCGGAGGATCATTTCCGAGATCGCCGCCCAGGTCCATCCCTCCGATTGCGACGAGCGGAAGGGGATATCCAGAATCTTGCGCGGCGGTATCGCCCCGGAGATCATGACGGTCTTGGTGAGCGTATCCCGCTCCCCCGCATCGTTCTCCGCCACCAGTGTCACCTGATAATTCCCCATGGTCATGTAGCGTGTCGCCGGCGTGCGCTCGGTGGATGTTGTTCCGTTGCCGAACTCCCAGCGGTAGCGCGTGGCTCCGGAGGAGAGGTTCGTGAACTCCACGAGCGAATCGGTGATCGTCACGCAGCCGACGTTGAACTTCGCGATAGGTGGTTTCGGCTGGGGATCGCTGACGCCGCACGCGCCGGCCAGCAGCGAGAGAAGAAGAGCCAGCAGAAGCGGGCGCGATCCGGGTGCCATCGAAGAGGTATGCATAGAGCCATCCAGTGAATATCGGAAGGATGAAGATAGGGGAAGCCGCAGGCCGATACAACAGAAGCCGGCGTCCGGTTGGAGCGCCGGGGGAGCAACCCGCCGGTAACGGCGGAGCCCGGCAATCGCCGGGCTCCCTCGCAGTAGCAATACTACCCGCTATCCCTCATCTCAGTTACTCCGCCAGGGGAGCCCCACATACAGCAGAGGATTTCTCGCCTGATTGCTGGCGCGCGCGGCTACCGTCACCTGGAGATCGGGGGGACCGTAGTACAGCGTGTGCAGCATGGTCAGATAGCTGAGATCCTCCCCGTCGCATCGTGTGGGATCGGTGCAGGGGAGGCCGATGGCCCAGGGGCCGCTCTGCGCGTAGGCCACCGCATCCCCCGTGCACTGGGTGTCGGCGGGGGTGAGGTCATCCACATAGACAGACGTGACATCATCGAACTGGATATCGCTGAAGAGCTGATGCACATGCACCAGCGTCCCCTGCTCCCCGGTCACCATCTCCCAGTCGATCATGCCGCTGGGCACCTGGTCGGGCACGCCGTCGATGGTGACACCCCCCATCACCAGCGGATTGTAGTAGCGCATGCCGACCGCGTTGGCGCTGTAGTCGAAGAAATTCACCACCCCCGGTATCTGGTGCACGCGCAGATAGGTGACCATATCCTGGCGCTGCTCGTAGAAGAAATGGTCGCGCTGGGTGTAGCGCCCGCTGTTGGCGCCCAGATAGGAGCGGATACCCCTGACCGGGCCGTTCTTGTTGGTGGCGAAGGCTCCGCCGGCGCTCGCAAAGGTCTCCTCGCTCCTGCCGCAGAATCCGAGAGCGAATCTGGACTTGTGGCGGTCCAGGATATCAACCTCGGTGGATGCGCCCGCCTTGATCTTCAGGGTCTCGTTGATCCAGCGATCCTTGTAGTCGTGGAAGTAGTTCGGGGTGCTGACGCTGGAGTTCTCGGGGTTGTAGTTCCGTGGCTTGTAGGTGGTTTTGTAGTTCCCCGACACCAGGTTGAAGGTGTAGGTTCCGTACTGCGCTCCCGCGCCGGGGTCGAGCGTTCCGTTCTGGCGGAAGAGATAGACATATCCCTTCTGCGCGGTGTTCAGCGGGTCGGTGACGGTCATCTCGATGCCGGAATTCGCCACCACTCCAGCCGGCTCCGAGAAGCCCGGCGCGCGCCCTCCGGCCTGCTTCGCCATAAAGACGATCTCGTCGTTGCCGTCGATCATCGGGTCGGGATCGGCGCCGGTCCAGGTGTTGGCGTCGGTGTAGGCCAGAATGCTCCTGCCGGTGGGGGCGGTATGGAAGATGGTGCCGAAATCGACGACGTTCCGTTCATCCACCTGTACGGGTATCTGCGTCCAGCCGTTGTTGTAGCGGAAGCCCACGAGGCTCTGCGGGGTGATGCCGTTCAGCGACGGGATGTCGGCGCCGGTCAGTACCACCGGATCGGCCGGGCGGTTGAGTGTGGATTGCCCGTGGGCCGCCGGGGTTGCCGCCAGCAGCGCGGCGATGATGGAGGCGGCTCCCAGGGTGCTGGTGAAACGATGGTGCATTGGAATGATCTCCTTGGTGATCTGAGCTGTATGGTCGGGGCTGAAAAAGAATTCTTCGGTTGTTGTGCGTGGTTGCCGCAGGGGCGGAGAATCGATGGATTTGCGAGTGTGCGATGGAGATAAGATACCGGGCCGGCTCCGCTCCCTGGACATAGTGGCCGTTCGGCCGGGGACGTATAAGGCCGGCGCCAAAATAGAGGAGCGCGGAGGACTGTGCAACGGCGCCGTGGCGATGGGGGCGGTGACCGCTCTCTTCTCGTCCTTCGGCGTAGCGTACTCATTGAATCGGATGGCCGATCGTGCAACGAGTAAAGCCGAGGGCTGAAGCAATGTGGAAGGTGGAAAGAAAAATGCGCGCTTGAAAAGTCAACGCCTGGTTACTATCTTTGTATTGTCAAGTAAAAACAACCCCCGGTAAGGGGGCAACCTTACCGGGGGAAGCCCACTAGCTCTTGCGAATACGTTCAACGGATTCGATCACCAGTCGAATCTGCCGAAGCGCATAGCAAACTAGCAGTAGCCAGACGACCGAAGCGTCCATATGACTCCTGTTATATTTATTGGGTATAAAGGCGTGCTAACACCACGCCTTTTTCTTTTCCTCTCTTCTCCGCGTAGTAGCGTTACCACCCTTCATACCGCTTCATTCAGGAAATCAGGCAGGGGCTGCCGGTCGTCGTCGCATAAACAGCGGCAAAGATAGCAAACCCCCAGAAGCGGTGGCGCGTTCTGGTCGTTCATTTCTCCGGGTGGCCGGAGCCGGTTGCGGTACTATCTTTGCCGCCGGTCGTTTATCGTTATCAGTAGGTAGAAGGGAAGTATGTCGCATAGATCTCTCCAGGAGCGTGCCGAGCAGTTGCGCGATCAGATCAACGAACACAACTATCGCTATTATGTTCTGAGCGATCCCACCGTCGGCGATCGCGAGTTCGATGCGATGCTCGCCGAGCTGGTGCGGCTGGAGGAGGAGCATCCGGAGCTTGTGACGCCGGACTCCCCCACGCAGCGCGTCGGCTCCGATCTTACATCGGCCTTCCCTCCGGTAACCCATGCCCGGCCCATGCTCTCGCTCGGCAACACCTACACCGAGGAGGACCTGCGCGAGTTCGACCGCCGTGTGCGCGACCGTCTCGGGGATGAGCCGTTCGCCTACGTGGCCGAGCTGAAGATCGACGGCGTGGCCGTGAGCGTTAGCTACAAGGATGGCCGCATCGTCTGCGGCGCCACCCGTGGCGATGGGGTGCAGGGGGATGATATCACCGCCAATATGAAGACCATCCGCTCGCTGCCGTTGCAGGTGCGCGCCGCCCAGGTGCATGGAAACCCGCTGCGGAATTTCGAGGTGCGCGGGGAGGTGTACATGGCTAAGAAGGATTTCGAGGCGATGAACGCCGAGCGCGAGCTCTCCGGCGAGAAGACCTTTGCCAATCCCCGCAACTCCACCGCCGGCACCCTGAAGATGCTCGATCCGAAGATCGTCGCCTCGCGCCCATTGAAGATCTTCCTGTATTATCTCATCAGCGATGAGGCGGAGCTCCAGAGCCAGGGGGAAAATCTGGAGGTGCTCCAGACGCTCGGGTTCCCGGCCAACCCCCACTGGCGCCGCTGCGCGGATGTGGATGCGGTGCTGGCCTTCTGCAATGAGTGGGAGCGCCGCCGCGACGATCTGCCGTACGAGATCGACGGCGTTGTGATAAAGGTAGATTCCATCGCCCAGCAGGAGAGGCTCGGGACGATTTCCAAATCACCCCGCTGGGCGATCGCCTACAAGTTCGAGGCCCGCACCGCCCGCACGCACCTGCATGGCATCACCCTGCAGGTGGGTCGCCTGGGAACGGTGACGCCCGTGGCGGAACTGACGCCGGTGCTGCTGGCCGGCTCCACCATCAGCCGCGCAACCCTTCACAATGCCGACTTCATAACCGAAAAGGATATCCGTATCGGCGACCTGGTCACCATCGAGAAGGGAGGGGATGTGATCCCCAAGGTGAACGGGGTGGTGCTGGAGGAGCGCCCGCCGGGCGCCGAGCCCTACGAGTTCCCCCAGCTCTGCCCCTGTCCCCTGCATACGCCGCTGCACCGGCCGGAGGGGGAGGCGAATTATTACTGCGAGCACGCCGAGTGCCCGTGGCAGACCAGGGGGCGCATCCAGCATTTCGCGTCGCGCGGTGCGATGGATATCGAGGGGCTGGGAGAGAAGGTGGTGGATCAGCTTGTGACGCTCGGCTGGATAGGCAACTACGCCGATATCTACGATCTGCACACCCGGCGCGATCAGGTGGCGGCGCTGGAACGCTGGGGGGAGAAATCGGCCGATAATCTGCTGGAGGGGATCGAGCGGAGCAAGGAGCGTCCCTTCTTCCGGGTGATCTTCGCCATCGGTATCCGGCATGTGGGCGCCACCGTGGCCCGCGTGCTTGCCGCGGAGTTCAATACGATCGATAAGCTGATAAACGCCACGGAGGAGGAACTCCAGCGGACGCACGAGATCGGGCCTCGTATCGCCGAGTCGGTGGCGCGCTTCTTCGCCGATCCCGGCAACCGCGATCTTGTGGAGCGCCTGCGGCGCGCCGGATTGACGATGGAGGGGCCGGAGAAAAAGGTCGTAGTTGCCGATGAGGCTTCGCCGTTCGCCGGCAGGACCTTCGTGCTTACCGGAACGCTGGAAGCCTACACGCGCGAGGAGGCGTCGGCGCTGATCGAGGAGCGCGGGGGCAAGGTAAGCTCCAGCGTCAGCAAGAAGACCGGGTACGTGCTTGCCGGCGCCGAGGCCGGCTCCAAGCTGGAGAAGGCCGAAAAGCTGGGGGTGAGAATTCTCAGCGAGGAGGAATTCGTCGCAATGCTGGCCGCGAATGGGGCGGGCGATAATAGTTGAGCACCTGCGGATATATTCTCTCAGAGCTCTGTTGTCGCGGAGAAGATATCCGCGATGCTTCCGAAGGCTGTCACGGGCGGAGTAAAACTCCGCCCGAACAGGCAAATGAAATAGTTCAGCACAGTAGAAATAGCCAATCGAAAATCCAAAATCGTCAATCGAAAATCCCTTGTCCCGCTCTTCTTATACACTCGAAAAACCGGCGGTAACCTGGGCATTTCTGATGCCCTGGCTGCTGACGCTTGCGGTCTTCTGGCTGTATCCGCTCCTGTACTCGTTCTACCTCAGTTTTACCGAGTACAGGACGCTGGGAAACCGGGCCACGTGGATAGGGCTTGCCAACTACGAGCGGCTGCTGGGCGATCCGGTCTTCTGGAAGGCGCTCTCCAATACGGCGATATTCGTTGTGGGAACCATCCCCTTTACCACGATTTTCGCTCTGCTGCTGGCGGTGATGCTGAATAAGAATATCGCCTGGAAAAGTTTTTATCGCTCGGCTTATTTCATCCCGTCGGTCACCTCCATCGTCGTGCTCTCGCTGATCTTCACGAACCTCTACGCGCACGACGGCTATATCAATTCCCTCCTGAAGATGACCGGGATTCCGTTCCCCAAGGAGGGATGGCTGCTGAACATGGGGACGGCGCTCGGGGCGATCATGGCGATGGATGTCTGGATTGCGATCGGCTATTATGTGGTGCTGTTTCTGGCGGCCCTTCAGACGATCCCGAAGGACTTGTACGAGGCCGCCGATATCGACGGCGCATCGGCATGGCAGCAGTTCAGGCGCATCACCCTGCCGGGGCTTCGCCCGATGCTGCTGTTCGTGATCGTCATCAATACCATCCGCTCGTTCCAGGTGTTCACCGAGGTCTTTGTGATGACCAAGGGGGGGCCGCTGAACTCCACAACCACGCTCGTCTACCAGATCTACGAAAAGGCGTTCGTGCAGAGCGATATGATGGGCTACGCCTCGGCGATCGCCTACGTCACCTTCCTGCTGATCCTGTCGGTCTCGCTGGTGCAGTTCAAATTGCTCGGCAACCGGGAGGAATAGGATCTTCGATCGAGCCCATCGGCGATTGTCGATAATACGATTGCGAGGACGGGGGATGGCCGGTTGCGGAGATGGATTGCAGAGACAGGGGAATGTTCGACGTACGATCAGGAGGGGAGCGATGAAGCAGTCAGGATCGATGAGGGATACAACGCCATGGATTGCACGAACGATCCTGCATCCATTGGCGGGCCTTGCATATCGGGCAGCTCGTTCCACCCGGAACCGTGCCCGCACCGCACATCATTATTCATGGGCATTCATGGCAGCTTCCGATAGAAGGGCAGGGATACGAGCAATGATTCTGAATCCACTCGCGAAGATTGCACGCCGGCCGCATCGTTCCAACCGGAAACGCGCGCTTGCGGCCTGCCGGTATCTGTGGATGTTCGCGGTCCCGGGGGTGCTCCTGGCGCAGCCCGGGCCGGAGCGGGAGCTTCCGCCGGAGGGTGCCACCATCAGCGATGAGTTCCGGGTGCCGGTCACCTTTCAGGCGATGGGAGGGCTGGGAAACGGGGTAAACGGCGGACTTGAATACAACAAGTATTACAGCCGGCGTCTGCACAACGTCCACCACAGAACGCTTTTCGGGGAGGCCGTGGCGCTCCCCACCTCATCGGTGCATATCGGGCTGCTCTACCAGTCGAATCCCGATCTGAGCGCCGAGAACACCGGCTACAGCATACGGCTCGGGGCGGTGATGATGCTGGGGGATATGGGGCTGGGTCTGTGGGCGCGCATGGATCGCTCGGACCTGGCGGCCGGCGGGGAGCCGGTGGACGACTACGAGTTCGGCCCGCAGATTTCGTTCTGGCCCGGCGACCGCATCTACATCAACGACCGGCTCCTGTACCGCAGGATAGACAGCTATCGCGACCCCGATATCGGCCGCGACTACAGCGCCGAGGATTTCGTGGAGATACGTCATCATCTCACCTATATCCCGGCGGAGAACTGGGATTTCACCTACGCGCATGATGTCGACATCCGCGTGGGCATCCATCAGAATTATCATACGAACAATCTTACCGTACACAACTATTTCCTCTACTCTCCCACCGTGCTCTTCAGCTATGGCCCGCTGGCCGGGGTGAGCCTCGATTATACCGTCGGCAGCCGTACCTCCGTTCTGACCATCCCTCTGGGGCTGCGCGCGGAATATTTCTTTACCAGCCTCTCCCTTCTTCAGGCGAACGTGCTCTACGATATGCCCACCATGAAGGACCAGCGCGCCGGACAGGTCAGAGTGCAGGGGAGTTTCTCGTACCGCTTCTAATAACCGCCAATCCTCGCGAATCTTTGGAGCACGGGTGCGAGGGTGGTGAGCCGGGAGCGAAGGGGTAAAAATGAAATCTTCGCGAATGGAGAGAGGGAAATGATTAACCAGTATTTGGCAGTTGGTCCCAGGCAAATCGAAAGGGGAATGACTGACCGGTACGCGGGAGTTGGTTCCATGCGAATCGAGAGGGGAAGTGATAACCGGTACGCGGGAGTGGCCCCATCCCATTAACATTCCTTGACACTCCCCGTGCTTGACAAGCGAGGGGCGGCGGCGTATTTTCGTAGCTGAAAATTTTTAGCACTCTCACCCAGCGAGTGCTAACACTACAGAGAACGATTCAGGCAGTTCAACATATTTCACTTAGGAGAGTAGGACAATGAATCTCACACCGCTTCATGACCGTGTGATCATCAAGCCGGCTCCGGCTGAAGAGAAGACCAAGGGTGGCCTCATCATTCCGGACACCGTGAAGGAGAAGCCGCAGCGTGGCGAGATCGTTGCCATCGGCACCGGAAAGGTTGCCGAGGATGGCAAGGTGACCCCGCTCGCCGTCAAGGTTGGCGATAGCGTCCTGTACGGCAAGTACTCCGGCACCGAGGTTTCGGTTGATGGCGTTGACTACCTCATCATGCGCGAGTCGGACATCTTCGCGATCTGCAGCTAATGCATCGAGCGCGACCCGTTTCCGGCTCCTACGCCCTGGTTCAATACGTTTGAACAGATAACGAAGAACACTTTTTCAATCAAGAGGAATAACGATAATGGCAGCTAAACTCATCGAATTCGAAAGCGATGCCCGTGCCGCGCTCAAGCGTGGTGTCGACCAGCTCGCAAACGCGGTGAAGGTCACCCTCGGCCCGAAGGGACGTAACGTCGTCATCGACAAGAAGTTCGGCGCTCCGACCGTGACCAAGGACGGCGTGACCGTGGCTAAGGAGATCGAGCTCGAGGACCCGATCGAGAACATGGGCGCCCAGATGGTGCGCGAGGTTGCCTCCAAGACCAGCGACGTGGCCGGCGACGGCACCACGACCGCCACGGTTCTGGCCCAGGCGATCGTCCGTGAGGGACTCAAGAACGTGACCGCCGGCGCCAACCCGATGGATCTGAAGCGCGGCATCGATCTGGCCGTTACCAAGATCGTCGAGGGTCTCAAGGAGATCGCCCGCGACGTCGAGGGCACCAAGGAGAGCGCCCAGGTGGGTACCAGCTCGGCCAACAACGACTCCACCATCGGCGAGCTGATCGCCCAGGCGATGGAGAAGGTCGGCAAGGATGGCGTGATCACCGTTGAGGAGGCCCGTGGCACCGAGACCACGATGGACGTGGTGGAAGGTATGCAGTTCGACCGTGGCTATCTCTCGCCGTACTTCGTGACCGATCCGGACACGATGGAGGTGGCGCTGGAGAACCCGTACATCCTGATCCACGACAAGAAGATCAGCTCCATGAAGGATCTTCTGCCGATCCTGGAGAAGGTTGCCCAGGGTGGCCGCTCCATCCTGCTGATCGCCGAGGATATCGAGGGCGAGGCTCTTGCCACGCTCGTGGTGAACAAGCTGCGTGGCACGCTCCGCGTTGCCGCGGTGAAGGCTCCGGGCTTCGGCGATCGTCGCAAGGCCATGCTTGAGGATATCGCCGTGCTGACCGGCGGCACCGTCATCAGCGAGGAGAAGGGCTATAAGCTCGATGCCGCTACCGTCGAGTATCTCGGTACCGCCAAGCGCATCACCATCGACAAGGACAACACCACGATCATCGAGGGTGCCGGCGCCCAGGACGACATCAAGCGCCGCATCAACGAGATCCGCTCGCAGATCGACAAGACCACCTCCGACTACGACCGTGAGAAGCTCCAGGAGCGTCTGGCAAAGCTCTCCGGCGGCGTTGCCGTGATCAAGATCGGTGCTGCCACCGAGGTGGAGATGAAGGAGAAGAAGGCCCGCGTCGAGGACGCTCTGCATGCGACCCGCGCCGCCGTCGAGGAGGGAATCGTTCCGGGTGGTGGCGTCGCGTACCTGCGCGTGGCCCACAAGCTGGAGAACCTCACCGTGGAGAACGCCGACCAGACGATCGGTATCGCCATCATCCGCCGCGCCATCGAGGAGCCGATCCGCCAGATCGTGCAGAATGCCGGTCTTGAGGGCTCGGTGGTGGTTGCCCGCGTGAAGGAAGGCGACAAGGACTTCGGGTACAATGCCTACGCCGACACCTACGGCCAGATGCTGGAGATGGGTGTCATCGACCCGACCAAGGTGAGCCGCGTGGCGCTGGAGAACGCCGCTTCGGTGGCCGGCCTCCTGATCACGACCGAGTCGACGATCGTGGAGAAGAAGGAGGAGAAGGCCGCTCCCGCAATGCCGCATGGCGGCGGTATGGGCGACATGTACTAAGAGTCTCCCACCGCAGACTGCGGAAGAATTGTCCGTTGATATACCAGGGCCCATTTCGCGTAAGCGGGATGGGCCTTGTTGCATTGTTTGATTGCTGACTGGAAGTACTGCCACTACATATGCACAAGAGTACATCCTATGTATATAATGTATGTTGATGAGAGTGGAGATCCCGGACCATATAATGGAAAAGATGATGGTAATTCACGCCATTTCATCCTTTCGGGTCTCATTATACCTATAAAAGCCTGGAATGAATCCTTCAGGCAGTTGAAGGATTCTCGCCGCCGTATACGCCAATCTTACGGTCTTGCGATGCGCGAAGAACTTCATGCTGCCGAGCTTGTCCGGATTAATAAGATCATTGCTTATCGCCAGATCAAAAAAGCCGATCGTATAGCAATTCTCATTTCCTTCCTTCGCGAGATGCCATCAATCCTTGCATATGCTAAGGTTATTAATATTTGCCTGGACAAAGAGAAGATTGCTAAGAAGGATGGTGATTCGCCTGATTCAAAGATTCACGCAAGAGATATTGATTCGCCTGATCCCAAGATCAAGACGCTGGCCTGGTCTCGTCTTATCCAGCGTTTTGATAATTTTCTTAAGAAAGCTGATGGGTCTCAGGGAATATTAGTGGCCGATGGTATGGAGGATACTGAAATAAGGGCTCTGCTACGTAAAATGCGTGTCTATAATTGGATGCCATCGCACTACGGAAAGCCCTATAATCGTCCGGTTGAGCACGTTATAGAAGATCCCTTTCATCGAGACTCCAAGCATTCCTACTTCACGCAGGCCGCCGATGTTATCGCTCATTCGCTATACCGGATGGAGTACCCGAAAGGGAGTTTACAGAAGTTCGGTCTTGATAGAGGCTTTCGCTATCTGGAGCCGATTCTATTGAAAGAGGCCAGTAGTGGTGATCCGCTTGGGATAGTCCGTAAATAAGAAACCCCGGTGTCACACCGGGGATTTTTCGTGGCCCGCCAGGGACAGAAGGTCCATGACAGGTCACCTGCAAAGATACGTATCATACCGTTTTTGTACAACAGGTATGACTATCACTCCAGCCCCATCGTTTCCGAAGGCCTTATGGTCATCCGCATCTCTCCCCTCCGATTTCCCCAAATCAAAAATCGCCAATCGAAAATCAAAACACCCACGTCCCGGTAATCACCGGCGCCAGCCGGAGGCCATCGGTCCGGCCGCCGAGCAGGCCCAGATCCACTCCCAGGCCGCCGTCGATAGCGAATCGCCGGTTGAAGTAGCGGAGGGTCAGCACCAGCGGCTGGTATTCGGCCTCCTGAAGGATGAACGCTTCGGCCGCCACTTTCCAGTGTTCTCCCACGCGATAATCACCTCCCACTCCCAGAACGACCGCAGATCGATTGAATGGCGCCACGCTGCTGTCGGCCGGGAAATGCCGCCTCCAGGTGTAGCCCAGCAGCAGGCTGCCGCGTTTGTCGTCATCTCCCACGCTTGCCACGGCATAGGGGGAGAAGAGGAGAATGGAGGAGAGATCGCTGCGGGAGAAGTTCCCCTGCACTCCCACCGCTCCCTGCACCGCCCCCTCGCGGTAGACTTCGTAGCGTCCGCCGGCGGTTACCACCAGATTGTTGCTGATGAACTCCGGCACATACAGCACCCCGCCGAGCAGCGAGAGCCGGTCGTTCACGCCGTACCCGGCCAGCCAGCCGGCCAGTTCATAATTGGAGAGGAAGACCTTCCCGGAATCGATCGGCCGCGCGGTGGGCATGATAACCACCCGGTGCGTTGTAGGATCGGTAAGAAATTCCTCGGTGAAGGTGGGCTCCATCCCGGCACGCCCGGTTATGGCGGGGCGCTCCACCGGTGCCGGCGTCAGGCTCTCCTCCCGCAGCCGCACCGCCGTGGCCCTCGGGATCACCTTCGGGGTATCGGGTGGCGGGGGCTGTTTCGGGATGATAAGCGCCGGGGGCTGCGCCACCAGAGGCGGGTTCTTGGGGGGGACCGGGCGTATGCTCGGCGGCGTTCTCGGAACCTGGGCTATCGGCGACGGCACCACATTGACGTAGGCGGTATCCGACACCACGAACGTGTTCTGTCCTCCGGCCGGATAGCGGCGGCGGAGGAAGACGTAGATCGGCATCCGCACGCGTCCCAGCTTGGTTGCGTTGAAGCAGACATTGTAATAGAAGATGCCGGAGCTGGGGATGCGCAGGGGAGGGCGGCCGCCGGTATATCTGATCTGGAAGTTGGCGGCCGGGCTGCCGATGGAATCGACGATGAACTCGCCTCCCTCGGCCCCTACCTGGAAGGTGCGGCATGCGGTTGATCCCAGCGTTACAGTGCCGAACTCCTCGCGGTAGACGTTCCAGGTGTTCTCCAATCCCAGAGTGATCCGTTCGGCATTCCGCCGGCAGTCGATGGCGCGCAGGTGAAGATTCACCTCGGTGTTCATCGTCTTGACGAAGACGATGAACGTAGCCTTCCGGGCGCACTCGGTGAACGAGGGGCCGGAGATGATCTTGTACTGCGGGGTGTTGAGGCCGGAGACCAGATCGCTCCAGCCGGCGCTGCTGCCGCGAAGAATCCGGGAGATGCCGTTGGGGGCGGTGATCGTAATCACGTTCAGGCCGGAATAGAGTACCGGCGGATACACGCTGATATCCTGCGCGCGGAGCGGGCGCGGGGCTGCAATGCCCCACACCACCGCTGCCAGCAACGCCAGTCCTCTGAGCACTCTGCGGTGGAGCCCTTCAGGCTCCGATCGTTCGCATATCGTTCTTCGCAGGTCTTGGTATCTCATCCTTCACAATCATAGGGCATTGCACTGCTGCTGCGCAACCGGTTCCCTTCAGCATCACTACTTCCATACCAGGTAGGGAGAGGGGAAGTTGCCCTCTCCCCCATTAAAATTTGTATCCGGCCCCCAGATATCCCCCTTGCAGCACCAGCGAGTTGGCGCCGAACAGCCGCACGGCGTAGCGGCCGTTCAGCACGATATTGTCGGTGACCTCCACGAACGCCCCCGCATTGATGGCGAAGTAGTTCTCCCGATCTATCGTCCTGAACTCCCCGCGTCCCCCATCCACCTGCTGCTGGTCCTCGATGGTACCGGAGGCACCCGCGTAGAAGGGACGCAGCGGCTGGGTGACGTCGCCGGTGCTGACAATGCCGCTGAACCCGACGAAGATGCCGGTGCCCTCCACCTTGGAGAGCCCCACCTCCGCATTGTAGACGATCTCGTCCAGCGGCTCCTCATCGCGCCAGTTGTACCCGGCGCTCCCCTTGAACCAGAGCTCCTTGTAGTCGAACCCGAAGTTCAGGGCGGTGGTTACCTGAAAGAAGCCATCGCTGAGAAAGGAGGGATGTTCCGGATCATCGTAGATCCCCTGGTGGAAGCCGCGGGGGATCTTCACCATGGAGCTGAGTGAGCTGTTCACCTTGCCGGTGCTGAGCTGGTAGGTACCACCGATACCGTAATAGGCCGGAGCAAAGATGCTCCGCTCCGGAAAGCGTCCGTTGCTGGTCAGCCTGGAATAGTTCACGGGCACATCCAGATTCAGCTCCAGCCAGTCGGTAAGCCCATAGTTCATCGTCAGGCCGAACAGGAGCATGCTGAAATCGGTCTGCACGGTATCGAACCGCTTCAGCCGTCCGTCGATGTTGTAATAGCTGGATGCGCGGGCCGCGCCGCCATAGATGGAGACGATTCCCTTCCGGGCGGGCGTCACCACCGGATCGCCGGCGGTTGCGATGCCGGGCAGGCTGAACAGCAGAAGCATCGCAGAGAGAAGCGGTATAAAAGGGCGAACTCTCATAGGAAGGTTACAGGATATTCGGGTTGAATGGGGCCACGGCGGTTGTCTGCTGCGGCCGGGCTTCTTGGAGGCGCCGGCGCGGATACAACGAGCCGGAACGAAAATGGGCGCCCTTTGTATGGGGGCGCCCACTGCGAGTAGAGCCGATTTATCGTGGCGCAACAACTGCCGCCATGCATCAGAAACCGGTTTCGATACCGTAGTAGATGCCGTAGTTCGCGCTGAAGTTGCTCCCCTTCGCCGAGAAGTTGCGGAGGCCGGAGCCGCCGATTCCCATCGTCAGGGTGACGTTCTTGGAGGGGGAGAATGCGGCGTAGGCGCGCACATTCCCCATAATGGCGTTGTCGGCGCCGCCCACGGTCACGCGGCCGCAGAGATCCCACGCCTTGCTGACCTCGAACCGGCGATCGTAGAAGACGCCGCCGTAGGAGATCTGCTGCTCGAAACGCTCATCGCTCCTGGAGGGGGGAGGTGCCACCTGCGTGGAGGGGCGCACCGTCAGCTTGGTCTGGCCGCCGTCGATGGTTTCCGAGGGCATGCCGGCGGTTTGCTTGCCGTAGAACAATCCGTCCTGCCCGAGAGCGTTGGGATCGTTATAGGTGAGAGCGCCCGGATCATCGCCGCTGAAGCTGGCGACCCCCATCTTCCCGGGGATGCCGTTCGGATTGCGCGCGCTCTGCTGGAACGAGGATGCCCCCATCTCCACGCCGATACGATCGTTCTGGCTGACATTGAACGACATGTAGCACGACTTCTGCAACAGCGCCGTGGGCGATTCGGTCTCGGACACCTGGCCGGAGCCTATCGTCACGCCGAACGCCAGCACCCGCCCGGTCTCCGTCTCCATGGTGAACATATCCTGGGTCTTCGGCTCGAACGATGCCACCGAGCTTGCGCTGCTGGAGGCGCTGTCGTAGATCATCGGCCGGTAGGACGAGGCGTTCAGATTCCGGTAGAGGATCTCCGCCGGGTCACGAGAGAGAACGTCCGAGGAGAAGGGGGAGCGCAGATTGTCGCTGCCGATCGGGAAGCTTTGTGCGATCGATCCCCCCTCGTCTTCATCGCCGGAGGTTGAGACCGTCCTGTACGGGACCTCATGTCCCAGATTCCAGAAGATCTCCTGCGACCCCTCGGCTGGTGCGGCGACGTGATCGCTGCGGCGGCCGGAGCGCTCCGGTTCCTGCCGGCTGGCCGTCTCGGGGACGGTTGCCTCCGGTGCCAGTGCCGCGATATCCTCCCGCTCCGGCGTCTCCGGAGCGGGCGTTGCCGCAACGGCGTTCTGCTGCCGGTCTGCCGGCAGAGTGGGAGTACGGGCCACACCGAACAGGAGACAGGCCATGACAAAGGCGCCCGCCGAGATGCGGAAGGCGTAGGGTATCAGCGTGCGGCGCTTCTCGGTCTGTTCGCGTTCCACCATCGCATCGGCGGCGAAGCTGCTTCCCACGGCGATGCGGATGTGCTCGGAGAGATCGGGAGGGGGCACAAGATGCATTGCGTCATCCTGGATCAACGAACGTATCTCCAGCGTCTGACGCAGTTCGGTTTTATATTCGGGAACACTCTCTAGCAGCGAACGGAATTCCTCCAGTTCTCTGTCGGACAACGTCCCTGAGAGATATTCCCGCAACAGATGATCAAATTCCATTATCGTAGACCACCGGATAGAGTAACGTACGGAGCAGTTTGCGAGCGCGGAAAATCCTAATCTTGACAGTAGCTATAGACACACCTGTGATATCGGCGATCTCCTGGTAGGAGTATCCATCATATTCATAGAGGACAAGCGCCTCGCGATGGTCCATCGGCAGCTGATTGAGAGCCACTGCGATATGCTCGTGAAGCACCACGTCCTTTACCTTGGCCGGGGCTTCATTGGCGATCGAGGTCTCGAAGGGCACCGTGACCTTTTTGTTTCGACGAAGATTCAGGCAAACGTTCCTCACGATCGTGAAGAACCATACCATGAAATTCCGGCCGTCATAACTCTGGCGATGTTCGTACAGGCGCATAAAGGCCTCCTGGAAGGCATCATGCGCCAGATCTTCATCCAGCAGAACTCGCATGCAGTACATGAAGACCTTTCGTTCATACCGCTTGAACAGCGTGTTGAACGCCTCCATGTCCCCGTTTTGCGTCAGGCAAAACAGGTCGTCATCCGATAGTTCCGCGCTCCGTATGGTTGATTTACGTGCCATTGCTCCCCAACATACACAGGAGGGGATATTTGGTTACTTCCAAAAGAGTCTCTCCCCGGAAAAACTTACAGATATATCATATGGCGCCTTACCTTGCATATCGGTGGTAAGGAATCTATCTTGCCGGCTTGCCTATGAAACGATCGACTAGTAGAAAGACCAAACGCGACGCACCGGCTTCCGCCCGGCTGCTTCCGGTGCTCCCGCTGCGTGATGTGGTGGTATTCCCCAACATGATCTTCCCGGTCCTGGTGGGGAGAGAATCCTCCCTGCGCGCTGCGGCCGAGGCTCTCAGCCGCGATAAATACATCTTCCTGGTAGCCCAGCGGAACTCCTCTGTGGACGAACCGAAGGGGGAGGATATTTACCAGACCGGGACGGTTGCAAAAATCGTTCAGATGCTCCGGCTGCCGAACGGGCTGATGAAGATCCTGGTGGAGGGTGAATCCCAGGGGATGATCGGCTCGGTCAGCGAGGCCTCCGGCTTTATGGAGGCCGAGGTGGCTACCGCGGCACAGAATGTCCCCTCCGATAAAAAGATGCAGGCGCTGCTGCGGCAGGCCTCCGAGCTGTTCCAGGAATATATCCAGCTTCATCGCGGCCTGCCGCAGGAGGTGCTGGTTGCCTTCGAGAACATCTCCGAGCCTATCCGCCGCCTCTATTTCATCGCGGCCAACCTTATCAGCAAGGTGGAGGCCAAGCAGCGGATTCTGGAGACCCCGGACCCCCGCGAGCAGTACATGGAGCTCATCAAGATCCTGAAGGATGAGATCGAGGTGCTGAAGCTGGAGCAGGAGATCGACACGAAGGTGCAGGATACCATCCAGCGCTCGCAGCGGCAGTTCCTGATCCAGGAGCAGATCCGTGCGTTGCAGACCGAACTGGAGGAGGAGGGGGAGGTTTCGCCCGAACTGGCGAAGCTGGTGGAGGCGATCAAGGAGGCGGGGATGCCGAAGGAGGTGGAGGTGCGGGCGTACGAGGAGCTGGAGAAGCTCCGCAAGACCCCGATGATGTCCCCCGAGTTCGCCGTCAACCGCAATTACCTGGAGTGGCTTACCTCGGTGCCCTGGTCGAAGGATACCGACGATCATCTCGACATCCATCACGTCAAGGATGTGCTGGATGAGGATCATTTCGGTCTGGAGCGCCCCAAGGAGCGCATCCTGGAACATATCGCCGTGCTGAATCTGGTGCAGGAGATGCGCGGGCAGATCCTCTGCCTGGCCGGCCCTCCGGGAGTGGGAAAGACCTCGCTCGGCAAGTCGATTGCGCGTGCGCTGGGACGGAAGTTCGTGCGCGTGTCGCTTGGCGGCGTGCGCGACGAGGCGGAGATCCGGGGCCACCGGCGCACCTATATCGGCTCGATGCCGGGGAAGATCATCCAGTCGATGAAGCGTGCCGGCGTGGTCAATCCGGTGATGCTGCTGGATGAGATCGACAAGATGAGCGCCGACTTCCGGGGCGATCCCTCCTCGGCGATGCTGGAGGTGCTCGATCCGGAACAGAACTCCACCTTCAACGATCATTATCTGGAAGTGGATTACGATCTGTCGAAGGTTCTGTTCATCACGACCGCGAATGTGCTGTTCAACATTCCGCTGCCGTTGCAGGATCGTATGGAGATCATCGAGCTGAACGGCTATCTGGAGCATGACAAGCTGGAGATAGCCAAGCGGCATGTGATCCCGAAACAGCTCCGGGAGCATGGCCTGGAGGAGTACAACATCACCTTTACCGATGAAGCGGTGCTGAAGGTGGTGCGCGAGTATACCTCCGAGGCCGGCGTGCGTAATCTGGAGCGGGAGATCGCCTCCCTCTGCCGGAAGATCGCAAAGGATATCGTGGCCCGGAAGGGAGCGGCGGCCGTTGCCAACGGCAATGGCGCGCGCGGCCGTTCCACCAGACGCTCCCGCAAGGAGGAGCCTGCATCGCTGGTGATGACCCCGGAACTGGTGGAGCGCTACCTGAAAGCCCCCCGCTACCGGAACCGCCTCGGCGAAAAGGACGATCTGATCGGTGCCGCCACGGGGCTGGCCTGGACCTCCGTGGGAGGGGATACCCTTACGGTGGAGGTTTCGATCGTTCCGGGAACCGAGAAGCTGACCCTGACCGGCCAGCTTGGGGATGTGATGAAGGAATCGGTCTCGGCGGCTATCACCTATATCCGCGCCAATGCCGAACAGCTCGTTGTGCCGAAGGAGTTCTACAAGGGGAACGAGATCCATGTGCACGTTCCGGAGGGGGCCATTCCGAAGGATGGGCCGTCGGCCGGTATCACCATGGCTACCGCGGTGATCTCGGCTGCGGCACAGCGTCCGGTGCGGGCCGATGTCGCCATGACCGGCGAGATCACCCTGCGCGGGCGTATCCTCCCGATCGGCGGTCTTACCGAGAAGCTCCTGGCCGCCCGGCGTACCGACATCAAGACGGTGATCATTCCGCGGGATAATCTCAAGGATCTGGCGGATATCCCGGAGAAGGTGAAGGAGGGGCTGGAGATCATTCCGGTGGCGAGCCTTATCGAGGCGGTGCCCCATATCTTCCGCGACGGAGGGGGCCAGAAGCCGAAAGCGGCCGCCAAGACGACCCCAGCGACCTCCAAGACGGCACCAAGAGGGGGGACGAAGAAGGCCCCGCAGAACGGTACCAGCAAACGTCCTGCTGGCAAGCGGACGGGTACTGCTGCAAGAAGCGGAAGACGTGCTTAAACCGATTCTCTCAGTGCGAGTCATACTCCCGATACTGTGCAGAAGGATGGATGATGGCGTCTGCCGCTTCCATTCGTGAAAAGATTCTTTATATTCTTCTAATGCATCGAATCGGCCCAACGACTCGAATTGAGGACACAGATATGAAGGTGAAGTTCCTATACCCGCTCGCCACGTTGTTCTTCAGCATGATGGTCATGGCGGGGACCGCATATGGTCAGGAGGACGGATCGATCATGGATCGGCTCGGCCTGAACGCCCAGCAGAAGGAGCAGGTCAAGGACCTTCGTGAGAAATTCCGTGCGGAGACCGAAAAGCTCCGTTCCGATATCAAGCGTCTTCTCGAAGAGGAGAAGAGCCTGAAGAACGCCAACCCGGTCAACGAGTCGGCTCTGGCCGCAAAGCTGCGCCAGCGTGCCGACAAGGAGATCGAGCTTACTCTGGCTCTTACCCGGTTCAACGAGCGGCTCGAATCGATCCTTACAGCCGATCAGAAGCGTATGCTCGATAAGATTCGTGCGGAGAAACGGAGTAAGAAGTAACCTCCCCTCCGGGGAGCTAGCATATATTCGGGGACGATAACGATATCCCTGTGGCGGCCGGTTCGTTCCGGCGTGCCGCAGGGATATTCCATATTCGGACCGTTCCATCCGGACTATTGCATCCGGACTATTGCATCCGGGCCGTTCACATCCGGACCGTTCCAAACGAGCCCGCATGACGCATGCGGCCTCCCTTCAAGGCCGGGCGGGAATCTCGTATCCGGTTTTCAGATCTTTTTCACAGCCGTCATCATCATATGAGTATTCGCCAACTTGCGCCGGCAGAGCTTGCAGCTTTTCTTCAGGAACATCCCGATGCCCTTCTTCTGGATGTCCGCGAACCGTGGGAGCACCAGCTTTCGGCCCTTCCCGGCTCCCTTCTGATGCCGCTCGGCTCGCTCCCTGTTCGCGCCGAGGATGAGATCGAGGCGAAGGACGTACCGGTCGTGGTCTACTGCCATCACGGCATCCGCTCCATGAACGGCTGTGCATATCTGGCCTCGCTCGGCTACACCGATCTCCACAACCTGGCCGGCGGCATCGACCGCTATTCCATCGAGGTGGACCCCGGTGTGGGGAGATATTGAGGGATTTTCGATTTACGATTGACGATTTGGAGGAAGGGAGCAGGGCATAGATAGTAGATGATGGTTACGTAGCTGATAGTGAGTAGATAACTCAAGTTGCCAGCTACCAGAACGACTGTGCTGCGAGGTGTTGCTTTTACCAGAACAAGAATGGGCCGCTCCTGACGGAGCTTGCAACGACACCGAGGGGTACTTGTTTTCTACAGATGGGCAACACCTATAGGTGTTGGCTCCGGGGGCCCTCCCTTACGGAAACCGCCGGATGTGCCCGACCCCCTACTGATTTCCGGGCGTACCATTCCTTCAGGGCGGCCCACCGGATCTTCAGGAACGTTCATATTCATAGCCGGCCACTTGAGTTAGATAAGAGTCAGGTAGAAGCAGGGAGGGGGAAATGGGCAGCGCATGATAACCCCGGTGCCGGAGTTCTCACCCCTTGTCCCCCGGCTCCTCTTCTACATTCGTGCAGATTTCATACTCAACGGGAGGATTGATCGTGTCCCGATCACTCCCGCCCATCAAGATTCGCTTTCATTCGCGGTTATGGATTCGCGTAGATTTCATACTCAACGGGAGGATTGATCGCGCACCGGTCACTCCCGTCCATCAAGATTCGTGTTTATTCGCGGTTATGGAGTTCTGGGCCCGCCGTCCGCTGCATGTCAATCTGATAGGGGGGATGCTTCTGATCTTCCTCTGGTACTCGCTCGGGCTGCTCGGCACATGGCTGGCCGGAGCGCTGGGGGAGCCATGGTGGATGGCGCCGCAGGTGGTGCTCTACGGGACGCTTCTGCTTGCCACTCTGCTGATCCTCAGGTTGTACGACCGGATGCCGGGATCATGGGTGGGGATAGGGCTGCACCGCTGGGCCGGACGCGAGCTGCTGCTGGGGGTGGGGCTGGGAGGGGGGCTGGCTCTGCTGGCATGGGTCCCGCTGGCGGTGGCGGGTGAGGTACACCGCGAATCGCTGAACGATCTCGGCTACTGGCTTCTGCTGATGGGGGCCAGCGCCGCCGGAGAGGAACTTCTCTTCCGGGGCTATCTCTTCCAGCGCGGGGTGGAGCTTCTCGGCCCGGTGGCCGCCACGCTCCTGGCCTCGCTTCTGTTCGCCGCCGCTCATATCGGCAATCCTCATCTGACGCCTCTGGGTCTCGGCGTCCTGGTACTCGGGGGGATCTTCTTCTCCCTCTGTTATCTTCGTACCGGGTCCCTCTGGCTGCCGATCGGGGCACATATGGCCTGGAACATCCTGCTGGCGAAGGTGCTGGGGGTGCCGGTCAGCGGCAAGGATTTCGGCGATACGCTGTTGCGTACGATTCCTGCCGGACCCGATTTCCTTACCGGCGGCGGGTTCGGTCCGGAAGGGGGGCTGGCAGGGGTGGTTGCAATGCTGGCCGGGATCTATCTGGTGGCGAAGCTGCCGTTGTTCGAGTTCTCCCCGTATGTGCATGCGGAGGTTTTTCGTAGGTTCCACCGGCGATTGCTGCTCCGGACCATGCCGGGGGCACCCGAATCGCCCTCTTCTCCGGCAGGGCCGTTTTCCGAACCACGATAGCACATCGGATGCAATTCCGACAAAACCATTATCCTGTTCATGCGTCTTGAATAACGCATTGAGTACGACATTGCTATATCCCTGAACCGGGGTTGTATCGATACAGGAGAGTAAAAGAATGAACAGAGTAGTAAAGGCTGGAGTAATTGCAGTGCTGGCATGTGCCGGATTCCTCTCCGCGCAGAGGATGAGCGCTCAGCCGGAAGGAGGGGGAGAACCGGGCGGTTCCTCCGCTACCACCGGCGCGCGAGGTGGATGGGTGCTCCTGGATGTCGCATCCAACGCTCTGGTGAAAAGCGGCACCAATGCGATGTACAATCTCCGGTACGAGGAGGCCGATTCCATTTTC
The DNA here is from genome assembly GCA_048594725.1 of Candidatus Kapaibacteriota bacterium. Taxonomy (GTDB): domain Bacteria; phylum Bacteroidota; class Ignavibacteria; order OLB7; family OLB7; genus JAFDZV01. The sequence continues at coordinate 22,380 of JBMDXA010000226.1, forward strand.
AATGAGCTGGTCAAGCACGACCCGGAGCATCCGGCCGGCTATTTCCTACTGGCCCTTGTGGACTGGTGGAGGATCGTGCCGAACTCCAGCGTGGATTCCAAGGTGGATCGGTATTCCAAGTCGTTCGACGGGCGTATCGATAAGGTGGTGGAGATCAGCAACAAGCGGCTGGAGGCGAACCCGAACGATATCATAGGGCTCTTCTTCAAGGGCTCGGCGCTCGGCTACCGGGCCCGCCTGATGACCCTGCGCAACTTCAGCAGCACCTCCATCTTCGACTGGGTGATCGCAGCCAGCACCGGCAAGGAGGCGTATGATATCATCCTCCAGTGCCAGCGCCTTGCTCCCACCAACAGCGATATCCTCCTGGGCTCCGGGCTCTATAATTATTTCGGGGCGTACATCCCGGAGAAGTTCCCGGCCGCCAAGGGAGCGCTCGGGTTTCTTCCTCCCGGCGACCGGAAGATCGGCCTGAGCATGCTCCGGATCTCCGGCGAGCGGGCCGTGTATGCCGGCACCGAGGCGCGCTACTCGCTGGTGGATATTCTCACCAACATGGAGGCCGATTACGCATCGGCGCTGCCGGTGGCGCGGGCGCTGCACGAGCAGTATCCGGGTAATTCGGTCTTCTACCGCTTCCTGGGACGCGCGCTCTACCAGACCTCCAATTTCGTCGAGGCCGATTCCGCCTTCCGCGACATCCTCCGGAAGATCAAGGCGCGGGAGCCGGGCTACGAGCTGACCCTCGCCCGCCAGGCGCTCTACTATCTGGGGGATATCCGCCTTCGCAGCGGCGATCTCCAGACGGCCGTGCGGCTCCTGCAGGAGGCCGATCAGCAGAGCCGCCGTCTGGGCGATGATGATGAGTCCAGCTGGATCGTCCTCACCAATCTGAAGATGGGGTATGCCTACGATCTGCTGGGAAGGCGTGATGATGCGGTGCGGCAGTACAAGCGGGTGCTCTCCATGGACAACTACAACAACTCGCGCGAGAACGCCGAGAAGTATCTGAAGACGCCGTACAAGTAGGTGGAAGAGCCGGTAGATAATGGGTATGTGCTTCGGGGGACAAGTTCTCTGAGATTCTGCGCTACGGTGTCGCGGAGTTCGGCTCCGCGACACCTGGTGCTGCTACCACTTCAGAGCAGGAAGAATGGGCCGCTCCTACGGAGCTTCCGGAATGGGGAGAAGGGAGCGTCCTTGCTGCAGATCGGCAACACCTACAGGTGTTGCCTCCGGGGGCCACAACAGAGTAACCATAGTGAAATCAGCTCTAGCAGCAGAGAGGTTGCATCAACCAACCTTCCCTGCTGCCTGCGACAAGCGGGCAAAGGGCGCGTACTGCCAGCTACTCCCCCTCGAAAAAGAAAACGCCCTTCCGGACATTGCGGTCCTGAAGGGCGTTCCGGTTTTCGGAAAAACCTGTGCCTTAGCTCTGGCTCTGGTTCCACTCGGCCCAGCCGCCACGGAACACCATCACGTTGGTATATCCTTCCTCGGCAGCCTTCTTGGCGGCCTTGGCTGCTGCCGGGCACTTGACCCCGCCGCAGTAGAATACCAGCCTGGCGTTCTTGTCGGCCGGAAGAGCGGCCTTGCCATAGTTGATGGCGCCATCGATATGTCCGGAGGCGAACGACTTCTCGTCGCGCGCATCCACCACCACCACATTGCTGGCCTTGATCATCTGGGCGACTTCGTCCTTATCGACGACCTTCAGATCGCTCAGCTTGACCGGCTCCTGCTTCTTGGCGCTGGTGCAGCCGGACTTATCCTTCGTCGAGCAGCTCTTGCTGCACTGTGCATAGGCATCGCCAGCGGCGACGAACATGCCCGCGGCCATAGCCAACATTGCAATACGCTTCATCATACGCATAATCTCCTTCTAGTATTGGTTGAACTGGTTGAAACGATCAAAGCCGGGCTCGTAGGAGGAAGCGGAGCGCTTCGGAGCCTGCTCCCTGCAATCCGATTTCTCCCGCGAGTACGATAGCTTCCGTATCGGCCGGTCGTAGCGCCCCCGCCATCGGGCGGACGCTAGAACTTCACCTCGGTATGAAGGCTGATCTCCTCCAGCACCGAGCTGACATGGAGGCATTCCACCATCTCCCCTTCATAGACGATCGCCATGCCCCGCGTATCGACTTCGAACGCGAGATCCTCTCCGGTCTGCGGGGAGCAGCCGGTGGCCTTCATCAATTGGAAGATCACCTCGTCGAACGTGTGAACTTCATCGTTGTACAGTACCACCCTGGCCGGAAGCAGAACCTCGGTCTCTTCCGCCAGGAGCGTCTCGGTATCGGGCAGTTCAACTCCGAATGAATTCATGAATGCCCGACGCACAGCCTCCGCAAAATCTCTCGATATGAATCTCATGTCGGTCGGCAAACAGGTATACGTGCTGAATATGTTGAAATGCTATTCTACAAAGACCGGGGAAATGACACAACGCCATCCCGATGGAATTTACAGTTTGGAGATCCTGTAGATAGCACCGGCCCGATCGTCGCTGATGTAGATCGAACGGCCATCCCCCGAAATTGCAATTCCGACCGGGCGGCCCCATGTATTTTCTTCGGCGTCGATGAAGCCGGTGAGAAAATCGGCCTGCCGGGCGTTGCTCCCATCGGGATTGGAGCGCAGACGGATCACCTTCGGCGTGCCGTTGTAGGTGATGACAGCCGCATTCTTCCACTCCGCTCCGAACGCGGTACCGGTGTAGAACTGCATATCTACCGCTTCGGCGTGCCCTTCAAGCTCGATGATCGGCCCCACCGGGCTGGAGGGATAGCGGGCCGAGCTTTTGGCCTCCGCATCCATATAACCGGGGTCGGGGAAATTCTGCGAGTAGAAGAAGGGCCATCCGTAATGGCGCCCCACCTTCAGGATGTTCACCTCGGTGGGGGGCAGCAGCGTTGAAAGAAGCTCCGTGCCGTTATCGATCACCCAGAGCTCGCCGGTCTGCGGGTGCACATCCATCGCCACCACATCGCGCAATCCGCCACGGGCGGCGGCTTCCAGCGCCCCGCCTGCCTCGCTCATCCTGAGCACGTTTCCGTAGGAGTTGTTGTCCTCGATCCCCTTGTTGGAGGTGGAGCCTACCCCCACATAGAATTTCTTATCGTTCTGAACCCAGCGGATCGACCGGGTGTAGTGCGTCCCGCCGGCCGGCACCTTGTCGGTAAGCATGGTGCTGGTGCCGGTAACCGCCGTGGGAGAGGAGAAGTCGAAGCGGAAGATCCGGGTCTCGTCGGTATAATAGAGGGAGCCGTTATGCAGCTCCAGTCCGTGCGGCGAGCTGAGATCGCTGGCGATCGTGGTGCGGGTTCCGTTCGGGGCTATCGCCTCCACCGTCCCGTCGATCAGGGAGACGAAGAGGGTGCCATCCTCCCGGAGCGCGAGCGAGCGGGGGCGTCCCAGACCGCTGGCGAACACGCTGATGGAGTAGCCGGCCGGGAGCATCATGGTGCGGGGCTTGTCGAACGGCACCTGGTTGTGCGGGGCGGCCGCCGCAAGCTGGACCGGCTGGAGGTTCAGCGATTCCACCGGCGCAAGCCTGATGGTGCCGTTGACGCTGTCCTGCGGGTTCTGCACGTAGCTTGTCACACCGGCCGGTGTGACCGTATCGCGTCTGATGGCCTGCGTATTCTTGTTGACATAGAAGAACGACGCAGTGCTGCCGCCGCCGCATCCTGCTATCAGGACCGACCCCAGCGATGCTGCCGCGAGGAGGATATGTCGGTAGCTTGTACGGGAGAATTGATGAGCCATGATCGTCACGTTGGATGGACCGTTCGTGCCGGTCGGCGGCACGCGCTGGGCTGACCGAACGGTTCCGGGAGTTGTGGGCGTGCGCCGAACAGAAGGTTCGCGAAAGGTACAATGTTTCGGCCTTGTTCCCTAACCGGAGAAGGGGATATCCCCCATACGGGGTGATTCGCCGAAACAACCGGAAATTTGACAGCGTCGCCGAATCGGGTAAATTGGTTCGTTCCGTAGCGACCAGGTGAAGATTCCCGCGACGGTGGCCGGATCTGCCGCCCCTGCGGAACATTCCAGACCGAACTGACGACAACGAATATATATCATGGATACAAACGCTCTCGACCATCCGTCATCCACCGGAACCCGCATCAGCGATCGTGTGGTGCGTGCCCCGCGCGGTGCCGAACTGGTCTGCCGCAACTGGGAGATAGAGGCTGCCTACCGGATGATCCAGAACAACCTCGATCCGGAGGTTGCCGAGAAGCCCGCCGAGCTCATCGTCTACGGCGGGCTGGGCAAGGCCGCCCGCAACTGGGAGTGCTTCGATGCCATCCTGGAGTCGCTCCGTACGCTCCAGCCGGATGAAACTCTGCTGGTGCAGTCCGGCAAGCCGGTGGGGATCTTCCGTACCCATCAGGATGCGCCCCGCGTGCTGATCGCCAACTCCAACCTGGTTCCCAACTGGTCCACCTGGGAGGAGTTCCGCCGCCTGGATGCGATGGGGCTGATGATGTACGGCCAGATGACCGCCGGAAGCTGGATCTATATCGGCACCCAGGGAATCCTCCAGGGAACCTACGAGACCTTCGCCGCCTGCGCCGAGAAACATTTCGAAGGGACGCTGGCCGGGCGCCTGGTGGTGACCGCCGGTCTGGGAGGGATGGGGGGCGCGCAGCCGCTTGCCGCCACCATGAACGATGCGGCAATCCTGGCCGTGGAGATCGATGAGACCCGTATCGACAAGCGCATCCACGATGGCTACTGCGACCGGAAGACCGCGAGCCTGGATGAGGCGCTGGCGTGGCTTCGCCAGGCGCAGGAGGACCGGACGGGACTTTCTGTGGGGCTGCTCGGCAATGCCGCCGAAGTGCTGCCGGAGCTTCTGCGCCGTGGCATCATCCCCGATGTGGTCACCGATCAGACCTCCGCGCATGATCCGCTGAACGGATATTATCCCGCCGGTCTGAGCAAGTCCGAGGCCGATCTTCTCCGGCGTGTCTCTCCGGACGACTATCTCCGCCGCGCGGTCGGTTCCATCCGCATGCATGTGGAGGCCATGGTGGCGATGAAGGATGCCGGTGCGGTGGTGTTCGATTACGGCAACAACATCCGGGCGGAGGCGCAGAAGGCCGGCTACAACCGCGCGTTCGATTTCAAGGGCTTCGTGCCGGAATATATCCGCCCGCTTTTCTGCGACGGCAAGGGACCCTTCCGCTGGGTGGCGCTCTCGGGCGATCCCGAGGATATCTACGCCACCGATCAGGCGCTGATGGAGCTGTTCCCGGACAACGCCCCGCTGCACCGCTGGCTGAAGATGGCCCGCACCAAGGTGCACTGGCAGGGGCTTCCCTCCCGCATCTGCTGGCTCGGGTACGGCGATCGCGAGCGCGCCGGGCTGCTGTTCAATGAGATGGTGCGCGATGGCCGTGTGAAGGCCCCTATCGTTATCGGCCGCGATCACCTGGATTGCGGGTCGGTAGCCAGCCCGAACCGGGAAACCGAGGGGATGATCGATGGCTCCGATGCGGTGAGCGACTGGCCGCTGCTGAACTTCGCGCTGAACGCCGTGGGAGGCGCCACCTGGGTCTCGTTCCATCATGGGGGCGGCGTGGGCATGGGCTACTCGCAGCATGCCGGCATGGTGGTGGTGGCCGACGGCACTCCGGCCGCCGCAGCCCGCCTCTCCCGCGTTCTCACCTACGATCCCGGCATGGGGATCGTCCGTCATGCCGATGCCGGCTACGACCGCGCCATCGACAACGCGAAGAACTTCGGCGTGCAGATTCCGATGATGAAGTGAAGGGGTGCATAGTTCTTCGTGCTTAGTTTTTAGTCCTTGGAGCAGTTTTCAATTGAATTGATCGGTTCTGGCTCCCGTAGGGAGCACCCGTCTGTAGCTCTGGTGTCGGTGTTTTCTTCGGAAGCTCCGGAGGAGCGGCCCATTCCTCTGACGAGCGTTACCTCACACTCAACGGAAACCCGCTCTAGTCCTTAGTGAAAAGGCTCGGAGAAGGTGGGCAAACCAATGCGAGAATCCCTTTCCCTTCTAAGCACTAAGAACTAAAGCCGCCGGAGGCGGCGTCCTAAGCACTTCTTCCAATTAATCTTCCCTATTCTCTTTGCTTGTCCTTCTTGCATCCACAGCGCGATACCCGTTCGTGCAGGATGATATCGAGATGCTCGGGCGGCACTTCGATCTCGATGTCTATATCGGCAGCGGCATACGGGGGGCGTGGGAGCATTTTCGCAGGGCCCGCCGCGCCGATGTGAGCTTTGGATGGTTCGGATCGGTGTACACCTTTTTCCTGGTGGCGGGGAGCCGTCTGGGAGGGGGAAGGAGCATCGTGATGCTGGGGGGCGTGGATGTGGCGAAGGATCATGCAAACAGCTACGGCATCTGGAGAAGCCGCTGGAAGGGGATGTTGCTGGGATATGCCTTGCGGCATGCCGACCGGGTGTTCGCCGTGGATATGAGCCTGCGGCGGACGCTGGAGCGTTCCAGCGGCAGGAGCTGGGAGAAGATCGAGCCGCTCCCCACCGGATACGATCCGGCCGGCTGGACGTCGCATTTTCCGAAGGAACCGATGGTGCTCTGCGTGGCGAGCACGAACTCGGCGGACCGCGCCAGGATCAAGGGGCTGGATCTGTTTATCGAGGCGGCGCGCAGGCTTCCCGGTGTTCCGTTTCATGCGGTCGGGATCGATCCTCCGGTGATCGCATTGCTGGGGGCATCCGCCCCGCCCAATCTGCATCTTCATCCTCCCGTGCCGCGCGAGCGGCTTCTCGGCTATTATCATCGTGCGAAAGTCTACTGCCAGCCGTCGCGCAGCGAGGGGCTTCCGAACGCCCTCTGCGAAGCGATGCTCTGCGGCTGTATTCCGGTGGGGAGCGATGTGGGGGGGATTCCCGGCGCTATCGGCGATGCCGGAATCGTGGTGCCGCCGGATGATCCCGTTGCGCTGCGGGATGCGATAGCCAGGGCGCTGGAGGAACCGGAAGCGCTGGGAGCGAGCGCCCGCCGGCGGATCGAAACGAATTTCCCCCGGGAGCGGCGCGAGAGGACGCTGGTTGCCATTATCAAAGGGCTGATGCGTGCGGAAGCTATCGGTTAATGCTTTGCTGGTGTTCTGCGCCGATGCCGGAGCCCGGGTGCTCGGGTTCTTCGCAAATGCGTATCTGGCGCGCACGCTCGGGCAGGATGGCTTCGGGATGACCGTGATCGGTTTCGCCTTTCTCTCGTATGCGCTCTGGTTCGCCGATCTCGGCCTGGGAACGCTTGGAACACGCGAGGTGGGGCGGAGCCCGCAGAAGAGGGAGTTCAGCCCCGGACAGATCCTCGCTACCCGCCTTGTTCTCTCGCTGGCCGTGCTGGTGCTGGCGCAGGGGGCCGCGATGGTCCTGTATACGGATGCGGCGCTGCGCTGGACCATCGCCGGATTTCTCCTCTGCGTTCTCGCCTATGCCATTTCCATCGAGTGGTACTACCTGGGGCTTCGGCGCTATCCCACGCTGGCCCTCTCCCGTATCCTCGTCTCGGCGCTCTATCTCGGTGCGGTCTCCCTGTTCGTGCATGGCCCCGGCGATGTGGTGCAGGTTCCTCTCTATTATCTCCTCGCAACCCTTATTCCGGCCCTGATGCTCTTTCTGATCCCGCGGGAGGAGGGGGCTCTGAGCATGGAGGGATGGTCGCCCGGTGCGGCCGCGGGCATCCTCCGGCGGTCCGGTTATATCGGCCTGGGAGGGGTGTTCGCGCAGAGCGTGCAGCTGCTCCCGCCGCTGGTGCTGGGGCATTTTCATTCCAGCGAATCGGTGGGGCTGCTGGGGGCCGCGCTGCGGGTGATGTCCATTCTGCTGGTGGTGGACCGGATTTTCGCGGCGCTCTTCCTGCCGGCGATATCGCGCCAGTGGAGCACGCGGCGGGAGGATGCGCTGGCGGGATTGCAACATCTGACGGCGATCATCATCGTGACCGGGGCAGCGCTCGCTACCGTAACCACGCTCTACGCGCGCCCTCTCATCATCCTGATTTTCGGGGACGAGTATGCGGGGGGCGCCGGGGTGCTGGCGGTGCTGGGCTGGTTTGCGGCGGCCACGCTCGCCAACAGCGTCTTCTCGTTCGGTCTGATCGGTACCGGCAACGAGCGGGGTTATCTTCGCGCGGCCTCGCTCGGAGGGATCTTCTCGATCCTCATCACGGTGGCGCTGGTCTACTGGCGGGGCCTGCATGGAGCCGCTGTTGCGATGGTCGCCAGCGAGATTCTGATCGTGGCGCTCACCTGGCGGGAGTTCCGGCGGGAGGCGCCGGTTCGCGTTCTCCGTCCCCTTCTGGTTGCCGCCGCCGTATCGGCGGGAGTGCTGGGAGCGGGCTGGTGGCTTGGAGCGGGGGCGCTGTGGTGGGCTCCGGTTGCGGGTCTGCTCTTTGTTCTGCTCGCGTTTCTGCTGGGAGGAATCCGGCGCGAGGATATCATCTGGCTTGCGAGGCGATAGGTGACCAACAGGCTTACCATAGGGATCGTGCGGCTGCGGCCGGGGTGGAGGATCATTCTCGACCAGCTGGGCGTGGCCTACGAGGTCATCAGGCGGTGGGAGGGAGTGTCGCCGGAACGCTACAGCGCCATCATCGTGGACGCCGCGCCCGATACCCCCGCCCGCGAGGCGATAGGCGCCTATCTGCGCGATGGGGGAGCGGTGCTGGATGGAGGAGGATATTATCTGCCGGCGGCCGAGCCGCGGTCGTTCCGGCGGCGTTTCGTGCGGCGTGTGGCGGCCGATCCCGGTGATGATCTGTTCGGCGGGCTCTGGCTGGCCGGTGCCGGGGCAACCGTTCGGGTGCATCGCGATGCCGGCCTGATGGGGGGGACGGTCTATCTGGGACGGCGCGGCGCCGGTGCCATCGCCCATATCCCGTTCGATCCGGGTGCCCTGGCTGCCGATACGAGCGCGGTTCGCAAACAGTTCCCGGCCCCCTCGCGGCGGCTGCCGGATGAGATTGTGGCGGAGGTGCCGAAGGGGGAGTTGCGGCGCATCGCCGCTATCGCGCTCCGCTGGCTGCATACCTCGCGCGGGTTGCCGTACCTGCATCGCTGGTATTTTCCGGAACGGCTGCCGGGGATATTCTGCTTCAGAATAGACAGCGATTACGGAACGCCCGCGCAGACCGCCGCCCTGCATGCGGTGGCGCGGGAATATGGGATCAGGATGACCTGGTTCCTCCATGTGGAGGCGCATCACGGCTGGCTGGACCGGTTTGCCGCGATGAGCGATCAGGAGATGGCGCTGCATGGCTATCGCCACCGGACGTTCCCCGGCTATGAGGAGAATCTCGCCAATATCACGGAGGCGGCGGCGCTGCTCCGGCGAGCCGGGATTCCGTTCACCGGATTTGCGGCGCCGAACGGGTTCTGGAACCCTGAGCTCTCCCGCGCGATAGCCGATGCCGGGTTGCTCTATTCCTCCGAGTTCTCTCTGGATTACGATGATCTCCCCTTCCATCCCGATCTCTACGGGGAGAAGTCGCCGGCCCTGCAGGTGCCGGTGCATCCGGTCTGCATCGGCAGTTTCCTCCGGGCCAAGGCCGGCCCGGAACAGATGAAACGATATTTCCGCGAGATCATCCGGCGGAAATTCCGGGCCGGCGAGCCGGTGATTCTCTACGGTCATCCCGGACATGAACACTGGGAGGTGATCGCCGATTCCTTCGCCTATGTTCGCGAGCTCGGCGTGGAGAATCTGACGATGGGGGACTACGCTGCATGGTGGCTGCGGCGTGCCGAAACCCGGTTCGAAGCCTTTTTCGACGGTGCTGCCGTTGAGGTGCGGTTCCGCGGAGAGCACGATGCGGTGCGGCTTGCCCTGCACGATGCCGTGGGGCGCATCGCCTTCATCGGCGGGGATGGGCGCTGGCCGCTCGACGCGATGGAGTGGGGACCGCCCCCCGCGCCTCCGGAACCCCCTCCCGCCGAGATCGGCAGGGTGCGGCGCTGGAGCCCGACCCTGCTGCGGCATTCGATAGAGGATTATAATTCGCGAGCGCGCCAATGAAAGTTTGCATGATCGCCCAGCATAGCGTGACGATGGTAGGCGGCGGCCCGAGAGTGCAGGCGCTCCAGACCGCGCGCCATCTGCCGGAGTTCGGGGTGGAGGTCGAGTTCTTCAATCCCTGGACCGAGTATCGCCGCGAGCAGTACGATCTGGCCCACCTGTTCGGCGCGAACATGATGACCTACGATATCGCGCTCCGGCTGCGGCAGTTCGGGTGGACCTTTGCGGTCTCCTCCATCTTCTTCACGATGCGCTCCCCCGGTTTCATGCGGGCCGCGCGCACGGTGGAGAGGCTGGCGAACCGGGTCTTCAGCGGCATCTGGACCGATTACGGCCTCACCGCCCGTGTCTGCGGGCTGGGTGATGCGGTGCTGCCGAACACGGCCGATGAGGGGCATCTCATCGAGAAGGGACTGGAGATCGACCGGCGGAAGATCCATGTGATTCCGAACGGCGTGGACGAGAGCTTCGGCGGGGCCGATCCCTCGCTCTTCGAGAAGGAGTACGGGCTGCGCGATTTCATCCTCTGCGTGGGGCATATCGGCTCCTCCCGGAAGAACGTGCTGTCGCTGGTGCGGGCGCTTGCCGGAATCGATCATCCGGCGGTGATTATCGGGCAGGTACATCACAACGCCTACTCCCGGCAGATCCTGGAGGAGGCGGCCCGCAACAGAAACATCACGATCATCAGCGGGCTGCCGAACGATTCGCCGATGCTGGCGTCGGCCTACGCGGCGTGCGATCTGTTCGTGCTGCCGTCGCTGTTCGAAACTCCCGGCATCGCCGCGCTGGAGGCGGGGCTGGCCGGAGCCAAGGTGGCGATAACGCCGTACGGCGGCACCCGTGAATATTTCCTCGGCCATGCCGACTACGTGGAGCCATCATCGGTGCGCTCTATCAGGGAGGGGATGGAGCGGGGACTCAACCGCCCCAAGAACGCTCTGCTGCGGGAGCATATCGAGCGGGAATATCTCTGGCGCCGGGTGGCCGAGAAAACCGCCGCGGTGTATCGTCTGCTGGCCGGGGGGTGAGGAGGTGCCTATGGCTGCCGTCTCTGTGCGGCTCCGCCTCTTTGCGTGATTCTCTCTCTTCCTGCTGGTACAAAACCTTTTGAACCGATATGTCCGAACCGAGAAAGATCGTCGTCGTGATAGGCACGCGCCCGGATGTGGTAAAGCTTGCGCCGGTGATCGGTGCGCTGCGCCGCAGGCCGGGGGTGTTCTCCGTGCGGGTGCTCTTCACATCGCAGCATCGCGAGCTGGCCGCGTCGATCCTCCGGTATTTCGATCTCCGTCCGGATCATGATCTGGATGTGATGATCGCCGGCCAGTCGCTCCCGGATGTCACCACGCGGGTGCTTCTGAAGGCGGGCGAGATCTACGACCAGGAGCGTCCGGATCTGGTGGTGGTGCAGGGGGATACCACCTCGGCGCTGGCCGCTGCCATGGCGGCGTTCTACCGGAAGATCCCGGTGGCGCATGTGGAGGCGGGGCTGCGCACCGAGCAGATCTACGATCCTTTTCCGGAGGAGATGAACCGCCGGCTGGTAACCAGGCTGGCATCGCTCCATCTGGCCGCCACCGATGCAAACCGCGATGCCCTGCTGCGGGAGAACGTGCCGGCTGCGGCAATCCGGGTAACCGGCAATCCGGTGATCGATGCGCTGCGGGGGATCATTGCCGATCCGCATGTGGAGCCCCCGGCGGTGGCCGGAGAGATCATCGGGCGGGGGAACCGGATCGTGGTGCTTACAACGCACCGGCGGGAGAACTTCGGCGAGCCGCAGCAGGAGATATTCCGTGCGGTGCATCGGGTGGTGCAGCGGCATGCGAACCTGGAAGTGGTCTTCCCCGTGCACCCCAACCCGGCCGTCTCCCGCGCCATCGATGAGTATCTGCCGGAGCATCCGAGGGTGCATCGTATCGAGCCTATGGAGTATCCTCCGTTCATCCGGCTTCTCTCGATGAGCCATTTTGCCATGAGCGATTCCGGCGGGTTGCAGGAGGAATGCCCCGCGCTCGGGGTGCCGGTGCTGATCCTGCGCGCCACCACCGAGCGGCAGGAGGCCGTCGCGTCCGGAAGCGCACGCCTGGTAGGGGTCGCCGCCGATGCCATCGTTGCCGCTGTCGATGAGCTGATGGACGATGCAGCGCTCTACGCCCGGATGTCGGTTCCGCGCTATCCCTTTGGCGCGGGGGATGCGGCCGGGAGAATCGCCGATGCGATGGAGGAGCTGGGAGCTACGATGTAGGATCGAAGAGACCAGGAGCGCATTCCAAACTGGATTCTACAGCGACATGCATAGGAACTCCATGTCAGGGTGGAGTTTCACTCCAGCCCTCCCGCTACGAGATTGCAAGGCCGGGCGCGGAGTAAAACTCCTCGCCAGCATCCTGGGGCTCATCATCACCAGCGTACCACTGCACTGGATCATATTCAATCCGTCCTTTTCCTCTCTCCTTCACAACCATTCCCTCCCGGACGTGCCAATCCAGATCCATGCAGATCCGCGCCTCACGATTCGCGAGGATTTCATCTTTAACGTGCGAATGCATCGATACTGCATCCGGGCCGGCTGCCAGGATTAGCGCCCATTCGCGGATAGGTGCGCAACCTCTCGAACAGCCGTATCAGCCATAACCATTTCCACCCGGACGTGCCAATCCAGATCCATGCGGATCCGCCCCTCACGATTCGCGAGGATTTCATCCTTAACGTGTGAATGCATCGATACTGCATCCGGGCCGGCTACCAGGATTAGCGGCCATTCGCGGATAGGGTGCGCAACCCCTCGAACAGCCGTATCAGCTTCAGCACCTCCTGGTCGGCATCCCGCGGAAGTTCCGGCACCATTGCCGGAGTCCAGCCGGGATCGAACGTAAGGGCGTAATCGCGATAGCGGAATGCGAGCGAGTCGTTGCCGTGGCGTCCCTCGTAGGCCATGCGGCCGGCGAGGCTCAGGGCATACAGCTCGTAGATCTTCGAGGTGTAGTAATCCAGCCGGCCGGGCCAGAAGGAGAATCGGTAGCTCGGGAACTCCTGCGGCAGATAGGCGGTATCGGCCACCAGGCGGAGCGCCAGATAATTCGGGACGCGCCCGTAGCGTGCCCCGATCCCCGGCTCCACCTCCGAAGTGACGAACACCGGACGCGATGCGATGCTACTATCGATCATGGCGTCGATCATGCCGAGGTAGGCCCCCTGGATCACATTCGGATCGTAGCTCTCCCCCCGCTCGAACGGGCGTACCTCGGTTCTGAACTTCTCTACCTGTGGCGCCACGCGCCGCATGAATCCCGGATTGTTCGCCTCCATCTCATCCAGATACCAGGTGCGGCGGAGCAGTTCCTGATCCACTACCAGCACATCCGGACGCATCCCCTCCACTCCCTGCATGTAGTAGCTTCCGGCCACCCAGAAATCCCAGTGCGATGAGAAGATGACCGCGTTCGGCGGAAGGGTGCGGAGCATGTTGACCGTCATATCCTCCACCAGCGTATTCGGGCGCTCGTTGCTCTCGGCGTAATGCAGCGCCGGGGCGGCAACCGCCAGAAGAGCGGCCAGGCCCAGCGCCGGCATCGAGCCGGCACGTTCGTACAGCCAGGCATAGCCTGCGGCGCACCATATGCCCAGCATCAGCATGGCGGCCATGTAGTACGGGGCTATCTCCATGATATCGTAGTTGCCGGCATGCAGCATGCAGCCGGCGACGATCAGCGCCGCCCATGCGAAAAGCCGGCGCGCGCGCCTCAGCATCAGGAACGCTCCGGCCAGCGCGGCGAGCAGGCCCAGATAGAGCAGCTCTCCGGGAACCGAGCCGAGGAAGATCCCGGTGCGCTCCCGGAATGCCTCGCCGCTTTCGAACATGTAGACCTGGAACACCTGCCCGCTCACATGCCGCAGGAAGCTCTCCAGCGTCGCCGGATTTCCCCAGTTGAACCGTGGCTCCATCGATGCCCGCAGAGGCAGATAGAGGTATGGAAGAAGGCCGAGGATGAAGCCGGGGGCCAGAAGGAGAAGGCGGCGGAAGGCACGTCCCCATGCCCCCGGCAACCTGGATCTCCCGGAAAGGGACGCATCCCGCCAGCCGCCGTACGGGAGGGTCCAGAAGAAGTAGACCAGGAAGCCGGCCGCCAGATGGATGGTGGTGAGATGGTTGGTGAAGGCCAGCCCCAGCGCCAGAGCAAAGAGAAACCCCCTGCGTGTGAAGCCGATACTCCCCGCGCCGGACGTCCCGGCGGCGATCGCCCGCTCGCGTTCCTCCTCCTGGTCGATATACCGGAGGAACAGAAGCGAGACCAGCGGCAGCATCAGCGCATGGAGCGCATAGACCTCCACCCCGGTTCCCTGTTCCCACCAGGTGAGGGTGCTTCCCACCAGCAGCGCGCTGCATGCGGCCAGAAGGACGCGCTCCCCTTCCGGCATGAGCGGGACGGTATCCGGTATGCTCGCGGCGGATTTCTTCTTCCCTCCGCCCTTCTCTTTCGCCATCTCCCGGTTGCGGGGCGGAGCCGCCAGTTTCCGGAGAACATGGGAGAAAAGGAGTGTCATCACCCCCACGCCGGAGGCCACCAGCAGCGCCGCCATCACGTTCAGCGCCACGATATCGCGTCCCGGATACAGGAGCGTGAAGAGATACCCCAGCATCGTAAAAGTGGGATATCCGGTGGGGTGGGCCACGCCGAGCGTTCCGGCCACCGCCGCCAGTTCCCCCTCGTCGATGAACCCGAAGGTGGGACTCATGGTGAGCAGATAGAGGATCAGGGCGATGGTTGCCGCCCCGAGTGCCCCTCGCGCCGGGGTGATGTTCCCGGGGAATGTGCGGGGAGCGGGGGTGATTTCCGCAGGAACCGTTGCGGTGCGGGATGGTGTCTCGGCTCGGCTCATGATCTGGCAGGCATACTGGTAATCGGACCGGAATTTCCCCCGAAAATCAGTTGATATTTTCCGGTAATTGGTATTCATCCGCTCTCCGGTGTAGTTTAGGGGAGCGGCAGGGGGATGGGGGAGTCTTCCCGCGGAGCGGCCGGTGGCGCCTGCGGGAGCCGTATGATATGCCGGAGGCGGCATTCCGGCAAGGGCTCTGCGGAGCAATTCCCCTGCTGCGCCGATCGTTTAATTGGCAGACAGGCGAACTATCCTGAACTACTGTAACAGGCACCGAGCGGAGTGTAGCATGCGCATATTGGGAGTGGACCCCGGGACTCTGGTTACCGGATTCGGGGTGATCGATATCGAGGGAGGAGCCCTGACGCTCGTGGAATACGGGGTGGTCAGGATGAAGCCCGCCATGAGCCTCCCGATCCGCCTGCGTACCATCTACAACGGCCTGGTGGCGATCATCGAGCGTACCGCTCCGGACGAATTCGCCATCGAGTCGGCGTTCTATTCCAAGAACGTGCAGTCCACCCTGAAGCTGGGGCATGCTCGCGGTGTGTCGATGCTGGCGGCGGTGCTCCATGAAATCCCCACCAGCGAATACTCCCCCCGTGAGATAAAGCTTGCGGTAACCGGCAACGGCGGCGCCACCAAGGAACAGGTGGAGTATATGGTGGTCGCCATGCTGAATATGAAGACGCAGGGGGAGCCGCTGGATGCCACCGATGCCCTTGCAATCGCCATCTGTCATGGAAATCGCCAGAACCGCCCGCAGGGAAGTGCCAAGAACTGGAAGCAGTTCCTGGTGGATAATCCCGACCGGATAAGCGTTCCCGGCTGAGCCATCCCCGGCCCGGCCCCCGAAACAACATTCCCAATTCCTCCGCTTTCAATCCAGATCCTCTGGCCCGGTTCCTACCCCGTCCCACTCACTCAACGGGAGACCGGTGGGCGGATATTATCCTGTTCTGAACCCGAACTCTATGGATTTCATCGGAGATTTCTTTCATATGATCAGCTCGCCGGAAGGCTTCCGGGAGCTGATAGCATGGGGCGGTTATATCGTCCTCATCCTCATCATCTTCTCGGAAACGGGGCTGCTGATCGGATTCTTCCTCCCCGGAGATTCGCTCCTGGTAACCGCCGGGGTGCTTGCCGCCGCCGGAGTGCTGGATCTCACATTGCTGAACGTGCTGCTGATTCCGGCCGCCAGCAGCGGCGATGCCACAGGCTATACGATAGGGTTCCGAAGCGGAAAGCGGCTGCTGCAACGCCCCGATTCCAGGTTCTTCAAGAAATCCCATGTGGACAAGACCCAGGAGTTCTATGCCAAGCATGGCGGCAAGACCATCGTGCTGGCGCGATTCGTCCCCATCGTCAGGACGTTCGCCCCGGTGGTGGCCGGCATCGCACGCATGCCCTACCGCCAGTTCGCCATCTTCAATGTGGCCGGCGGCATCCTCTGGATAGCCTCCACCACTCTGCTGGGCTATTTTCTCGGCAAGGTGATCCCCGATATCGAGCGCTATATCCACTATGTGATCGCGGCGGTGATCTTCCTCTCCATTCTGCCGATCATCTTCGAGTTCATCAAGAGCAGGCGGAATCGCCGGGCGGCCGCCGAGTAGGCGATGTGCAAGCAGTGATTCAGTGATGACGCCCCCGATACGATGCCATAGCGTTCTGATGCCGCCCGCAGCCGGCCGGCGCAAACCGATCCCGATGATATGAGACATGGATATCCGATAGCCGTGATGATGATCCTTCCGGCAGTGCTCCTGCTGGGAGCTGCCGGGGGAGCCACCCTTCCGGAGAACGAACCGCTCCCTCCCCGGCCCGGCGATACGGCCGCGCCGAAGGAGCAGCGGGCCGCGCTGATCTTCGGCGAGCGCCATGCGCTCACCCTGCGCGCGCCGGAACGGTGGACGCTCGATACCAGGAGCGGCCAGGCCCAGGGACTCCAGGCGGTGTTCTATCCGCAGGGGGAACGATGGGCCGGGAGCCCGTCGGTGATGTACTGCCAGGTGGTTGCGCGGGGAAAGGATATCGCAGATCGCAATGCGATGATCGACTACGACCAGAACCGCTTCCGGAGCAGCAGCCCCACCGCGGTGGTCGCCAGGGGAGATTCCATAGCGCTGGGGAACGGGACCAGAACCCCAACCTCCCGTTTTTCCGGGGGCGCCAGAGGGAACATAGAGCAGGTGGCGTATATCGAGGAGCGCTCGGTGGTGGTGCTGGTGGTGCTCTCCTGCCGGAATGCGGAGGTCTTCGACCGCTCGCTGCCGGCATTCCGCCAGCTTGTGGCCTCCTACAAGTTCCTGGCCGACGATCAGGAGAATATCATGCGCGCGGTGGAGGCTGCCGAGGAGTTCGGCTTCGGGGAGTAGGGATGGGAGAGAGGATGATGGAGATGCCCGCGCCGGCGCCCGGACAGGCAGAACGAGCTTTCAGAAAACAGTGAACCGGGATGGCCGACCTCGACCATCCCGGTTTCTGTATAATCGGATCGTTATCGACCCGATGCCCTCAAATTTTCTTCCCTTACTGGGTGATCGTAAGGTTGTTGACCACCTGCTTCACACCGGAGGTGTTCTCGGCGGTGACCTGGGCCTGTGCCTTCTGATTCTCGGAGACGACGGAGCCATTGAGCACGATCACGCCATCGCCCTGCGATTCAACCTTCACGTTCTCGAATCCCGGCTTGGCGATCAGAGCGGTCTCCACCATCTTTTCGATCGACTCGGTCTTCACTTCCGTTCCGGCATTGTTGGCTGCCTCGCCCACGGTCGTGGTCGTGTCGCGGGTTTCCACGTTGACATCGGCATCCTTGCCGCAACCGGTCAGTGCCACCATGCCGAAGGCGCAGAGAGCTATCGAAAAAAGACGTAGCGATTTCATGGTCTGTTATCCCCTGATATTGGTAAAAGTAATGTCAGAGCAGAGTTTGCTATCAACCTGCATGCCATTACTGATGAGTAGGCTGTCCGGGGGGCCGAGTATGGTGCGCGGGGCGGGGTCGCGATTGGCTTTGTAGAGTGCCGCAAGATCCTCCGGATGTGCCCCGAGCAGATACCGCATCAGGATGGATGCGTTGCGAAGTTGCTGGCGCACGATCCCATGCTGCTGGAACCGGCGGGAGGATGTGATGATCTCCGCCGGGAGCGAACGTATGCGTTCCATCCGGCGCGCCCTGCGGAGCAGGGCCACGTCCTCCAGAATGGGCCATGAGGGAAATCCCCCTATCCGGTCGTACAAGCTGCGCCGCAGCACGATGCCCTGATCGCCGAACGATGTCCAGAGCGAATCGAACCGGGTGAACCAGGAATAGAGCCGGTACAGAGGATGCGCCGAATCCAGCCGCAGGCGAAATGTGCCGATTGTGAAGCTGGGGTCGGCCAGGGCGCCTGCCAGCACCGCCGGGACTTCCGGGGCCAGATGGCTGTCGGCATGGAGGAAAAAGAGGGCCGATCCGGATGCCGCCGCGGCACCCGCGCGAAGCTGGATGCCCCGCCCGGCGGCGCTCGGCACCACCCGCGCCCCCATCTCCCGCGCGATGGCGCATGTACGGTCGTACGAACCACCGTCCGCCACGATCACCTCCGCGCCGAGCGGAGAGAGCGAACGAAGGCAGGAGGCCAGATGCCGCTCCTCGTTCAACGCCGGTATAACCACCGATATATCGCTCATCATTCACGTCCCCGGGAGGAAAGGCAGGATGCCGGCAGATGGAACGTGTTCCACCCTCCGCCGGCGTGCGGTGAGAGGCTGCAACCTTCATGCCTTTGTACGCGGGAACCGGATGGCCGGAGAGTCTATTTCCGCAGGGGCGGCATTTCATTCTGCGTCGTTCTTTCATTCCGTGATTGAAGGGGCATTCCGGACGATAGGCGATTCGTGGAACTCCGGGGCGCCGGTCTCGTAGGAGACCTCTGCGGCTCTCCCGTCATCATCGGCGATCGGAACCGGTGCGGAAGTGGTTCCCGGGCATTGGGAACCGGATAGCTTCTGGACTGTTCTTTGAGGATCATTTCCCGTATAGCATATTGGTGGCTGGCGTGCGCGGCGGGCGGTGAGCGGAGGCGATGGCCGCAACGGAGTAATGGGTTCGTCATATCCCTCGGATAACCGGAACAACAGATAATGCAGCAGAAGGATTTCTATCAGGTGCTTGGTGTCAGCGAAACTGCTACGCAGGATGATATCAAGAAGGCCTATCGTGAAATCGCAAAGAAGTATCATCCCGACAAGAACCCCGGCAACAAGGCTGCCGAGGAGAAGTTCAAGGAGGCCAGCGAGGCCTACGATACGCTGGGCGATACCGAGAAGCGGACGAAATACGACCGGCTGAGAAAACTTGGCGCCGCAGGGGCCGGCTTTGGCGGCGGCGGATTCGGTTTCGGTGGCGGCTCCTCCGGCAGCGGGATGAGCTACGAGGAATTCATGCGCCAGTACGGCACCCCCGCACAGCAGGAGCGTCATGGCGGCGGCAGAAAGTCCTCCAAAAGCTCCGATTTTTCGTTCGATGATATCTTCGGCAACCTCTTCGGCGGCGGGCGCCGTGGCGGCGGAGCGCAGTCCACGGAGCTGGAATCCGATGAGCCGCAGCCCACCGATGATCCCTTTTTCAAACGGAAGGGGAACGATGCCTACGTGGATGTA
Organism: Candidatus Kapaibacteriota bacterium; assembly: GCA_048594725.1. Lineage (GTDB taxonomy): Bacteria > Bacteroidota > Ignavibacteria > OLB7 > OLB7 > JAFDZV01. Next base: position 41,943 of record JBMDXA010000226.1, read on the forward strand.
ACGGTCAATCTGGCGCAGGCGGTGCTCGGCAGCAAGATCCGTGTGCGCACCCCGTCCGGCAAACGGGTGACCGTGAAGATCGTACCGGGAACCGACCCGGAAAAGGCGCTTCGTGTGCCGCAACTGGGCTACCAGACCGGCGGGGGCACCGGCGATCTCTATATCCGCGTGCACGTCAGCATGCCGAAAAATCTGAACGACGAGCAGAAGGAGGCGATGAAAAAGTTCGCCGAGAGCGCCGGGCTGAAGTATTGAGTACTTCGGGGCAGGTTTTCTGAGATTTCGCGCCGTGCTGTCGCGGAGTTCCACTGGGCGACCCCTGTTGCTGCCACTGCGCACGGAGTCGAACTCCGTGCGAACAGGTACTGCGAACAGTACCGGGGATCTCAGCAAACGTATCGGCAGGTACGTGGAAGAGGCCGGGAGAGAGGAAAGCGAGTGGCAGGAAATAGGAGAGCATGGAGAATCGATCTCCTTCTCTCCCTGGCCGCCGCCACCTTGCATCTTCATATCCTTTGGAAACGGTCTCCCTCGAAGAACGAAGCAGGCACGACTACAGCCGCCGAAGCCGGCATCACTATCTCCAACTACACCGATGTCTTCATCCGAACAGACCCCTTTCGATATCGTCAACGCCTGGCTGGATGCGGTGAACGACCGCCGCGAGGAGCGGCTGATGGAACTTTCCGATCCGGACATCGAGATCGTGGGACCGCGAGGAACCGGCCATGGGCATGCGTTGCTGCGCGAGTGGATGTCGCACGCGCATGTGCATCTGGAGGCGCTGTGCGTCTTCGCCGCCGGCGACCGCGTGGTGGTGGAACAGCATGGGGTCTGGCGCTCGGTGCAGGATGGGAAGCTGATCGGGGAGACCGATGTGGCCTCGGAGTTCCGTGTGGCGGGAGGCCGCGTGGCACGATATGCGCGGTATGATTCGGTGGATGAGGCTCTTCAGGCCGCCGGACTGGCCTACACCGATGAGATGGTCTGAAAAAGTCAGGGGGGCGCTGGAGCCGGGGAGAATGAGGATAGGGAACGATGGGGCGATATCATCAAGACTGATGGCATCGCCCTACTCACCGCTCCTGGTGTGGCTGGCCCTGTTTGGGCGGCGTTCGGCTCCGCCCGCCTGGGTGTCCGCACGCGTGAGGGAGTAGAACGGCGCGACAACGCATCTCAGAGAATTATATCCATAGGTACGTAAGCTCCAGGTCATACCATGAACACAACGACATTGCCCCGTTCCTTCACCGAGCTGGTGGAGCAGTCCGATCGTCCCGTCCTGGTCGATTTCTGGGCGGCGTGGTGCGGTCCGTGCAGGATGGTGGCACCGGTGATAGAACAGATCGCCAGGGAATACAAGGGGAAGCTGCTGGTGGTGAAGATCAATGTGGACGAGAAGCCGCAGGTCTCCGCACAGTACAGCGTTCAGAGCATCCCCACCATCATGCTGTTCCATCGCGGCAAGGTGCTGATGCGCGAGGCCGGAGCGCTGCCGTACGGCACACTGAAACAATCGATCGATGCGGCCCTGGCCGGCGCCGGCCAGGCGTAGATCGGCTACGGCAACCGCTGTAGCCGCTGCAATGCGGCCGCGGATGCGGCAGAGAATCATAAGCGAATCATAGCGGGCCCTTCCGGAGCAGAGGATGTTCCGGAAGGGCCGTTGTCATTTCCGGGGGTGCTGCGTTGTCACTTCTCTGTAACATCTCCATAAACCGGGGGTTATCAAACCGGTGGCAGAGGGGGAATTGCATGGAACCCAGCCGGCAAGTTCGTACATTCTCCGGCCGGCGGAGGGAATACCGTCTCCGGGTGGATACTACAATCCTCCTGACGGGTTGTGCGTCGGTATCGGCCAAAGCATTGCCGTCCGAATAGCAGCACAGTCCAGAGCCGGTGATGCCCACATCCAACCTTCCCATCGTTTCCGGCGTGTGATTGCACTCGGCAGTCCACATTCCGGCAAGGTCCGTCGCGATGCCCCCAACCCATCTCCATCACTCCAGGTGATCGCGTGGGCGTGATTGTGCCGCAGGAACTTCTCCTGCCCGCAACCGGCCACCGCAGGCGATGGCGTTTCGTGGCATGAGATCCTCCAGAGGCAACACCCATGAACCGACGATCCTTCTTTACACAGTGGTTCACGCGCCCTGCTCCCGGCGCCGATCCGCGCACTCCTGTTGCACGCCGGGCCGCCGCCGGGCTGCAACCCTATACTCCCACTGCGGCCGCTCCCTGGAACGCAATCCGTGCCGGGCATCTGCTTCGCCGGGCCACCTTCATGCCCCGCTGGGCCGATCTGGAGGCCATCCTGGCGCTTTTGCCGTCGCAGGCGGTGGATCTTCTGCTGAATGCGGCCAGCCTTCCGGCAAAGCCCGGTGTGGCAAGCCATAGCACCGAAAGCCTGGAGGGACTCGACGTCACCCTGCAGAATCAGCTCCGCGAAGTGTGGCGCAGCGACCAGCAGGCGCTCAGCGCCTGGTACGCCGATGTCATCAAGAATGCCCACCTGACGCTGGTGGAGAAGATGGTGGCATTCTGGAGCGGGCATTTTACAACCGAGTTCGAGACGGATGATGGGATTGTGGTAGCCCCGCTTCTCTATATCCAGAACCAGCTGTTCCGCGACCATGGCCTCGGCAATCTGAAGGATCTGGTAATGTCGGTAACGCTGGATGGCGCCATGCTGGTGTATCTGGGAGGGGATCTGAACAAGGCGGGAGCGCCCAACGAGAACTATGCGCGCGAGCTGCTGGAACTGTATACCACCGGCCTGGGGCATTATACCGAGGGGGATGTGCAGAACGCCGCCCGTATCCTCACCGGCTGGCGCTCCGCCCGCTACGATGATCTGCCCACGCCGAACGGGATGTTCAAAACCTATTTCCTCCCCTCGCAGCACGATATCAACGGCAAGGAGTTCCTCGGGGTCTCCTTCCCGGCGCGCGACACCACCACCAACACCGAGTTCCTGGTGCAGCGCGACGAGGTGCGCAAGCTGGTGGATACGATCTTCGAGAAACGTGGCCGCGCCGTTGCCGAATTCATCAGCCGGAAGATCTACCGCTTCTTCGTCTACAGCAATCCTGCCGGTGCCGACGAGGGGGTGATCGATGCGATGGCCGATCTGTTCATCCGGAACGATTTCGAGATCCGCCCGGTGATGGCCGCGCTCCTGAAAAGCGAGCACTTCTTCGATAACGCCAACATCGGTTCGCAGATCAAAACCCCCGCCGAGTTCGCCGTGGGGCTGGCCCGCCAGCTCGGCGCCAACCGCGATCTTGTTGATGATATGTCCCGGCTGGCGCAGGCCCCGTTCGAGCCCCCGAACGTGAGCGGATGGCCCGGCCATCACGACTGGATAACCACCACCACCTATCCGCTCCGCTCGGATATCTCCTCGCAGGCGGTCTCCTCGGCGAGCGATGAGGCGCTGGTGGAGTTCATCAAAAGTTTCCCCGATCATACCAATGTGGCGGCTCTGGTGACGAACGCTGCGGCGATCCTTCTGCCACGGCCCCTCTCCTCCGGCCGGAAGGCATCGTTGCAGGCCAAGCTGCTGGCCGGTGCCCCCGATTACGAATGGGGGGAGATCCTTTCCGAGAGCCCCTCCACCGCCGCGCGCAACATGCGCGATATGCTCGGCACCGTGGTCGAGCTTCCCGATTTCCAGTTGTGCTGATCCCTTGAACGTGCTCCTCCCCCTGTATGCTCCCGTCGTTCATCCGATGCCGATGGAGACTGAAGCGCGGGGAGGCTGCTCACCGAAAACTACTCCGGCCGGTACGCCATGAAACGACGCACATTTCTCAAGACCGCCGCCACCACGGCCGCGGCCTCGCCGATACTTCTGGGAGGACTGCCGCTGCGGGCGCAGTCGAACCTTGCCATGCTCGCGCAGATGCCGTCGCTCGACGACGACCGCATCCTCATCATCGTGCAGTTGTTCGGCGGCAACGACGGGCTCAATACCATGATCCCGGCCGATGACGACGAGTACTACCGCATGCGTCCCGGCATCGCCGTGCCGAAGAAGGATGCCTGGAACAATGTGGGCGATATCTATCTGCACCCGGCGCTCGCGCTCGGCTCCAAGGGGGGCGTGGCGCGGATGCTGGAGACCGGCACGCTGGCGCTGGTGCAGGGGGTGGGCTATCCCAATCCCAATCTCTCCCACTTCCGCTCCACCGATATTTGGCTGAGCGGCATCAATTCCTCCGATCCCAACGTCCGGCTCGATACCGGCTGGATAGGCCGGTATCTGGAACAGCGCTATCCCGATTTCCCCGGCTCCCTGCCGGATCATCCCCTCTCGGTGCAGTTCGGCGGCAGCTTCTCGCTGACGCTGCTGAGTTCCAAGGGAAGGATGGGCATCGAGGTTACCGATCCGAGCGGGCAGCGCGGCGTGGGCTCGCAGCTCGATTCGCTCGATCCCGAAAGCAACGGCACCGCCTATCAGGAGGAGTACGGGTTCATCGCCGATATCGCCAACCGCTCCAACAAATACGCACAGGCGGTGAAGGATGCCTATGCCGCCGGCAAGGGACAGCTGCGCGGCGAGTACGGCGGCGATGGCTTCGGACGGCAGATGGCCTCGGTGGCGGCGCTTATCGCTGGCGGCCTGAAGTCGAAGATCTACGTGGTCTCGATGGGGGGCTTCGATACCCATGTCACGCAGCAGTACGAAGGGAACTCCGGAACACACCCCTCGCTCCTGGCACGTTTCAGCGATGGGGTGGCGCAGTTCACCAACGATATGACCCGGCTGGGGCAGGCCGATCGCGTGGTGGGCATCACCGTCAGCGAGTTCGGGCGCAGACCGCATGAGAACGGCAGCCTTGGCACCGATCACGGCGCGGCCGGTGTGCAGTTCATCTGGGGAACGATGGTCAACAGCGGCGTGTTCGGCAATCCGTTCGATCTGAAGAACCTGAATGCCAACGGCGATCTGAACTACGAGGTGGATTACCGCGAGGTCTACGCCGAGATCCTTACCGACTGGTTCGGGCTCTCCATGGCGCAGATGCGGGAGGTGCTCCAGAAGGATGATCTGATGCCGGTGGATGTGCTGAAGACCCCCTCCGGCGTGGAGCGCGAGGCTATCGGGAAGGGGGGCGTAGCCATCAACGGCAGCTACCCGAACCCCTTTACCACCTCCACGACCGTGGAGATCCGTCTGGACCGTGCCGCAACGGCGGTGCTGGAGATCAGCACGCTGGACGGACGCCGTGTAGCCCGCCCGCTGGAAGCGCGCCTGGAAGCCGGCGTGCACAGCATCCCCGTTGCCGCCGATCTTCCGGCCGGCACCTATCTCTGCACCCTCCGCGCCGCCGGCCGCACCGATTCGTGCGTGCTCCGCTGCGTCCGGTGATGGTCGATTCTAGATTTTCGATTTTGGATTTTCGATTTGGTCCATCTTCGCTTTACGATTGAAGATTTACGATTGGAAGACAGGGGAGGGGAGAAGAAATCTCTCGCCTGGATTTCGGGGCTTTCCGATTTCTCATCGTGTCGATTTCATGTCCGGCGCGACGATCCATAGCAGATTTTCGATTTTGGATTTTCGATTGGAAGACAGGGGAGAGCTCTCCCTGACTCCTGGCGCCTGACTCCCGGCTTCTCATTCGCGCAGATTTCATGTCCGGCGCGACGATCCGTATCTGTATCCCCCATTCCCCTGCATCAAGATTCGCGAAAATTCGTGGTTATGCGAACACTCTACATCCTGCTCACATCCATTCTAGTGCTGCTGGGGAGCGTGCCATTGCAGGCGCAGTTCCCCGCAAGCTGCGATGGGGACAAGTCGTGCATCGGCAATGCGCTCACGATCTCGGTGACGAGCGGCAAGGGAGCCCAGTACGTCGATGTCGACACCTCGTCGGTGCTTCGCGGGCTCGATACCGCCATCACGTTCGAGGCGTGGATACGCCCGGAGCCGCAGCCGGGGAAGCGCCAGTTCATCGGTGGCTTATGGGGACCGAACAAGGACAATAACGACCAGTGGGTGCTGTATCTGGAGGATGAGAGGATAAGTTTTGCGCTCAGCCCCGACGACTCGTACCTGGGGGATGCCGACAACACCGTCACCAGCGCTGTGGTGCCGGGGCTGTACGGCCGGGGCTGGATTCATGTCGCCGCCGTCTGGGATGGCGCCTCCACCGCCGCCCGCATCTATGTGGATGGGTTCGAAGTCTCCCGCGCCGCCAATGCCGCCGTTCCGCTGCTCCGGCTGAAGCGTGTGGAGAGCCCGAAACTTCCCATGCAGATCGGAAGCTGCAACGGCCTGTACGACGATACCACCCGCTACCGTACGTTCAAGGGGCAGATCGATGAGGTGCGGCTCTGGAGGCGTGCCCTTGCCGAGCGCGAGATCCGCTGCCAGCGCAATCTCTCGCTGAACGGCAACGAGCCGGGACTGATCCTCTACTACCGCTGCAACGAGCAGGGTTCATCGCAGAGCCTGTGCGACGCCACCGGCAACGCGCAGGTGGGGCTGATGCGCAGCGGCGCGGCCTGCAACGCCAGCGATCGCCAGATCCTTCCCACGTATATCGTCACGCCCGGTTCGGTCGGGGGGACGCTGTACTGCACCAGCGATACGGTTCTCTCCTTTACCATCGTCGATACCTCGTTCTGCGGTTCCACCGTGCAGATCCAGATGGCGGGCGCCGACGGGCGATTGTTCCGGGCCTCGCAGAGTTCCTTTACGCTTGCGCAGAACGTGCCGCAGACCTTCACGGTACAGTTGCGGGCCACGCTGATCGGCGCCATCAACGCCGAAATGCGAGTGGTCAATACCAACCGCTGCGGCGCCACCGTGCGGGTGCCGCTGGTCTACACGCGCCGCACCGAGCTGGATTACTCCAAGGGGCGTATGCAGCTCGATACGCTCTTCGTGGGCTGCCTGGATAAAAGCCGGGCGGAGGATACGCTGGAGATCTGCAACAACACCGGGCGCCCGATGAACCTGGACAGCCTGGTGCTGGGGACCGCCCGCTTCAACTGGCGCGCGCTCAATCCGGCGCGCACGCCATTCCCCGGCGCTCCGGTGACGCTCGCCTCCGGGGAATGCTGGAAGGTGATCGTCCGGATGGATGCCGGGGATACCACCAGAACCAACTACGATACGCTCCGGATCTTCAGCGATGACCGCTGCCCCGGAAGCGGCATCATCCCGGTGCAGGGGCATTCCCAGGAGGTGTTCACCATCCTGCAACCGAACGGTGTAGACCGCGTGGATTCCATGAACTTCGGCGATGTCTGCCCCGGCCAGATCAGCGACGTGCAGATGTACCAGTGGCGCAATCTTCTTCAGGAGCCGATCGACATCGATACGATCATCGTCTCCAACGGCTTCTTCACCCGGCGCAACATCTACCCGGTGCAGCTTCTGCCGCGCACCGCCTATCAGCCTACCTTCACCCGGTTCCGCCCGGATCGTCCCGGCCCCTTTACCGGCCAGATGATCTTCCGCACCACCTACCGTGGCTGCGTCATCGAGAGGAAAGTGGAACTGACCGGACGTGGCATCTCGGTGGATGTCTCGTTCAATGGCGCGCTTGTCGGGTTCGGCAATGTTACCATCGGCAAGACCCAGGGGCAGGGGGTGAGCGTTACCAACAACGGCCGCGACGCGCGAGGCATGGCCGCCTATCTGAAGGTGGGGGATGTCTTCAGCATCGTCTCCGGAGGGGCGTTCGCGATATCGCCCGGACAGACCGTACAGGTGGGAGTGGAGTTCCGCCCGCGCGAGCCCAGAACCTATTACGATACGCTCTGCGTGTTCGACAACCAGTGCTATCAGACCATCTGCATTCCCATCTCCGGCACCGGCGTCTTCGATGCGCTTGTGTTCGATCCTCCGTATCTGAACATGGAGAACATCATCGGCTGCCAGTGCCGTACCGATACCATACAGGTGCTGAACAATCTGGGGAGCGGCCTGGGATTCACCTGGACGAAGAACGATCCGGGCGGGAAGTTCCAGGTGCGCCAGCTCGGCTCCGCCGGTGGTGCGCTGCCGGTTGGCGGGGGGACGTCGTTCGAGGTCACCTACTGCCCGAACGATCTGAACACCGATCGCTCCGACCGTTCCTATATCGATATCCGGCTCTCCGACGGCCAGCTCTATCAGGTGCTGCTGCACGGCACCAGCGTGGCCCCCAAGCTCTACGTTACGCCGCTCACCGCCTTCGGTAATGTGGAGGCGGGCTGGCGCAGGCGCGAGATGATCCTGGTGGAGAACGCCAGCTCCGTGCCGATCCACGTCACCGCCGCAAACGTTCCGCCGGGGTACACGGTGCTCTCCACCAGTCCGGTTCTGCCCAGAACCCTGAACCCGCGCGATTCGCTCTGGGTGGAGGTGGAGCTTGCCCCCACGACGGAGGGCTCGTACAACGGCCGGATCACCCTCGTCTCCGACTCCCCCTGCCAGCTCGGCTGGAGCGGCGAGCTTACCGGGCGCGGTGTGGTGATGAAGCTGGATGTGCCGATACGGTTCATCAACTACGGCCTGATAAAGCCGTGCGATTGCTCCGTCCGGGAGATACCGCTGCCGAACAACAGCGAGTATATCCCGATGGATATCGATTCGGTCTGGATCGATGGCGCCGGCGTCACCTCGGCCAACCCGGCGGTGTTCGTCTGGCGCTCGCGGCAGACCGGCGGGGCCACGCTGCCGTACACGCTGGCTCCAAGGAGCGTCGATACGCTGCTGGTATCCTTCTGCCCGAACATCCCGGCAACGCAGCAGAACCTTCTTGCAAACGCCGCGATCCATATCCGCGCCCGTACCCAGGTCTGGAGCGAGCAGTTCGATGTGGTGCTGAGCGGGCGGCGCGAGATGAACTTCCAGCCGAACCGCGTGCAGGTCTCCTTCCCGGCAACCCGCGTGGATACTGCCGCGCAGCCGATCCCCGTGGAGATCACCGTGCCCGACCAGTTCATCAATCCGAGCGGCGACAGCGTCGTGATCGATACGATGACGTTCGTGCCGGACCAGCGGGTCTTCTCCATCGAACATCCCTCCGGACAGCCTTTCCCGTGGGTGATAAAGCGTGGAGAGAAGCTGACGTTCCGCGTGAAGTTCTACCCGCGCGCGCCGAAGGATTACGTGGCGCGGCTCAACATCCATACGAGTTTCCCCTGCACCGGCGTGGATACCACCATCCTGGTGCGGGGAACCGGATTTGCCCCCGCCTTCGGATTGCAGATGGCGTTCGATACATCGGCGGTGGGACGCGATACCATCAACCTTACAACCTGCGATACGCTGGAGCTGCCGGTGATGATCACCCGCGCGATACCGCAGGATATCATCGACATCGCCTTCCGTATCGGCTACGATTCCACGGCGATGAAGCTGATCGGCGTGCGCTCCCCGTATACAGGCAACAGCGTGGTACGGGATACCGGCGACGGCGCCCGCGCCTATCTGAAGGATGCCCGGATGGTGCAGGCCGGAACCGTCGCGTACGTCCGCTTCGCGGTCACGCGCGGGCCGGTCACCTTCCCGATCACGCTGGATGAGATAGACTTCGACAGCGACTCGCTGGTGTTCTTCAAGATCATCGCCGGGATCGATCGCGGCCTGGTCCGGATCGACCAGCCGATGATCGAGATCACCAGGTCCGTCCGGTTCGATACGGTGAACATCAAGAGCTGCGACACGCGCGCGATCGTGGTGCGGAATCCGGGGCTGATCCCGATCACGTTCGATTCGCTGAGCGGCCTGCCGCCGGGGCATCGCATCACCGCCAGCAGCATCCCCTATCCGGCCGTGCTGGCGCCAGGGGATTCCATCGAGCTTACCCTCACATTCTGCCCGTTCATGGAGATGGCGTACGATTCCACGCTCCGTGCCCATTCCAGCTCTCCCTGCGTCATCGCCGACAGCGGAACGATCCACAGCTTCGGGTATGCTCCTCCGTTCCCGATGCGGATCATGCTGGGGGATGGCACAACCGAGCTTCCGTCGATCTCCGGCATCATCGCCGATACCGTGGAGGTGCCGGTCTCGGTGGATCGTGATGTGCCGCAGACGCCGCTGGATGTGACGGTGCTTCTGGAATACAACCGGCGCGCGCTCCAGTTCATCGATGCCAGGTCCTCCTACTCGGCGGCGGTCTCGGCGTCCGAGAGCAGCAATGGGCTGCTGGTGCGGATTCCCGGCTGCGACAGCATCCGGCAGGGGGAGATCGCCCTGCTGCGCTTCGTGGTGGCGGTGCCGGATGTGGTAAGCTCGCCGATGTATCTTATCCCGCAGCCGTTCACCAGCGACTCGATCTTCTGGGTGAAGCTCGATCCGCCTATCACGACCGGCGATACCACCACGGTGATGGTCGATCCGCGCTGCAACATCTCGCGGCTGAATTTCCGTGGCGGCACCAACAAGCTCTCGGCCGCCCGGCCGAACCCGGCGCGTACCCGCATCTCCATCGAGGCGGAGTTCGTGGAGGACGCCAACACCCGCCTGCGCCTGTACAACAGCGCCGGCGTGGAGGTCTATCAGGTTCTCGACGGCAGCACGCGGATGAGCGGCGGCCGCTACCGCTTCGATTTCGATGTCAGCGTTCTGCCGAGCGGCGACTATTACTGCGTTTTGGAGGCCGGCCGGTTCCGGGCGGTGGAACAGGTGAAGATCGTGAAGTGATGAGGATGAGGTCCGTTGTCAGTGGTCCGTTGGCGGAACCGGAACCGCAGGAGTGTCCCGGTAATCCCAGGAACAACGACGACGGACTACTGACAGCGGGCGAAGCCCGCGCACGCACTGCTGACTTTCTGATATGGCCGTCCGGCATTCTACCGAGAAGAACGCACTAAATAGTAAACCCCAAGTAACTCATAATCCGGCCCTTTTCCGTGAAGCATCTCTCTACTACTGCTGCTGCGCTGATGCTGCTGTTCCATCTTCCGGTGCTGGCGCAGGATTCCGATCCCGTGCCCGACCGGCCGCGCGCCGATAGCCTGGCGCGGGCAGGGGGGCCGGGGACGTCGTTTCGTCTGGTCTTCTACGGCGGCTACGCGCTGAATTTCCATGAGACAACCGCCAGCCTGTTCACCGGCGGCGGGGAGTGCGGCGCGTTCAACGATGGGGAGGGGGCGGGCCCTGCGATGGGACTGTACGGGGAAATCCCGGTTGCGGGCACCTGGCTCGATGTGGTGCTGGGGGGGAGCTTCCTGCAGCGCGGCGGCGAGTTCGGCGAGGTCTATACCGGCGGTCTTCCGGTGCTCGATCCCAACAGCGACCGCTATGTGCAGCTGCAACGCAAGCATAGCTACACGGCCAACCTGGGCTACGTCTACGGCGAGCTTGGAGTGCGCCTGACGCCCGTTCAGGAATATCCCTTCTACTTCCGCCTGGCCGGTGCTGCCGGGGCTCCCATCACCGAGGCCACCCACCGCCAGACCGAGGAGATACTGGCGCCGGTGGGAGTGCTCTATCCGGAGACCAATACCGCCATACGGGAGGTGTCCAGCGGGGAGATACGCGATGCGGGACTTTCGGTGGCGGTTGCAGGCGCCATCGGCTATCCGTTTCCGCTGAGCCGCCGGATCACCGCCTCGCCGGAGATCAGCTATTATTATCCCTTGAACGATGTCACCCCCAATTATCGCTGGCGGATCTCATCGCTTCAGGGGGGCATCGCCCTGCGCTGGAGCTTCGGACGGCTGCCGGTGGATCATACGCAGGAGCCCCCGGTGATCGCTGCCGACGCCGATGCCGAGCCGCCGTATGTGACTCTTGCGACGGTGAATACGAAGAAGCTGGAGATCGTCGAGACCGTGGTGACCGAGACCTTCCCGGTGCTTCCCTATCTCTTCTTCGATCCCTCCAGTTCCGATATCGCGGGGCGCTACCGCCAGATCCCACCGGATGCAACCGGCGCGTTCGACGAGCAGGAGCTTCCGCATCGCTCCCTTGCCGCCTACTACGATCTGCTGAACATCATCGGCAGCCGCCTGGCGGCCGATCCCGCCGCACGCATCACGCTGAACGGTACCACCGATGGAACCGAGGTGCCGGTGGCGGGAGCCGCGAACAATCTGGCGCGCGCGCGCGCGCAGGCGGTGAAGGATTATCTGGTAAAGGTCTGGGGGATAGCGCCGGCGCGGATAGCGGTTACCACCAGCGCACAGCCCACCTATCCCTCCAGCATGCAGTATGCCGAGGGGGCCGAGGAGAACCGCCGCGTGGAGGTTATCACCACCAGCGACCAGATCCTCCGGCCGATCGTCTTCGAGCGCTTCAAGGAGCATACGATAGAGCCATCCGAACTCCTCTTCTCGGTGGGTGCCGAGAGCCCGGCCGGCATCCGGGACTGGAAGCTCGATGTCTTTGCCGGAGACCGGAACGTCTGGAGCCAGGCGGGAACGGGAGAACCTCCCTCCGTTCTTCGATGGGATCTGGATCGCGATGCCGCAGTGCGGATGGCGGAGATGCTGGGCGGCGATGACAAGCTCCGTTGCGAGCTGACGATCGTGGACAACGAGGGCCGGGAGGGTCGCTCCGAGTTCGCCGAGCCTGCGCGCAAGGAGATGAGCCCGTTCGAGGTGAGCCGACTCAGCCTCATCGTCTTCGATTTCGACAAGGCGAACATCAACCCGCAGAACAAAAGGATGATCTCCTCGTTCGTCGCCCGCTCCATGCAGGCATCCTCCACGGCCGCCATCACCGGCTCCACCGACCGGCTCGGCGAGCTGGCGCACAACCAGCAGCTCTCCGGAGCGCGCGCGGTGGCCGTGCGCGATCTGATCGTGAACGAGCGTCCGGAGGCGGCCATCACCGACGTCAAGGGGGTGGGCCCCTCCAGGCTCCTGTACGACAACGATATCCCGGAAGGGCGGTATTACTGCCGCACGGTGACCGTGGAGGTGCGTACGCCGATCGCCGATACGATCCGGTAAGGGCCTCTGCGGGCATGCCATGTTCCTCCCATGTTTCGCTCCCGGTGTTTGTTGGGAACCTGCGGCGCACCCCTGTCTCTAACCCTCTCATGCGCTCCTGACAGGGGGGCGTTCAAGCCAGTACACGAGTTCTTTTACCAACAAACGAATCATGATGAATAAGAGAATGGGAACAGCGATGGCGATGGTTGCTCTGGTAGGGCTCGCCGTTGGGATCTCGGCCGCCGCGCCGCAGCATGACGGTCCTCGCCATGGCGGGCCGTGCAAGCACGATCCGAAGATGGCCGAAGCATACAAGGGGCTCTTCGAATCGCTGAAGACGTGGGGGACGGCCAATGTCCTTCCGCAGCTTCGCGAGTGGAAGAGCGATCTGGATGGCGCCATGTCCGCCGGGGATCTTCGCACCTTGAACGATCTGCGTGCCCGCTCCGCGGCGCTTCGCAACGAGAGAGCGACCATCGGTGCGGAGATGCGCAAGGCGCGCCAGAGCGATGACAAGGCCGCTGCCGATGCCGCCCATGAGAAGATGAAGGCGCTGCATGAGAAGCAGAAGGCGATCGGCGAGGAGCTGAAGCCGCTTGCAACCAAGTATCGCTCCACGCTGGAGCAGATCGGAGGCGAGGCCATGCCGAAGTTCGAGACCTGGAGGGATGAGGCAAAGGCGGTTGCCACGAAGTGGTTCGAGGAGAACAAGAGCACTCTGAGCGAAGAGCAGGTGGGGCATATGGGACGCGGCATGAAGATGTTCGGCCACTTCGGCGGCCCGAAGATGGGCGGACACCGGATGGTAGCCCGCTTCATGCTCTGGGATGGAAGCAATCCTATCGATCAGGTGAACGAGATGATGTCGCCCGGCGAGGGCGCTCCCGAACTGCGCTGATCGTCTTCCGGGTGAACTGAGTTCCGCTAACGGATTCGGCTGCCGCTGCACCAATGGTTGCAGCGGCAGTTCTCGTTTATCAGCGGCAATGCAATGCGGCAGGATGTTTCCGGTTCCGGTAGCGGCGAACATCCGGATGCGGAGGAGGCGGGCTTGCATGATAGAAGGGCGAGTTCTGTGCTCAATGAAGCCCCGCCCCCATGGCCGCACACGGATCGTTGAATATAGGTCGAAACGATTTTTGTTGCAACATAGATTCTGGCTGTGGCGGTTCATGCACGGGTATTCGCAACGCAGCGGAGATTCATCTGGTATCAAGCTCCGTTTGCTGCCGGAACGATGGATGCACCCGTCATATCCGTTGTCTGCGATTCAGAATGCAGTGAGTTGATCTGCGATCGTAGAGAATCATATCTTCGCTTGAGTGGGTGTCCGCAGGCTGCTCAACCAATACGAGGCGATCTACTACCTATGCATATATCCTCCGGTGCGGCACAACGAGAGCTTGATGTCCGGCTCTATCGGCATATCGAGGGGGATGACGAAATTCCATTCGGGATTCTCGCCCAGGTCCTGGCCGATATTCAACAGGCATTCTATCTCATGGCGATTCAGCAGGAGTCACGTGAGATCAACGAGCGAGCCCGCATCCCTTCGGATATTGAACAGCGGTATGTTTTGCGTGCTGCCCCATCAAAAACTGGCAGCTATATAATTCCCGCCTATGCGGGTAACCCTGATTCGGAGCTTTCTGCGGATACCGCCATCGTTGCCACCCTGGATAAGTTCCGGCGATTCTCTCATGCATTGAAACGTTCTCAAGCCAGTGCTCTGCGCGAGATTATTCCGGATGGGCAATTGCGGCGGCGCATACTGGAGAAATTCCGTTCGATGATCCCCAAGCCGGGAAGCGGATGGATGCTGGAAATGAGATATGGGGATGATGACTCCATCACATTCGGGGTTGATACCCGCCAGGAAATAGGCCAGCTCCTGAAAAAAGAAGCCGGGGACGCCGTAACATATACCGTCACGGGAGAACTGGTGAAAATCGACTTTCAGGCCCGGAAACTCACGTTGCGTTACCCGGTAACCCAACGCGAGCTCGATTGCTATTATGATCCTTCAATTGAAGAGCTGCTATTACAGAAACGCCGTGAATTGATTCAGGTTACAGGCATTGCAACGCTTGATGAGCTCGATCATCCCAAGCAGATCAGCCGTGTGGAGGATATTCGGGATGTCGATATATCCCCTTTCATACTTTCTGAATTCCGGTATGAACATCGCCTACTCCGATTCCGGCAACCACTTGAACTGACGCCGGTTCTGGATGAATCCCAGCAGGTATTGTGCCTGGTGTATCCGGAGCTTGGTATCGATATCTGCGTTACTACCCGGGATGAGCTTGATATCGCCTTACGAGAGGAAATCGATTTCCTCTGGCGAAACTATGCCCTGGAAGACTCGGCAATGCTGACTGCCGATGCAGTGGAAGTAAAGAAACGGCTGCTTCAAACTATCGAGGAGGTGCCGTATGCAGTATGATACACGGAAAGTGGAGGGCGCTCTTCTTAAAAAAGGCTTTCAGATGGATAACTCTCACCACCATATGTTCACATACCATACAGCAGACGGGCGGCGAAGCATGGTGAGAACGCGAACCAGCCATGGATCAAAGACGATCAGTGACTCTCTGATTGCGCAGATGGCGAGACAATGCCGGTTGGCTAAAACTCAGTTTATTGATCTGATAGATTGCCCTCTTAGCAGGGAGTCCTACGAACGTATCCTGAATGGGCAGGATGCCCTGCCGCAACGATTATCAGCATCGGATGAATAGAGTACCGGCCCAATCGCCGGCCCGCTGTAGCTAGAGTGGTTCGGATAAAGTGAACCCCCTGAACGCAGCCGTAACCGGCCGGTATTCAGAGGGTTCCGTGTCCACCCCTGGACTACGCAATCATTGAATTATAACTCTGGCTTCGGACGGAACGTGGAACGAACGGGGCGCGTTCCTGATAGCTCTCTCTGTGCAACCGTGCCGCTCTGCTCGTACGAACACGATGGCTGCTCTGCCGAGTATCGGTTCCGTCCGAAGCCTGATTCTCCTGCGAATATGCGTTTTGAACCTTAACGTTTTTTCGACATCCGCTCTATGCGGCCACAACCGCCCGGAGTCCGCTAGCGGGCCAGAACAACCGGTATGGTCTGGAGCCTGCCTGCCGCCATCAGCCGCACGAAATAGACTCCGGAGGGGAGCGTGCCGCCGTCGAAGCGGAACGTCTTCTCCCCCGCATCCATGATCTGTTCGCTCAGCAGCGCCACCTCGCGCCCGGTGGCATCGGCCACGCTGAGGCGGACATGGGCGCGGGCCGGGAGCGCTACCTGGATGGCGGTGCCCGAGGAGAACGGGTTCGGCGATGCGTTCCGCAGCATCGCGCCGGATGCCGTGTTCCTGCCCGGGCCATCGGCCGAGGCGGGGTTCAGGATGGTATCGGATTGCATCGCATGCCTCCACACTCCCTGGCCGGAGCTTCCCGCATACAGGGTCTTTCCCATGGCGGTGATCGCCATGAACGTCACCCCATCCGGAACCGGCTCCGGGCCGTTGAACAGGGGGGTGCTGCCGTTGATATCCATCCATGTATCCCCTTGCAGGATATAGAGCCGGTTGTACGGTTCCTGGCTGGAACTCATATGCGCGAACACCCTGTTGCCCGCCACCGAGAACGACTGCACGATGACCGTGGAGTCGAGCCCCTGCCCGTAGTCTTCCCAGCTCTCGCCGCCATCGGTGGAGTGGTAGATCGTCCGTTCCACCGCGATATAGTAGCTACCCTCGTTGTGGGCCAGCACCCCGCGGTACGGAAGCTGCGCCGGCAATCCGTTCTGCGAGCGGTTCCAGCTTGCGCCGCCGTTGGTGGAGCGATACAGCCCTCTGAGCGTGGATGCCAGGAAGCTGCTGCCATCGGTTGCCAGATCGATCACCGGCACCGGCGTGTTGTCCTGTACCGGCAGACCGGTGTTCCCGGCCGTCCAGCTTCTGCCGCCATCGCTGGAGCGGGCGATGCCGCCATGCTCCCACCGGCTGGTTCCGTGGAAGTTCGAGACGTCATAGAATCCCGCCAGGAGCGTCTGATCGGCGCCGGCCATGGCGGTAAGGTGATGGAGCGATTCGCTGATGCCGTCGTTGGAGGGGGTCCAGGAGAGGCCGCTATCGGCCGAGCGATAGATCCCCAGCCCGGTGTAGCTCTTCGACCGCACATAGAGCATATCGCCGCTCGTGAGGAACTGTTCGGCATTGATCTGCGACACCTTGCTCCAGGTGGTTCCGCCGTCGGTGGTGCGGTGGATGCCGTTCATCGAGTTGCTGAGCAGGGCATTGCCCGCCATGCCGAACGCCGAGATGTAGGTTGCTATCAGCCCCGAGTTCAGCGAGTTCCAGGTAACGCCCAGATCGGTGGAGTGAAATACCCCGGCGTTGGAGCCGCAGTAGAGGTTGTGCCCCTCGCCGGCGAACCGCCCCATCTCCAGATAGCCCGCATCGAACTTCTTCCACGACGTGCCGTCGAAACGAAAGACCTCGGTAGTGGTGCTGGCCCAGAGGGTGTCGCCGGCTACGGCCATGGAGGTGATTGCCGGATAGTTCCCCCCCAGCGTCTCGAACCCCTGGTTGACCCCCTGCCAGGTGATACCGCCGTCGTCGGAGCGATAGACTCCCTGCGTGTGGAACCAGGCGTAGAAGGTGTTCCCGCTGCGCAGAAACGATGCCGCCGGGAAGAGCCCCGCCGAATCGATCTTCAACTCCGCCCAGGTCTTGCCGCCGTCGGTGGAGCGGAAATTCCGGAACATGGCGATGCTGGACGCCAGCAGCGTATCCCCGTGCGCTCCCAGCACATCGGCCATCGCGCCATCCAGCGGCAGATCTCCCGCCACGCTCCAGGTTGCCCCTTCATCGCCTGACACCAGCACCGTATCCATGCGGGAGCCGTAGACCTTTCCGTTATCGGTCGCAAGCACGTTGTCCGGAGCGTTTCCGGAGAGCGGCCCCCAGGTTCCTCCCTTGTCGGTGGAGCGGACCACGTTGCCGTTGAATTTATTTCCCAGAAGCGACGAACCTGCCACGAACAGCTGGTCCGTTATCGGGTTTGTTCCCTTTATCCAGGAGGTTCCATCGTAGTGGTGGAACCAGGTGTTCCAGAATTCCGCGTAGACCTTCTCTCCATCCACGGCGATGGAGCGTACATAGCCTCCTTCCGGGCCGGAGGTCCGAGTCCATTGGGCCTGGACGCCGGAGCCGGTGGCCGCCAGTGCGAGCGCGAGCGCCAGCAATCGTCGCATGTTCATCATGATCGGTTGGTTTATTCTTCTGGTCGGTTGATTGGCGGATGCGGTCGCATCTCGTTCGGAATAAATATCCGTATGAGACTTAACGAATTTTCGACGGCATGATGCCGGGTGCTGAATCAGCAACACTACCTGCGGGAAACAGCGAAGGCGCAAAGAGATTGATCTTCGTTGCGCCTTCGCGTGCATGATGCATGCAGCATGGATTATAGGGCAGCCAGGGGCACATTCTCCTTGCCGGCAGGATGGGTGTGGTGATGCGATACGGCCGGAGAAGGAGCCGGCATCGCTCTAGGATGTTCCCGATGCCGGAGAGGAGGAGCCGGCGAGCCGGCGGAGCTTTTCCGGCGGTGCCATCTCCAGTTCGCTCATAAACGCATCGGTGCAGGTGCGGAATGCTTTACGTGCCTCGGCGAATCGCTCGTCCCGGACGAGCGCGCCCAGCAGGATCTCGTACCCCTGTTCGGAGGTGCTGTCCTGCTCGATGATGCGCCGTGCCACTGCTATCGCCTCGTCGATGCGTCCCTCGCGGAGATAATCGGAGCCGAGATAGAAGAGCGCTTCGGCAAGCATGTCATGCAGGCGGTCGCGCTCCAGCTCGGTCCAGTTCTCGTACAGATCCTCTTTCATGAACTCCCCGGTGAACAGAGCGGCGGCCTCCTCGAACAGCTCCCGTTTCCGCTGGGGCGACTTGCTGCGGCGGGCCTCGGCGACGAGTTGTTTGAACCGGAGAAAATCGATCCAGGCATACTCCCCCAGGTTCAGCACGTAGCTGCGGCCGTTGCTCCCCAGAAGGGCGGATTTCCTATGGGGCTCGTGGGAGGGGTCCAGGGTGCGGCGGATATGGGAGATGGCGTTCATCACCAGCAGCTCCACATTCTTGTCTGCAACGCCTCTCCAGAGCTGTTCCATCAGCTCGTCGATGGTGACCCCGCGCTGGTAGTTCATCAGCAGGATCTTGAACAGATCGCGCGCGCGTTTCCGTTTCCAGTCGCTTTTGCGAAGCTCGCGCCCATCGATCGTAACGCTGAACGCCCCGAAGGTTCGTACGCGGATCTCCCGCATATTCCCCGGTACGCCGGCCGCGGCCCCCCGCTCCTTCAGCCCCGCTTCCGGATTCAGGAGGCGTTCGGTTCTGAGCCTGCTTGCCTTCGGGAGCGCCTCGTTCATGGCCGCACGATCCTCCGGACGCAGTTGCAGCCCTTCCATCTCCCGGTGGAGCGCTCTCCCCTCGAACCCCGTTATCATCTCGCGGAGGCGGCTTTTGATCTCTGGGGTGAAGATCTTCCGGGTAAGCTCCAGATGGAGCTGGCGGAATTCGGTGCTGCGCTCCGGGTATCCGGCCTCGCCGTAGGTATCTGCCAGTTCCTGCAGGGCCTGGCAGACCAGATCCTGAATTCCGCTTCGTTCCGCTATCTCCAGCGCATGCAGATGATGCTCCATCGCTTCCGGGAATTCCCGGCGTGCACGATAGGCCGTGCCGAGGCCGATATGGATCGCCACCCCCTCGGCACCGTCGTCGCTCATCCCGGCGGTCTGCAGGCAGCGGTTGAAATATTCCAGCGCCCGCTCGGTGTTCTCCAGGTAGAGGTAGATGTGCCCGATATTGAGCATGGAGTCGCACATGCCACGCGGATCGGCCCCGGCCTGATGAAGGTTGAAGCTTTTGAAGTAGTAGAGAAGCGCCTTGGTGTAATCCCCCTGCGACTCATGGAACTGCCCCAGGCGCGCCAGCAGATAGGCCTCGTTCCGGCGATGCCCCAGCTTCTCGGCAAGACGGAGGCTGCGCAGGTAATACGCCAGCACATTGGCCCGGTCTCCCAGCAGCTCGTAGATCTGGCCGACGTTGTAGAGCGCCACGGTCTCCCCCTCCTGGTCGCCGATCTCCTCGGTGATTCCGAGGCTTTGCAGGTTGGCCTCCAGCGCGCCGGCGTAATCGCCCAGGCTGCGCCGGATGATGGCGATATTGTTCAGCGTCACGCCCAGACCCCAGCGGTCGCCGGTTTCCTCCTTCAACTGCCGGCTGCGGGTCTCGTAGTGCAGCGCCTGCTGGTGCTCGCCGCGTCGTTCGTGCAGCACGCCGATATTGCCGCTGGCGTAGGCGGCCAGCAGCATATGCCCTATCCGGGTTGCCAGATCGAGCGCTTCGGTATAACAGCGGAGCGCCTCGTCCAGCTCGCCCACGTGCAGGTGATCGTTCCCCAGTTCCACAAGGGCCGCGGCCTCTTCGGCGTGGTCGCCATGCCGGCGGCTGATATCGAGCGCCTGGCGATGGGCGGCAAATGCTTTCGGGAGCTCCCCTGCCAGCCGCTCCGCAAATCCTATCCCGTTCAGCGCGGCGGCCTCCTCGCCATAGTCCTTCGCTTCTCTGCTTGCTTTCAATCCCTGGCGGTGGAGCTCCAGTGCCTCTCTGGTCTCACCCGTTCTCCGGTGCACCGCGCCCAGCAGGTTCAGCACGGCGGCCTCGCCACGGCGGTCGCCGGCCTCCTCCATCATCTCCAGGGCGGCCTGGAGCTGCCGGATGGTCGCCGGGTAGTTGGAGGAGCGTATCATCTCCACAAACCCCATGGTCCGGAGCGCATAGGCGATACCGCGATCGTAGCCCGCCTTCCGGGCGGTGTCGTATGCCTGGGTTGCGCACTCGGCGGCCAGGTGCAGATCGCTGATGCGCAGTTCCCACGCGCGGTTGTTCAGCGTATCGGTTTTGCGATGGGGAGTGGCCGCAAGGTATTCGTCGAGCTGCCGGAGTGTTGCGTCGGTCATCGGTACGATGGGGGATTCGTCATGGACGGAGCTTTCTCCGCCTCTTCCGAGGGGAAATCGTTCTGAAGCTTGTGAGTACGTGCCGGGCGGGGGCTCGCGAAACAAGGCCCGCTGCCGGCGGATCTGGCGCAGACGAAGCGGGGGAACGAAGGTTGCACCTGCCGGGATTGCAGCAGGGCGCTGCCATGGGCCGTGGCACCTGCGCAATCCGGGAGTGGCGGGTTGCGCGGCGCCAGTAGGGGGATACCGCAGAGAGAATCGTTCCTTCCTTCATTGCGATGAACTCTCTACAGGGGAACGGCCAGGCGGCGCAGGCGCTCCGGGGGCTCCACCCCGAGTTCGGCCTGAAAAGCCCTGGTGCATTCATTGAACGCCTTCAGCAGCTCGGCGGTGCTTCCTGTGCGGCGGAGCGCATCGAGAAGGATCTCGTAGCCGTGCTCGGAGATGGGATCGCACTGGATCAGTTTTTTCGCAGCGATCACCGCATCCTCCAGATCGCCGTTGCGAAGATGTTCGGCGGCCAGATAGGAGAGCGCCTCGGCCAGCATCTCCTGAAGACGGTCGCGCGTCTCGGAGGTCCAGGTCTCGTAGAGATCCTCTTTCATGAACTCCCCCCGGTACAGACCCGCCGCCTCCTGGTAGAGCGCCCGTTTGCGGTCCGGCACGGGGCTGCGCCGCGCATCGGCGATGAGAGAGCGGAACCGGATGAAATCGATTGCCGCCGCATCTCCCAGATCGAGCGTATAGGTGCGGTCGCTGCTGGAGAGGAACGGCGAGGGTTTGTGCGGTTCGCGGCCGGGATCGAGCGCCTTGCGGATGTGGGAGATGGCGTTCATCACCAGCAGCTCCACGTTCCGTTCGCTCAGTCCCCCCCAGAGCGTCTCCACCATCTCGTCGATCGTGACGGCGGACCGATGATGCAGCAGCAGCAGCTTGAACAGATCGCGCGCGCGCTTCCGCTGCCAGTCCCCTTTGCGAAGCTCCCTTCCGTTGATAACCACGCTGAACTCCCCGAACGTCCGCACCTCGATGGCTGTGCCGGCGGGCGGGCGGTCCGGGGTTTCCCAGGGGCGTGCGGAGTTGGCGGCGCGCTCCAGCATCTGCTCGGTTTTCAGGCGGTTCATCTTGCTGATCGCCTCGTTCATTTCCAGAAACTCCTCCTGCGGCAGGCCGAGCAACTGTGCTTCGCGGCGTACGTTCCGCCGCTCGAATCCATCGATCAGTTTCCGGACGCGGGCTTTCATCTCATCGTTGAACAGCTGCCTGTTCACCTCCGCGCTCATCCTCTCGAATGCGGCGCTGGCATCGCGGTCGCCGAGCGTTTCGTACAGCCCGGCCAGGCGGCGCAGCGCCTGTCCCGTAAGATCCTTGTGGCCGATCTCCTCGGCGGTCTTCAGCGATGTGCGCATCCGTTCGGCCGCCTCGCGATGCCTGCCGGTGCGGTGGTAGAGGCGCCCCAGATTGAGCTGCGCGGTGGCCTGCCCCTCCTTGTCGCCGATCTCCTCGGCTATGGCAAGTCCCTTGGCGAAATATTCCTCCGCCTTCTGGTTCTCCTCCACCTGGAAATAGATGCTGCCGATATTCAATAGCGCATCCCGCTCCCCATACCGGTCCCCGGTTTCCTGGTAGATCTTCAGCCCCTTGAAATGGTAGATAAGGGCTCTGGGGTAATCTTCCTGCCCATCGTGGTAGCGGCCGATATGGCTCAGCGAGCAGGCCTGCCCCTGCCGGTCCTCGGTCTGTTCGGCGATGCGGAGGCTGCGGAGATAATAATCGAGCACGTGGGAGGTATCTCCGAGCGATTCATAGATCAGGCCGATATTGTTCAGCGATACCGCCTGCCCCTGGAGATCACCGATCTCCTCGGTGATCTGGAGGCTTTTCAGGTGGGCCTCCAGAGCGCTGGCGTAATCGCCGATGATCTTGTAGATGACGCCGACGTTGTTGTAGGAGATGGCCTCCCCCCAGCGGTCGCCGAGCTCCTGTTTGCTCCGGAGGCTTTCCAGCTCGTAGTGCAGCGCCGTGGTGTAGTCTCCGAGCCGCTGGTAGATGATGGCGATATTGCCGCTGGCGTAGGCTATCATCTGCCGGTAGTCGTTCTGTTCGGCAAGGCGCAGAGTCTCGATGTACTGTGCAAGGGCGCGGTTGAAATCGCCGAGCTTTTCGTAGGTGTTCCCCAGGCCGTTCAGCGCTGCGGCCTCCTCTCTGGGAATGTTCGCCTCGCGGGCGGTTCGCAGGCTCTCGATGTGGCATTCCTCCGCCTGGGAAACCCGGCCTGTCATGCGCAGGGCATGCCCCAGGCCGTTCAGCGCCGCGGCCTCCTGCTCCCGGTTGCCGATCTCCCGCGCTATCGCCAGCGCTTCGGTATGCCGTGCCACTCCTTCAGGGCCATCGCCAAGCCGCCGGTAGAGCGTGCCGATAAGATTGATCACCTGTGTCTGGCGGTCTCTGTCGCCTGTCGCCCTGGCTATCGAGAGGCTTTCGCTCAGCTGGGACTCGGCGATATCGTAGCGGGAGAAGAAGCCCACGTTGGCAAAGCCGAGCGCGCAGAGCGCCGAGGCCAGCCCCTCCTGATATCCGGCTTCGGCGGCCAGGCTGCGTCCCTGTTCCGCTATTTCCACGGCGCGGCCGGGATTCTTCCGCAGAAGCTCCCAGGCCAGTGCGTTCAGGGCATCGATCCGCGCCAGCGGGTGCGACGCGGATGCGGCAAGAAGTTCGAGGATCGTGACCTGGTCGCTCATCGTTGGATCATCATCGTTATCTCCATGATGCGGCAGCGGATGTTCTCCGGGGCAATCGGCAGGAGGTATATCCGGAGAAATCGGATCGTGCCGGAGCAAGGGATCTGCCGCAAGATACGAGGCCGGTTCCGGCCGCAGTGAATCTGGTAGCTGATCTTTTTATCATTTTTCATCATCACGTAGAATTGGCGCCGGCGTGCAGAGCTGAAGACGCCCGATCCGCAACGTTATAATAATCATCACAGCTTCTTTTTTATTCTCACTCTACCAGGACGCGGCAGGGAAAGAACTACAAAAGACACGGTGCGGGGGGCGATGGTTACACAATTACGCCGGGAAATTGAAGATGGCACTATCCTGCGATGCCGGCGGATACCGGCACTGCGGGGCGTGCAATAAAAATGCCCCGGCACAACGACGCATATATGTCGTTCAGCCGGGGCATCTGTGGCATTTTTTATTGGGCCGATGTCCGATATAGCCGGACATCGCTGTCAGTACATATTCCGGCCGTTCCGTTAGCGGCCATTTTCTCATAAAAATTATTCAGAGAGAACCCGCGTACGGTACGGCCGGATCTTCATCGGCCATCTTTTGCTGATGCCTGTTATTCGTTGGAATGGCCGCCACCGGAACCGTGGTTGCCATCGTTTCTACGGGAACCGCTATGCGATCCCAGTTCGCCACGGTCCGGGCCGCGATCCTTGCCTCCCTGTGATCCGCGGTCGCTGATACGCGCCCCCTTCTTCAGATGATACTCGCCGCCGTGCGGACCGAATCCATGCTGTCCTGCGTGCCCATGCTCGCTTCCCGGAAGGCTTCCCTGGGAGCTCTTATGATCGGTATGACCGTCCTGGTCATATCCGCCGATTACACCTTTCCTGCTCATCCCATACCTCCATCATGTATTTCAGTGTACGGTCATCATTTTTTTTGGTAGGCCGGAGAGGGGATATCCATCACTACGTCTGTATTTCTCTTCTCCGTCCACTGGAATATCTCCAATACAACCACCATGCCGCGCCGGAGCCGATACCACCCCCAGTTACGGGCGAACGAAAAATTGTATGGGCGGGCTGCATGAAAAAAAATTAATTCAGGGGGCATTCAACCGTTCGTGTCGTGGCTCTGTCAGCAGGGGCAGGAAACAGAATGATAGAGGCCGGAAGGTGGATCTGATGCATCGCCGCCGGTACGGCCCATCTCAAGGAATCTTTTTTCGGAGCTACCATCATGAAAAACATTCTACCGCGTGCTGCGGCTCTGCTCGGAATATCTCTCGGCTCCGCCCTTGGTGGGTGCGTCCATATCACCAATACCTACAGCGGCATGCCGGGCGCCTCGCAGCCGGCGCAGACGGTGGCGCAGAACGCCTCCGGCCGCGATTGCGGATGCCCGGGGCAGACCGGCCCGGCATATTCCGACGGGACCTACGGCTATCCCTATCCGGCCTACTACCCGCAGCCCTATCCGTCCAGTCCTCCATCATCCGATCACTATATCTACGTTCCGTACGGCTATCCCTCCCAGGGAGGATATCCTTCGCACGGGGGCTATTATCCTCGGCCCGGCGGAAACTATAGCGGCGGCACTGGCGGCACCGGCTCATCGGGCAGCCCTTCCCGCCCCGTGGAATCCACTCCCCGCCGTCCCGATTCCGGCCGCGATGCCGGGACCGCCTACGAGCCTACCGTACGCGGAGGAGCGGATGGCTCCACGGTGGGAATCAATCCCAATCTCGGCGGCACGGTATCGTCCCCTCGCGGGCCACGGGCCGAGGCTCCGCACAGCGAGGAGGTGCGCCCCAACCTTCCGGTAGGCGGGGGAACCCGCACGGGCATGCCGGTATCGGATGCCCCGGAGCGTGATAGCCGTCCCCGCACGGATGTTCCCGTTGCAACCGGCGACCGTGCAAGCGCGCCGCACGATGTGGCGGTACGCCCGAAC
The DNA here is from genome assembly GCA_048594725.1 of Candidatus Kapaibacteriota bacterium. Classification (GTDB taxonomy): domain Bacteria; phylum Bacteroidota; class Ignavibacteria; order OLB7; family OLB7; genus JAFDZV01. The sequence goes on from JBMDXA010000226.1 coordinate 67,533, forward strand.
ATCCCGGCCGAACCGAAGACCAGCACCCCTGTTCGCGACAGCAAACCGGCGGCCGGCGGCGCAACCGATGCAGGGGCGCGGCCGAACCCGGATCGTACTGAAAGCCGCACACCGGTGCGTACCAACTCGTCGGAGCCGTCGAAGGCTACCACCCCGGCGCAGGGAGAGAGCGTCTCCTCTGCGGCGGTACCCGCCACCTCTCAGCCCAGAAACACGCAGGGCAGCGCGGCCACCACGGCGCCGGTGAATTCCGGCGCGAGCGCGCAGCCCGCTACCGTGGGAAAGGCTGAGACGGCGGCTCCGGCGAGCAGCACCGGTTCGCAGCAGCGGCGCAACGATGCCCCGGCGGTAAAGGATGCGGAGAAGAAGACCGAGACGGTGGCGCCGGCGGCTACCTCGCAGGAGCGGAGCGGAAGCAGGGCGGGAGAGGGGAGCGAACGGGCCACGAGCGATCGGGGCACCTCGGCGGTTGCGGCACCGGCGGTTCCCGCCACATCGGCGGGCTCGGCGGTGCGATCGGGGGGGACATCCTCCCGGACGAGCAGCGATACGGTGCGTGCGGCCGATCCGGTATCACGTCCGAAAAACGCCGGAGCGCTGGATGGCTTTGCGCCGAGCGCGGCCACCCCGGCGGGCGCGGCCGATGCAGGAGTTTCCAACGGTAAGCCGCGTTAAGGGTGACGCGGCCTGCTGATCCTCGCGGCCCCGGTTCCTTTGCGAGCCGGGGCCGTTTTTTCGAAGATTCAGGGCATCGTTGGGACGGAACGTAAAAAACATTTGCAGGTTACAGTCGCTCGGCGAAACTTTCCGTTGTTATATCCGCTAAACGATACGCTGTTCTCTTTTCTGAGACGTCTATAGCGTTCAGGTACGGACACCGTCGCCTCTCCCGCAATGATGTTTCCGGAGCGGGAACAGGTTGTTCCAGCCGCCGACATATGCAGAACCCGACCTCCAGAGTCTACATCCGTTACACACATATATCCATGTATCCTTCCGGTATGAAGTCGAAAACATTGCTTCCAATCCTGCTGGTTCTCGCAGGAGGCCCGCTGCTCCGGGCGCAGGGGGGGAATTTCGCTCCCGCATCGCGCCCGCTTCCCGAGGCGAAGTATACCTATACCTCCGCCCCCGGTGATCCTCTCCAGACGAGGATCTACAAGCTGAAGAACGGCCTGACGGTGATGCTCTCGGTAAACAAGTCCGAGCCCCGTATCCAGACGCTCATCACCACCAAGGCGGGGAGCAAGAACGACCCCTCCACCAACACCGGCCTGGCGCACTATCTGGAGCATATGCTCTTCAAGGGGACCGACCGCTACGGCACGAAGGATTATGCGAAGGAGAAGGTGCTGCTGGATCAGGTGGAGAACCTCTACGAGCAGTACAACAAGACCACCGATGCGGAGCGCCGCCGGGCGATCTATCGCGCCATCGACTCGGTGTCGGGGAAGGCTGCCGAGTATGCCATCGCCAACGAGTACGACAAGCTGATGGGATCGATGGGCGCCAAGCTCACCAACGCGTTCACCTCGGTGGAGCAGACCACCTACATGAACGACATCCCGCAGAACCAGCTGGAGAAGTGGATGTCGGTGGAGGCCGAGCGCTTCCGCAATCCCGTGTTCCGCCTCTTCCATACCGAGCTTGAAGCCGTGTATGAAGAGAAGAACATCGGCATGGATAACGACGACCGGAAGGTGTACGAGGCCGGTATGGCGGGGCTGTTCAGGAGCCACACCTATGGCACGCAGACCACCATCGGCACGGTGGAGCATCTGAAGAACCCTTCGCTGAAGGAGATCCGGAAGTACTACCAGGCGTATTACGTCCCGAACAACATGGCGATCATCCTCGCGGGTGATTTCGATCCGGACAAGACCATCGCCCTCATCGACAAGTATTTCGGCTTCATGCAGCCGAAGCCGGTGCCGGCGTTCTCGTTTACCCCGGAGAGCCCTCGCACCGCCCCCACGGAAATCAACGTGTTCGGCCCGGACCGCGAGAACCTCCGCATCGGCTACCGTTTCCCCGGCGCCGGCACGCGCGAGGCGCTGCTGCTGGAGGCCACCGATCTTCTGCTGGCCTACAAGGGTGCCGGTCTTATCGACCTGAACCTGAACAAGGATCAGAAGGTGCTGGAGGCGGCAAGCTCCCCCACGGTGATGAAGGATTATTCCATCCACTGGTTCACCGGCGTGCCGAACCAGGGGCAGAGCCTCGAAGAGGTGCGCGGGCTGCTCCAGCAGCAGATCGAGAAGATCAAGAAGGGCGAGTTCGATGACAATGCCCTGCAGGCGGTTGTCAAGAACCTGAAGGTGGACCAGATCCGCCAGTTCGAGGAGAACAACGGCCGCGCCTTCACGATGCTCGATGCGTTCGTCACCGACCAGGACTGGAAGGAGTACATGGGGAAGCTGGACCAGATGAGCCGTCTTACCAAGAAGGACATCGTGGAGTTCGCCAACAAGTACTACACGAACGATTATGTGGTGGTGTACAAGCGGATGGGAGACGACAAGGGGATCGTGAAGGTGGAGAAGCCGCAGATCACCCCGGTCACCGTCAACCGCGACGACCAGTCGCCGTTCGTGGCAACGGTGCTCAACACCGAGGCCCCCGCCATCAGCCCGGCGTTCCTGGACTACAAGAAGGATATCACCACGCTGAAGCTGAAGAACGGCGCGGAGGTGTACTACCTGCCGAACAGGGAGAACGATCTGTTCAGCATGTACTATGTCTTCGACATGGGAAAGCGCAACGATAAGAAGCTCCCGCTGGCGATCAAGTATCTGCAGTATCTCGGCACCGACAAGTACAGCGCGCAGCAGCTCTCCACGGAGTTCTTCAAGCTGGGCGCCCAGTTCGGCGTCAATGCCGCCGATGAGCAGGTCTATATCTCCCTCTCCGGCCTGAACGAGAGCTTCGGCCCCTCGTTCAAGCTCTTCGAGGAGTTCCTTGCCAACCTGAAGCCGGACCAGGATGCGCTCAACGGCCTGATCGAGCAGGAGCTGAAGGGACGCGAGGATGCCAAGCTGGACAAGCAGACCATCCTCTGGACCGCTCTGCGCAACTACGCCCTCTACGGCAAGAACAATCCCTTTACCGACCGCATGTCGGAGCAGGAGCTGCGTTCTATCAAGGCCGAGGATCTGGTGGCGTATCTGAAGTCGCTCAACAGCTATCGCCATCGCGTGCTCTACTACGGCCCGGCCGCCAAGGAGAGCCTGGTGAGCGCGCTGAACGATCAGCATCGCATGCCCTCGGTGCTGCGCGATTACCCGCAGCCGGTGGTCTACAAGCGCGAGGAGATGAAGGACAATACCGTCTACTTCGTCAACTACGACATGGTGCAGGCCGAGCTGGTCTGGCTGAGCAAGTCCGGACAGTTCGATCCGAAGCAGGTGCCCACCGCATCGCTCTTCAACGAGTATTTCGGCGGCGGCATGTCCTCGGTGGTGTTCCAGACGATTCGCGAGTCGAAGGCGCTTGCGTACTCCACGTTTGCCGCCTACCAGATCCCCTCGAAGAAGGATGATCCGTTCTATATCCTCTCGTATGTGGGGACCCAGGCCGACAAGATCTCCGAGGCGATCCCGGCGATGAACACGCTGCTTACCGATATGCCCCGCACCGAGCAGTCGTTCATGGCTGCCCGCGCCGGTCTGCGCAACCAGATCGAGACCGAGCGTATCACCAAGTCGGATGTGCTGTTCAACTACCTGGCCGCCCAGAAGCGGGGCCTGGATTACGATCTGCGCCGCGATGTGTACGCCGGGTTGAACAAGATGACCATGGACGATCTCCAGAAGTTCCATGACGCCCGCTACAAGAATGTCTCCTACAACTATCTGGTCCTTGGTTCCAAGGAGAAGGTGGATCTGACGGAGCTTCGCAAGTACGGCAAGGTGGTGGAGCTGAGCATGGAGGATATCTTCGGATATTAAATCCGGAGCATCCAGGCCACTATCGAAACGGCCCGCATACCACGGAGGTGTGCGGGCCGTTCTCGTTATGGAATCCCTAGGTACGCAGGCTTCTAGGCTGCTGCCTCCCCGCTTCCTCCCTCGATCGTCACCTTCTCCATGGTCACCTGCTTGTTGGGGCGATCGTTCTGGGTGGGGGTGCTGGCGATGCTGTCCACCACATCGAGTCCCTCGGTCACGCGGCCGAAGATGGTGTAGTTCGGGGGGAGGGGATAATCGACGTGCATGATGAAGAACTGCGAGCCGTTGGTATTGGGGCCGGCATTCGCCATTGCCACAACTCCCTTCCGGTAGCCGGTGCGGTAGAGTTCCGAGCGCGAGTCGATCTCATCGTTGAACCGTCCTCCCCAGGCGCTCTCGCCCCCGCGGCCGCTGCCGGTGGGATCTCCGCCCTGAATCATGAAACCCTCGATAACCCGGTGGAAGATCACGCCGTCGTAATAGCCACGCTCGGCAAGCGTAATGAAATTCTCCGTGGTCTTCGGGGCATCCTGCTCCAGCAGTTCGAAGCGGATGGTTCCCATGTTGGTCTGAATCACTGCTGTACGATTTGCCATGTTCGATGCTCCTGTAGATAAAAAACGAGATGAAAAAGATACTGCAATCCCCTTCACATAGCGCGAGAAATTCGGGGAATAGTTGGTAGCAGTTCGTAGGTCGTCGGGAAGCCCCCGGCTCCGAAAAAAATATACCGGAGGAGCACCAAACCGCCGGATATGTTTTATTTTTATCCCCGGCGCGGACTACTGCCATTATCCGGCGCCTCTTCTCTTCGTTCCCGAAACGATACGAAGCCACCGAATCCCTCAATCAGCGTGGTTCTTACCATTCCTATTGCGTAAGCGCAAGGTTCACCCGTATGAACAATCCGCATGTGCAACCTCTGCATGAGCGTGGTGTGGGTGATGGCCCCCGGCAAACATTGAACATACTGTTTGTGGATGACCATCGTGATACCCGGATCGTGATGCAGAAACTGCTCGAACACTGGGGCTATACGGTCTATATCGCCGATAGCGTCCAGTCCGCGCTCGATATCGCAGGGGCATCCCGGCTCGATCTCCTTATCAGCGATCTGGAACTTCCCGACGGAAGCGGCCTGGATCTGCTGCGGCAGTTGCAGGCCATGAGCCCCATTCCCGGCATCGTCCATAGCGGTTACGGTATGGAGGAGGATGTGGTGCGCAGCCGTGCGGCCGGTTTCTACGAGCATCTGGTGAAGCCGGTGGCGCTGCCGAAGCTCCGCGCCGCCATCCAGCGCCTCGATGTCGCCGCCGGTGCGGCCCGGCAGGCCGTCTGACGTCGCCTTCCTGCGCTGGCAGAGCCTGCACAACCGGGCAACAACCCGGATTCATCCGTCCACCAGCCATCTCTGCGGTCCCCCTCCACGTGCCTGCCCGGCACCCGTGCGCGCCCGCCGCTCCCTCTGCAAAGAGAGGGACCCCGATCGCGACGGTTCGTCCGGCAGGTATGCGCCGCTTCGCACGCGCGTGCTATGCGGAACGGAAAAAATCAATGGAGAATTACGGTAGTAGCACTGCCGCAGCCGAGGCTGTATCATAGCCCCGTGTTCGTATGGCTCCGCAACTGCCGCTCTGGTTCCGATTCCGTTTCCAGCCGGTAATGCCATCTCAGCACCAACTCTTCTCCCTGTTCCCTCGGACGTGACGCACACTCCGGAATCCGCGATGCGGCCGATGGGAACATATCCGTGAACACTGGACAAATCCGGTATGAATCGCAGAGAACTGTTTGGTATGGGACGTGCCTTCGTGCCCGGCCTGCAACGCGAAGACGGAGGAACCGATTCCTCCCTCCCTCTTCAAGACTACGATAACGGCCTGCTTCCTCCGTTCGTCCCGGCGGACTCCGATCCGTGGGACTACGCGAAAGCCGCCCATCTTCTCCGCCGCGCGATGATCGGTCCTACCGAGATCGAGATACGCACGGCCGTGGCAGAGGGGCTCGATCTCACCATCTCCCGGCTCATGCAGCCGTTTGAACCCGATCTCGATCTGATAGCCGATTTCGCCGGGCGCGACCCGGAGATAGGATCGCCGCCGCCTGATTCCCCCGAACTCGATATCTGGAGGGCACAGCAGCTCGGGCGCCGCGAGCGTCTGGGACGCTGGTGGCTCCAGACCATCGCCAGCTCCCCGGTTTCCATCCAGGAACGGATGACCCTCTTCTGGCACGGCCACTTCATCAGCGAGATGCCGGCCGTGGAGTTCGCCGAGTTCATGTACCCGCAGATCAGATTGTTCCGTACTTCGGCGCTCGGGAATCTCCGCAGGATCGTGGCCGATGTCACGGTCGATATGGCGATGCTCATTTATCTGAGCGGCACCGAAAACAGGGTGGAGGGGGATGTGCGCATGGTCAATGAAAACTATGCGCGCGAGCTGATGGAGCTGTTTACGATGGGCCCGGTCAACTGGGAGGGGGAGCCCAACTATACCCTCGCCGATGTGCAGGCGGCGGCCCGCTCGCTGAGCGGATGGTGGTACCGGCTCAGCCCCGACGGAGAGTATCACCGATCCATCCACAGCCGCTTCACTCCGGAACGCTGGGACCCCGGCATCAAGACCTTCATGGGGCACACCGGGGTTCTGGGCTCGGCCGATATCATCGATATCATCTTCGCCCGGCGGGGATTGCAGGTGGCACGGTTCATCTGCGAGAAGATCTACCGGAACTTCGTCAATCTGGCTCCGAACCGCTCGGTGATCGACGCCATGGCCCGGCTGCTGGTGAACTCCAACTGGGAGATCCGCCCGCTGATGGAGGCGCTGCTGAAAAGCGCTCACTTCTATCTCCCGGACAACATCGGCGCTCTGCACCGCAGCAGCGTGGATTATCATGTGGGGCTCATCCGCACCCTTGGCGCCGGTGCCGTTCCCGATTTCACTCCCGGCGTGGTGGGGCCGCCGTTCAACGATCTGATGTTCCGGCTGCAACGGCTCGGCCATATGCCCCTGTTCCCCCCGAACGTGAAGGGATGGCCCGGAGGCCGCAACTGGACGAACATGGCCTCGCTCCCGCTGCGGCAGCGATTTGCGACGGAGCTGGCGGAGGGGAAGATCGAATATTCGGCCAATGGCGCGCCGGTGCAGGGCTACACATACGACCCCATCGCTTTTGCCCGCACATTCTCCGATCCCGGCGATATCTCCCGGCTGTGTGATGAGATGGCGCGCTGCATCCTCCCGGTTCCCCCATCGCAGAGCGAGCGGGCACAGTTGTACGCCGCGCTGCTGGATGGCGGGGTCGATTACGAGTGGAGCATCAGCGATCCCGACCAGCGCCCGGCACACCGGATCAGACGGTTTCTGAAAGCCGCCTGCAAGCTGCCGAAGCATCAACTGTACTGAACGGACGCTTTCCGAATAGAGCTGCCGACGACGGACTTCTGACAACGGGCCACTCCCCGATCAGGGGTGCTGTCCGGTCCGCATCCGTATTCCGTTGCAATCCCTCACCACATCATGCCCCTGCATGCTCCCCTCCGGGAGCGCGCGGCATGAGCTGAACATTCCGGAGCAATCATGCAGCGCAGATCCTTTCTCAAACATCTCGGCAGTGCCGGGATCATCCTTCCGGGCGTACTCGGTTCGCAACGCCTGACGGCGTTCGCCCAGACGATGGGACATTCATCGTTCTTCCGTCCCGCCGGGACAGAGGATAATGTGATCGTCATCCTCCGCCTTTCCGGAGGGAACGACGGCATCAACACCGTGGTGCCGTATCACAACGAGAGCTACTACAAGGCGCGCACCGGGGGGGGCGCCGATGTTTCGGTGCGGCCGGAGCGGGTGATCCCGA